>JAOPVE010000105.1 GCA_025963185.1 Actinomycetes bacterium
GTAACCCCGGCCGGTCCTGACCGGCCGCGGTTACCGCACCTGCGGGAAACGGCGGGCTCGGGACCACCGGCTCAGTGCACGAAGCGGACCTCGCGGCGGGTCAGGGTGGCCTGGCAGCGGTCGCAGCGCAGGACCGGTTCGAGGATCCGCCCGCAGCGCCGGTGCCGGATCGTCACGACCGGCGATCCGGGGAACCAGCGTTCGCCCCAGCGGAACGCGAGCGCGATCACGTCGAAGAACGCCAGGCCCTTCTGGGTGAGGCGGTACTCCTCCCGGCCGTAGCGCTGGTCGTAGACGCCCCGGCGGAACACCCCGAGGTCCACGAAGCGGCGCAGCCGGTCGGTGAGGATCACCGGGGGGATCCCCAGGTCACGCTCGAAGTCCCCGAACCGCCGGATCCCGATGAACGCCGCAGCGAGGACCGCGATACTCCACCGGTTGCCCAGCAGTTCCATGGTGTTGGGCAGGTACGCCATCGGATCCGAGGGGGCGGGGGCCGAGGTCCGCCGGTGCAGCCGCGGGGTGGACACGTCGGCGACCGTGAGCGAGGACCGGCGCACCGCCGTGGTGTCCCGCGGGGTGATCGGCTGGGGGGCGCAGGTGCAGGTCAGACGGGGTGTGCAGGCGTAGCCGCAGCGATCGTGCCGCAGGTCGGGCAGGGTCGACTGGCGGCCGAGCACCCAGCGCCGCTCCCAGGCCCAGATGGCGACGAGGACGGACCAGAGATCCAGCCCGCGCTCGGTGAGGCGGTACTCGAACCGGCCGGCGTACTGCGGATCCGGCACCCTGGCGAGGATCTGGTGCTGTTCGAGTTCGCGTAATCGGCTGGTCAGCACGCTGTTGGAGACGCCGAGCGCCTCCTGCCACTGGCTGAACTTGCGCGTGCCCAGCGACGCTCGCTGCAGGATCAGCAGGGTCCACCGGTCGCCGAGCGCGAGCAGCGCGCGGCCCATCGCGGAGGCGCGCTGACCGGGATCCTCCTGGCCTGCGGTCGTCACGGGGGTCAGCTCCTTAGGTGGGGCGGCGGCTGACGTGCGCGTGTGCTGGTCGCAGTGTGCCCCTCCGAGGCGGCGCGCGGGGGCCACACCCCGGTTTGACCCTGGCCGGGCGCGGTACGTACCCTGTCTAACGGCGCGCGTCCCGTGCGCCACGTTCCTGCTGCCCGCCCGCCACATTTCCCGCGCTGGGTTCTCGCGGGCCGGGGCCGGGAACGCGCAGTACGAGATACGCCATCAGAGCAGTCAGGAGCCAGCGTCCATGTACGCCATCGTCAAGACCGGCGGCAAGCAGTACAAGGTGGCGGTCGGCGACGTCGTCGAGGTCGAGAAGCTCGAAGGTGGCCCGGGTGACGCCCTGACGCTGCCGGCGCTGCTGGTGGTGGATGGCGAGACCGTCACGCACACGGCCGACGCGCTCGCCGCGTTCTCCGTTACCGGCGAGGTCGTCGCCCACACCAAGGGCCCGAAGATCAAGATCCACAAGTTCAAGAACAAGACTGGCTACCACAAGCGCCAGGGTCACCGTCAGCCGCTGACCCAGATCAAGGTCACCGGCATCGAGAGCGGGAAGTAGACGCAGATATGGCACACAAAAAGGGCGCATCCTCCTCCCGGAACGGCCGTGACTCGAACGCTCAGCGCCTCGGCGTGAAGCGCTTCGGCGGCCAGGTCGTCAAGTCGGGCGAGATCATCGTCCGGCAGCGCGGCACCCACTTCCACCCGGGCGACCTCGTCGGCCGCGGTGGCGACGACACCCTGTTCGCGCTGGCCGCGGGCAGCGTGCTGTTCGGCCAGAAGCGCGGCCGTAAGACGATCAGCATCGTCCCGGCGGAGGCCTGACGCCTCCGCGGAACACTCGTTACGCAAGGGCGGGCCGGGCATATCCGGCCCGCCCTTCGCCGTTTCTCAGGGGCGTGGGCCTTTGTGTTAGCGGTTCGCGCCGAGACACGCCGGCTTTCGCCGGCGATAAGCGCTAACAAGCGAGCGCACGCGCTAACAACCCAGCGCACGCGCTACAACCCAGCGCACGCGCTAACAACCCAGCGCACGCACCAACAGGCACCAATAACAGGTGAAGGGATCTGCCCGTGGCCACGTTTGTCGACCGCGTCGTCCTGCACGTCGCGGCGGGCGACGGTGGCCACGGCTGCGCGTCCGTCCACCGCGAGAAGTTCAAGCCCCTCGGCGGACCGGACGGGGGCAACGGCGGCAACGGCGGTGACGTCGTGCTGGTCGTCGACCCGAACGTGCACACCCTGCTCGACTTCCACTTCCACCCGCACCAGAAGGCCGGCAACGGGCGCCCGGGGATGGGCGCGCACCGCAGCGGCGCCGCCGGTGGCGACCTGGAACTGCGGGTCCCGGACGGCACGGTCGTGCACTCGTCCGACGGCGCGGTGCTGGCCGACCTGATGGGCGCGGGCACCCGGTTCATCGCCGCGCAGGGCGGCCGCGGCGGGCTCGGGAACGCGGCGCTGGCCTCGACCCGGCGCAAGGCCCCCGGTTTCGCGCTGCTCGGCGAGCCCGGCGTGGGCTCGGACATCGTGCTGGAGCTCAAGAGTGTCGCGGACGTCGGCCTGGTCGGCTTCCCGAGCGCGGGCAAGTCGTCGCTGATCGCCGTGGTCTCGGCGGCGCGGCCGAAGATCGCCGACTACCCGTTCACGACCCTGGTGCCCAACCTCGGCGTGATCACCGCGGGCGACACCGTGTTCACGATGGCCGACGTGCCGGGCCTGATCCCGGGGGCGGCCACCGGCAAGGGACTCGGCCTGGAGTTCCTGCGCCACATCGAGCGGACCGCCGTCCTCGTGCACGTGATCGACTCGGCCACCGAGGAGCCCGGCCGGGATCCGCTGGCCGACATCGACGCGCTGGAGCACGAGCTGTCCGAGTACGGCGGGCTGGCCGGACGGCCGCGGCTCGTGGTCCTCAACAAGATCGACGTGCCGCACGGGCGGGAGCTCGCCGAGATCGTGCGGCCGGACATCGAGAAGCGCGGCCTGCGGGTGTTCGAGATCAGCACGATCACCCGCGAGGGACTGCGGCCACTCCTGTTCGCCCTCGCCGAGCTGGTGGAAGAGGAGCGGGCGCGGCGGGCGATCCCCGAGGCCACCCGGATCGTGCTGCGTCCGCGTGCCGTCGACGACGCCGGGTTCACGATCGAGCGCGATGCCGAGGATCCGGACGCGTTCGTGGTGCTCGGCGAGAAGCCGGTCCGGTGGATCCGCCAGACGGACTTCTCCAACGACGAGGCCGTGGGCTACCTGGGTGACCGGCTTGCCCGGCTCGGCGTGGAGGCCGCGCTGGCCGCTGCGGGGGCCGTTCCCGGATCCGCGGTGACGATCGGCGACGTCACGTTCGACTGGGAGCCCACCACCGAGGCCGGGGTGGACTTCACGCCCACCGGCCGCGGCACCGACCTCCGG
>JAOPVE010000169.1 GCA_025963185.1 Actinomycetes bacterium
GCGGCGGTCTACGGGGGGCGGCGGGACGTGTCCGTGCGGTGAACGGCCACGGGCCACCAGATGTTGTGCCGTCCACAGAGAACGGATCCACAGCTTGTGGACAGACTGTGGGCAACTCTCGGCTGGCCCTCATGTTCATCCCGAGTTGGGGACCCCGCAATCCGCGACCTGTACTCCTGGGCGAGGTGCCGGTGACGACCCGGCCGCGACCGAGGGGACCGCATGCGCACCAGACGAGGACGGATTGCCGCCGGAGTGATCACCGCCGCGGTGCTGGTCGCCGCCGGATCCGCGAATCCCGGCGCCGCCGCCGTGGCGAGGCACGACCAGGTCGGCCACGTGCTGCTCATCTCGGTCGACGGACTGCACCAGTCCGACCTCGCCTGGTACGTGGCGCACCACCCCGCCTCGGCCCTGGCCGCACTCGCCGGACGCGGCGTCGAGTACTCGCAGGCGCGCACGACGTTCCCGTCCGACTCGTTCCCCGGGATGCTCGCCCAGGTCACGGGCGCGAGCCCGAAGACCACCGGCGTCTACTACGACGACAGCTACAACCGCTCGCTGCTGCCCGCCGGGACAACCTCGTGCGCGGGCGCCAAGCCCGGCGCCGAGGTCACCTACTTCGAGGAGCTGGACCGCAACCAGGACTCGATCGACGCCGGTCAGGGCCTCAGTGGACTGCCGGGCTCGATCCTCTCACTCACGGGATCGCCCGAGCAGCTCATCGATCCGGCGAAGCTGCCCGTCGATCCGGCCACCTGCAAGCCCGTCTACCCGCACTCCTACTCGCGGGTGAACACGGTGTTCGAGGTCGCTCGCGCGCACGGGCTCGTCACGGCGTGGTCCGACAAGCACCCGGCCTACGACATCCTGCAGGGACCGTCCGGCCAGGGCATCGAGGACCTGTTCACCCCCGAGATCAACAGCCTCGCGGATCCGGCCGGCCACGACTGGACCAAGGTCAACAGTCTCACCCAGCAGTACGACGGGTACAAGGTGCGGGCCGTCCTCAACCAGATCGACGGCTACGACCACTCGCGCTCGGTCAAGCTCGGCACCCCCGCGATCTTCGGGCTGAACTTCCAGAGCGTGTCCACCGCGGAGAAGCTGCCGTCCTCGGGCGGCCAGCCCGGCGGGTACCTCGCCGACGGCGTGACCCCCGGACCGGTCCTCGCCGGCGCCCTGGACTACGTCGACCGGGAGGTGGGCCGCTTCACCGCGGAACTCGCCGCGCGCGGGCTCGGCGGCGACACGGCGATCATCCTGTCGGCCAAGCACGGCCAGGCCCCGACGATCCCGGCCCAGCTCACCCGGATCGACGACGGCGCGATCGTGGACGCGATGAACGGCGCGTGGACCGCCGCCGGGCACACCGCCCCGCTCGTCGCGTTCTCCATCGACGACGACGCGATGCTGATGTGGCTGACCGACCGGTCCGGCACGGCGACCGCGTTCGCGCGGCACTTCCTGGCCGGCTACTCGGGCAGCGGAACGGACATCGCGGGCGCGGGCAAGCCGTTCACGTCCTCCGGGCTCGCCACGGTCTACGCGGGACAGTCCGCGGCCGCGTTCATCGGCACCTCGACGCGCGACCCACGGGTGCCCGACCTGATCGGCCTCACCCAGCCCGGAGTCGTCTACACCGGCGGCACCGGCAAGATCGCCGAGCACGGTGGCAACGCCGACGCGGACCGGCACGTCCCGATCCTGCTGGCCGTCCCTGGCGCCCACTCGGCTGTGGTCACGGACTCGCCGGTGAGCACGACCCAGATCGCGCCGACGATCCTGCGGCTGCTGGGCCTCGATCCGGACGCGCTCAGCGGAGTCCGGGCCGAGCACACCGCCGTGCTGCCGGGCCGCGGCTGATCCCTCACGCCGGGTCGTAGCCGAGGTTGGGGCGTAGCCAGCGCTCCACCTCGGCGACGGGGACACCGCGGCGGGCTGCGTAGTCCGCGGCCTGGTCGCGGTTGATCCGGCCGACGGTGAAGTACCGCGCCTCGGGGTGGGCCAGAATGAGCGCGCTCACGGCGGCCGCGGGAGTCATCGCGTACGAACCGGTCAGGTGCATCCCGATGTCCCCGGCCCCGAGCAGCCCGAACAGCTCGCGCTTCTCGCTGTGGTCCGGGGTGGCCGGGTAGCCCATCGCGGGCCGGATCCCGCGGAAGCGCTCGGCGTGCAGGTCCTCGATCGCCGGATCGGCGCCGGGCTCGAACCAGTCCCGCCGTGCCCGCAGGTGGACATACTCGGCGAACGCCTCGGCCAGTCTGCTCGATCCGGAGCGGTCAGCCAGTCTCGCGATAACCGCGCGGGCCGGCCAGGAACGACTGCGCGAACAGCACGAGGCGCGGATCCGCCAGCCGCTGTTGACCCTGGCGCAGGCGCGCGCGAATGTCGGGGTCGCCGGTGAGGTCGCGGGGGTGGGCGGTGAATCGTTCGCCGTGGTAGCCCGCGGACGCCAGCTTCGCGTCCTGGAACATCGTGGCCCAGGCGCCGTCCAGAACGGCGACGCGCTCGCCGAGCAGCTTCCGCAGCGCACTCGTCCGGCTCACAGACACCCTCCCGCATCGGGAGGCGACCTTTCGAGTGGTGGATCCGGCCGAGCGTGGCGGGCTCTCGCCCGTTGCAGCGCCTCTCGGCCTGCGGCGACACTACCCGAGACCCGCACAGCACTCCGCGGCGATCCGCGAAGTGCGGTAATTCCGGCCGGTGGGGACCGGCCACAGTTACCGCGCTTCCGGGGTGGTGGGAGCGGCCTCAGCTCTACTGCGTGGGGACGCGGGTGTAGAGCTTTCGCGCCCAGAGGTAGCCGACCACGGCGATGCCCGCGCACCAGGCGATCGCGGCGAGCGCGTCGGCGCCGTGCGGCGAGCCCGTCAGCAGGCCGCGGAGGGTCTCGATGATCGGCGTGAACGGCTGGTACTCGGCGAACTGGCGCAGTCCGGCCGGCATCGAACTGGTCGGGACGAAGCCGCTGCCGAGCAACGGCAGCAGAGTGAGCGGCATCGGCAGGTTGCTGGCGGTCTCGACGCTCTTGCTGACGAGCCCGAGCGCGACCGAGAACCAGACCAGCGCGAACGCGGTCATCGCCAGAACGCCGATCGCCGCCGCCCAGTTCAGCACGCCCGCGCTGGACCGGAACCCGAGCGCCACCGCGACCACGAGCACGATCCCCAGGCTGAGCATCGACTGGATCACGCTGCCCAGCACGTGGCCCGTGAGGACGGACGAGCGGGCGATCGCCATGGTCCGGAACCGGGCGATGATGCCCTCGGTCATGTCCATGGCCACCGAGATGGCGGTGCCCTGGGCCGCTGCGGCGATGGCCATCAGCAGGATCCCGGGGACCACGTAGGTGAGGTATTCGGCGCGGCCGCCCGCCGGTCCGCCGAGGCCCGCGCCGAGCGTGCCACCGAAGACGTAGACGAACAGCAGCAGGAAGACCACCGGCATGCCGGCCAGGAGGACCGTCATCGACGGGTAGCGGCGCATCCGCTTGAGGTTGCGGCGCAGCATCGTGGCCGAGTCGCGGACCGGGTACGTCGTGGTCGTCATCGAAGTGTCTCCTTGATCCGGGTCGCGGTGCTGGCGGGCGGTGCGGTGCTCGCGCGTTCGCCAGGCCGGTCGGTGAGGGCGAGGAAGACGTCGTCCAGGTCGGGACTGTGGACCGACAGGGTGTCCACGGCCACCGCCGCGGCGTCGATCCGGTCGAGCAGGGCGCGCAGCGCGGTGGTGCTGCTCTCGCACGGCACCTGGATCGTCAGCTGGTCCGCGTTGACGGCGGCCTCGCCAAAGGCCAGGGCGGCTGCACCCAGGGCGTCGGCATTGGCGAGCTGAAGGCTGACGTGGCCGCCGGGGATCAGCCGCTTGAGCTCGGCGGCCGTGCCCTCGGCGACCAGCGTGCCGTGGTCGAGGACGGCGATCCGGTCGGCGAGGTGATCCGCCTCGTCGAGGTACTGGGTGGTGAGGAAGATCGTCACGCCGTCGGCGACGAGGTCCCGGACGATCTGCCACATCGTCTGGCGGCTGCGGGGGTCGAGTCCGGCGGTGGGCTCGTCGAGGAACACGATCCGGGGGCTGCCGACCAGGCCCATCGCGAGGTCCAGCCGGCGGCGCATCCCGCCCGAGTAGGTGGCCACGGGCTTGCCGGCGGCCTCGACCAGGTCGAAGCGTTCGAGCAGGTCACGAGCCCTGATCCGGCCCTGCTTGCGGTCGAGGTGGTGCAGATCCGCCATGAGAAGCAGGTTCTCCGCGCCCGTCAGCAGGGCATCGACGGCCGAGAACTGCCCGGTCACCCCGATCGCGGCACGGACGGCGTCGGGTTCGGTCGCGAGATCGTGGTCCGCCACCCGGACGTCCCCGGCGTCGGCGCTGATGAGCGTCGAGAGGATCTGGACCGTCGTCGTCTTCCCGGCCCCGTTGGGTCCGAGCAGGGCGAAGACCGTTCCCCGCTCGACGGTGAGGTCGATCCCGTCGAGGACGACGTGCGTCCCGAAGGACTTGCGCAGCCCGGTCGCGCGGATCGCCGGGGCGTGGGAAGTGCTCACAGGTGTTCTCCAGTTCCGGTGGCGGGACGGCGGATGACGATGTCGCCGTAGGAGGTGCGGGCGCGGACCGAGACGGTGTCCTCGCCCTCCGGTGGCGGCCCGGCGGTGTCCAGCCGGTTGTGCATGCTGCCGAAGGCCGTGTGCAGGTCGAGGTAGGCCGGAGTGCCAGCCGGGATCCCGACCTCGAGCTCGCCGTTCGCGGACTTCACCGAGACGGATCCGCGGGTGATCTCGCCGATCCGGACGTCGCCGTTGGAGCTCGCCGCGTTCAGGTCCGCGCCCGCGAACCCCACGGTGATGTCGCCGTTGGCCGCCTTGATGGTGAGGTTGCCGCGGACCGTGCCGATCCGGCTGTCGCCGTTGGAGTTCTTGATGACGGCGTCCCCGTCGATCTCGCTGATCCGCACGACGCCGCCCCCGCTGCTGGCGCGCGCCGGACCGGCGACCACGCCCACGGCGATCGTGCCGCTGGCCGTCGAGAGATCCAGCGGACCCGTCCGCTCGAGCTGGATGTCGCCGGTGGAGGTCTTGATCCAGCACTCGCCGAGGCTGCCGGTGCCGTGGAACGCGGCCACCTCGGCGGTGCCGCGCACCTGCGATCCGGTCGGCAACGCGATCGTCACGTCGATCGAGCCGGGCTTACCGAACAGCCCGAGCGCCCGCCTCGGCGCCTTGACCAGCAGCTGGCCGCCGGCGTACTCGACGCGGGTCTGCCCCGCGGCGCGGACGTCGAGGTCCGCCCCGGGATCGCTGGGGCGTACCTCCACGACGGTGTCCGGCCGGTCGCTGGCCGCGATCCGGACGTCGCCGACGCCGACCTCGATCGTGGCCGCAATCGGCTCCGGAGTGTCGAAAGTGGGCATGGCAAAGCCACCCTTCCTGGGGTAACTGGAGGTGAGGGACGGGCGCCGGCTACCGCACCCAGCCGCTGAAACGCTGGCCACCGAGCGGGGCGCGGGGCGCGCGATGTGCCTGGTCGGTGGACTGGACCGCGGCCCCGGCCGCCCGGACCAGCCACGCGTTCACCGACAGCCCGTCACGGGCGGCCGCCTGTTCGACCAGGCTCTTGAGCGCGTCGGGCAGCCGCAGGTTGATCCGCGAGATGGCGGTGTCGTCGCCGTCCGGTGTCACCGGCACGGGCGGCGATGGCACCGCAGTGACGCCAGCGCCCTCGTCGGCGGGCATTGTCACGACGAAGCTGGGCTCGCGACCCCGCAACCGCAGCTCGACGGACCCAGGTGCCAGCTCGCGCGTGATCTCCCCCGCGGCGGCCGACAAGGCGTCCAGCAGCGCGAGCCGGAACGCCGACTCCAGTGGCGCCACCAGGCGTTCCGCGAGCACCCGGGCCTCGTCACCACCGAGATCGGCAGCGTTGGCCAGCTCGGCGCGGAGGCCCGCGACATAAGGCGTAATGTCCATGGCACCATCATGGCACCACTTTGGCTCAACGCCAAGGCCATGGTGGCACTCTTTGCGCCTGACCCTTCCGGCGGCCGCGTATTCGCAGGTGTCCGGCCACGGCGAGCTAGCCAGAAACGCCGCCCGCCGAACGGCACAGGGCGCGGAAGGCGGCGGCACGCGACCCAGCAGGAATGCCCGGACGCTCTAAGGTCCGGGACGTGGATCATCTGGGCCAGCTTCGCCGGGAACTGGACCTGTTCGCCGGCTACCTCGACGGCGACCTGTCCGCGCCGGTCGAGCACTGCGGCGACTGGGACCTGCGCGACCTCGCGGGCCACCTCGGCCGCGAGAATCTCTGGGCGGCCGCGGCGGTCACCGAGGGCCACGGCGACTACGAGGCGCCGCCCGCACCCACGGATCCAGCCGAACTCGCGGCCTGGTTCCGGGGCACGTCCGAGGACCTTCTGGCAGCGCTCGGCACCGATCCGGATCGCCCGGCGTGGACCCTGTGGCCGCCGCGCACCACCCGGTTCTGGCGCCGCCGCCGCTGCATGGAGACGCTGGTCCACCGGTGGGACGCCGAGTACGCGCTGGGGATCCGCAGCGAGATCGACCCGGCACTCGCGGCCGACGGAGTCGCGGAGGTGCTCGACACCATGGCCCCGCGGCAGGTGGCGCTGGCCCGGCTCGCCGCTCCCGCCTACGGGGTGCGGCTGGCCGCCGACGACACCGCGGACCGGTGGCAGTGGGGTCCCGGCGATCCGGTGGCGACCGCGCACGCGCCGTCCGCGGACCTGCTGCTGATGCTCTGGCAACGGATCCCGCCGAGCGATCTCCGCTGGTCCGGGGATCACGAGGCCGCTCTCGCCCTCCTCAGTGGCCCACTCGTCCCCTGACCCGATCCCCGGAACGCGCTGCCAGGCGGTACGGGCCACACGGCGGGTGTGTGGGCGCCGCTTCGGGTCCGCAGGGGATTTCCCGATATCGGACGGCGCCCGGCCGCGCCAGATTCCTCTCACCAGAAGTCGCGGGCACCAGCCCCACGGTGTGAGGAGCACACATGAACATCCTGCAGAGTCGCATCGCCAGGTGGGTGGCGCCGCTCGGCGTCGTCGCGGCCACCGTGCTCGCCACGGCCGCGCCCGCCGGTGCCGCCACGGGGACGGCGTCGATCGAGTCCGCCCTCCGCAACGTGAGCGCGGGCCACGCCACCAGCGCGGACCTGGCCTTCATCCGCCAGCACCCCGAGATCGCGGACAAGATCCCCGCGCCCGGCGGGCCGGTCCTCACGAAGGTGCTCATGACGCCGAAACTCCTCGGACCGCCGAGCCAGATGCCGATCCCGTCATGGCCGTACGAGGCGCAGTACACGCAGTACAGCACCCTCGGGAACGTGATGTACACGTGGCACGTGCACTACGCCCTCAACGGCTTGCCGTGGGCGGGCATCACGAACTGGGAGGAGACCACCGACTGGCTGACCGACGTCAGCTCTGTCGTCGTCATCGGGGAGCTCACGGCCAACACGCACTCGGCCGTCCCGTCCTCGACCGGCTGGGCGATCCGCAGCCGGCACCTGCAGTACTGCGTCCTGACCTACTGCTACGCCAACACCTACCCGCACTCGCGGCTCGACGTGAGCGAGGGCCTGAGCGGCGTGATCACGGGCTCTGCCTCCTGATTCCCTCCGCCGCGCCGCGCCCGGATCCGGCCCTCCCGCCGGATCCGGGCGGCGCTGTGCGGTCGTTGCGCGGATCCGTCCGTTCACGTTTCGTCCTGTGCTGCCAGCGCGCCCTCCATAGCGCGGTCGAGGACCGCTAGCAGGGCGTCCCGGACGGACGTGCGTTCGCGGGCGTCGAAGGTGACGAGCGGGGTGGCGTCGTCGATGTCGAGGGCCCACCGCACGTCGGCGAGGTCGTGCCTCAGATCCCCGTCGAAGAGGTTGACCGCGACGACGAACGGGATCGACGTCTGCTCGAAGTAGTCGACCGCCGGGTAGGAGTCGCTGATCCGCGCGGTATCGACGATCACCAGTGCGCCGAGCGCGCCGCGCACCAGGTCGTCCCAGAAGAAGCCGAAGCGGTCCTGCCCGGGGGTGCCGAAGAGGTACAGGACCATGCCGTCGTCGATGTCGACGCGGCCGAAGTCCAGGGCGACGGTGGTGGTCGTCTTGGCGGGCACGGCGCCGACCGCGTCGATATCGGCGGCGACCGAGGTGATCGCGGCCTCGGTGGACAGCGGTGGGACGTCGGAGATCGCACTCACGGCAGTGGTCTTGCCCACGCCGAAGCCGCCCGCAAGGACGATCTTGACCGGCAGGCGCAACCGCCGTGGCGCCGCGACCTGGACCGACTCGCCGTCAGGTGATGGATCGGAGACCACGGATCACCCTCCTCATGGTGTCGATGTCGGTGCGCTGGCCGTGCGCGGGCCGCAGCACGGCGACGAGTCCCTGCGCCGCGAGGTCGTCGACGAGGATCCGGACCACGCCGAGGTGCAGCTTCAGGTGCGCGGCGAGCTCGGCGATCGACAGTGGAGTGGTGGACGCCGCGAGCACTTCGCGCGGTTCGTAGGTGAGCGCCGGGTGCGCGATCAGGCCGGCCCGGGTGGCGATCACCTGGCACTCGATCTCCAGCGTCTGGTCGCGGGGGCGGACCCGGCCGGCGGTGACGAGGTAGGGCCGCACGCCCGAGGGCGGCGTGCTCGCGTCCGGCGGCCGCCACCCGCTGGCCTGGAATCCGGTGTCGCCCGGCTCCGCCTGGTGCGGATCGGGGACGGCCAGCGACGGCTGGGCCTGGAACTCGCCGTGGTGCATCACGAAAGGCCTACTCCTCCAGCGCCAGCCGCAGCTCGTTGATCAGCTGTGGGGTCAGGACCGGTCCGGCCCGGTTGACGAAGACGGCGGCCTCGTACGCGATCGTCCCGAGGTTGGCCGTGTGGTCGGCGAGCACGCCGAGCGCGGATCCGACGCTGATGGAGCAGACCAGCAGGTAGCCGCGCTCAAGGCCGATCACGATCTTGTCGGTCTCGCCGAGGTCGTAGCAGCGGGCGGCGCCCGCGGCGAGGCTGACGATCGCGCTCGTGATCGCGGCGAGCTGGTCCGCGCGGGTGCGGTCCATTCCGGACGACATGGTCATGACGAGTCCGTCCGCGGAGACGGCGATGGCTTCGTTCACTCCCTGCGTCTGGTCGGCGAACCGGTTGAGCAACCAGCTGAAGTTCTCCGCTTCCGCGCTGAGGGGTTGCGACTGAACGGTCATGGTGAGGACGTCCTCTCCTGATCTGCGGGGGTGGCGGCGGCTCCCCGTCGCGACGCGGTGGCGAACGCGTCGAGTTGCTCGCGCTCGGCATCGGCGTCGCGCTGCCGGTATCCGTCCCCAGGAGCCCGGGCCGGGCGGGGTTCGCGCAGGTCGCGGGCCAGGTGCTGCCCGCGAACGCGCCGGGGCAGGCCACTGCGCGTCTCCGCCACCGCGGGCCGGCTGGTACCGCCCGGTGCGCCGGTGCCGCCCTCGTCGAGGTCGCTCAGATCGAGGTGGCGCGGGACCCGCTGGAACGCCCGCATCGCCGTGCGGGCGGCCTCGGGGTCGCGCTGGTGGCTGTGCGGGTCGGGGGCGCCGGGCAGCCGGTCCCGGGCGTGGCCGCGCGTCGGGGGCGTGGCCGCCAGGTACGGAGTGCCGGCGCTGCCCGGCGGGAGTTGCGCGCCGCGCACCCGGCGCGTGAGGTCGCCACGGATCTCCGT
>JAOPVE010000173.1 GCA_025963185.1 Actinomycetes bacterium
GGCCGGTCAGGACCGGCCGCGGTTACCGCACTTCGGCAGAGGAGGGTCAGCCGGTGCAGGCCTTCTGGACCGCCTTGCGGGCGGAGTCCATGTGGTCGAGCACCGTCGGGTCGTAGCTGCGGCTGGCGTACCGCAGGCGGACGAATCCGATCGAGGTCACCAGATCCGCGAGCGGCTTCTTCACCTGCTCGGCCGCGGTCTTGGCCTGGGTGGCCAGCACGGTCTGGTGCTCGGCGAGCTTCTTGCGGTCCGCCGCGGGGATCGTCTTCTTGCCCCGGTAGCGGGCCGCCAGCTGCGCGACGGCCAGCACCGCGGGTGCGCTGTCGCGGCACGCTCCGGTGTGGAACGCGGCCGCGGACGGCAGCACCTCGGGCGGGGGACCTGCTGGGTGGCCGCTCGTGCACGCCGCCGCTGATCCGGTGAGGGCGATCAGGGCGGCGAGCGTGGAGACAGGCCGGGCGAAGGTCGGGTTCACCGGGTTTCTCCTTGCTGGTCTTGCTCTACGTGCGGAACCGGGGCCGGCCACTCGTTCGCGGCCGGCCCCGGTGCGATCACTTCGCGAGCTTCTGGTTCACCGCTCGGACGTTCGACAGGGCGAGGAACGGGAACTTGTCGATGAACTTGCCGTCGTTGGCGTCCACCCCGTCACCGAGGCCCTTGACGTCGGCGCCCGCCCCCGGCAGGAGCACGCCCTCGGCGGCCTGGAGGGTGATGTCGATGACGTCGTCGGTGAGGCGGCGGCCGTTCGGGTAGCCGGCCAGGTCGCCGCCGATCACCCCGAGCCGGTTCGGCTTGGCCGTGGCCGGTACCGCCATGTTCAGCCGTAGTTCCTCACTCGCCACGAACTTTTTCGGATTCACGTCCTTGTTCAGCAGTTGCGAGTTCAGATCCGCCTTGACCGGCCCGCAGGCCTTGCAGACGCCCGTGAGGAACACCTCGGCGAGATCCGCCCGTGGTGTGGCCGGTGCCTTGATCTTGTAGATCCCCTCGATCAGCTTGGGAACCTCGGGGTCGGTGACGAACTTCGCGAACTTGGCGTCCTGCGACGGGCGGCTCGCGTTGAACTCGTCCTTCTTGCCGACCGGGATCACGACCTCGTTGACCAGCGGCTGGCCGAGCCGGGAGACCTGTGCGAGGCCACCGCCCTGCCGGCGCAGGTTGTTCTGGCCCACGACCTGGATCCGCTGGCGCTCGGTCGAGGCCCAGATCCCGACGACCGGGTTCCTGGTGTCGTCGTTCCGCAGCGCGAGCACCTTCTTGGGCACCTGGATCGCGAGCGCGTTGACGTTGAACCCGGCCAGGGTGTCCTGCTTGACCTCGCTCAGATCCGCCCCGTACAGGAGGTCGAACACGCGCAGGTCCAGGAAGAACGGATCGTCGGACTGCCCGGCGAAGGCCGCGCCGTCCCACCCGGCCGCGCTGCCCGGGATCGCCGTGACCGCCTCGCGGGCGAGCTTCCCGTACTCCGGCATCGACGCCTCGCCGACCCGGGACGGAGCGACCTTGCCGTCCTTGACGATCGTGCGGCGGATGTACGTCGATCCGCTGCGGACCAGCTGCTCGAGCTGGTAGGTCTGGCGGAAGTTCAGATCCGGGTCGTTGAACGACGTCACGACACCGGTGTTGTAGAGGAACGTGTTCTTGTTCCGCAACAGGTTCTTGAACGAGAACCGGAAGATCGTGTCCGGCTGGGCGTCACCATCGTTGTCGATGTTGATGTCATAGGCCGTGCGAGCCGCGAACGGGTAGAAGTTCGGGCCCCCGTTCGGCTCCTGGAACGGCTGGAAGTTCGCGATCAGGCTTACAGTGTCCGGTTTGTCTGGACTGCTGAACGCGTACAGGTCCGTGTTGTCCAGTTGCGGTTCACCGGCGATCAGCGGGGCCTCGCGGTGGCTGGATGCGCCCGCCACTTGCGGAGCTAGCGCGCTCAGCCCGGCCGCCGCCGTCACGAGGGCGATCGCGGCGAGCGTGGTACGCCGCCGGATACCGACGTTTCGACGATCAGACATGTGTGCCCCTTCCGAAAGCTGACTGCAGGAAACGGACTGCAGCTGCGGCTACTTCGCCGCATCCAGGGATACGGATGAATTGCCGGATCGGCCGGCGATGAGCCCGGTTTTTTTTCGGCGCGCGGCGAGAAACCCCCAAAACGGGCGGGTAAACCGGACGGCTGAACCTCGGAGGCGCCCGATCCGAACCACTACAGGAGCGCCGGAACAGGGCCTGGCGCCGGGAGTGGAGGTGTCATGCCGGCGCGGCTCGTGCGGATCCTCGCCGCTGTCGCCGGGGGCGGCCTCGTCGTGGTCGTGGCGGGAGCATTACTCGCGCCAGGCCACCGGTCCCCGGATCCGCGGCCCGTCGCCGCGGGAGGCGCCGCGTCCGGACAGGACAGCCAGGCCGCCATCGAGCGGGCCCAGAAACGGTTGCGCGAGGTGCCGTCCGACTGGCAGACCTGGGCGGGACTCGGGCAGGCCTACGTGGAGCAGGCTCGGGTGAGCGGCGATCCGTCGTACTACGCCAAAGCCGCCGGGGCGCTCGACCGCTCGTCCCGGGAGAAGCCGGGCAATGCCGCCGTGCTGACCGGCCTGGGCGCGCTCGCGGCGGCCAAGCACGACTTCGCCGCCGCGCTCAAGTACTCCGAGCAGGCCACGGCCGCCGCCCCGTACAGCGCGCAGGGCTTCGGCATCCTCGCCGACGCCAACATCGAACTGGGCCGGTACGACGCCGGCTACGCCGCGGTCCAGAAAATGATGGATCTGCGGCCGAACACCTCCGCGTACGCGCGGGCCTCGTACACCTTCGAGTTGCGGGGCGACCTCGCGTCGGCCCGCAGCGCGCTGGAAACCGCGCTGGACGAGTCGCCGCAGCCGTCCGACGCCGGTTTCGCGCTCTATTACCTTGGCGAACTCGCGTTCAACTCCGGCGACCTCAAGGGCGCCGCAGCGCGGTACGGCGAGGGGATCGCCCGGGCGCCCGGCTACCTGCCGCTGCTCGCCGGGCGGGCCAAGGTGCGCGCCGCCCAAGGGGACACGGCAGGCGCGCTGACCGACTACAAGAACGTCACGAGCCGCCTTCCCAACCCCACGTACGTCGGCGAGTATGGCGACCTCCTGGCCTCCACCGGCGACAAGGCCGGGGCCGAGCAGCAGTTCGCGCTGGTCCGCGCCGAGGAGAAGATCCTCGGGGCGGCCGGGGTCAACACCGACCTCGAACTGGCCCTGTTCGACGCCGACCACGGATCCGCGAAAGCCGCCCTGACCTCGGCCAACGCCGCCTACACCGCGCGCAGGAGCATCTTCGTGGCTGACGCGCTGGCCTGGGCGCTGTATCGCAACGGCCGCTCGGCGGAGGCCCTGAAATACGCCACCGAGGCCAACCGGCTCGGCACCCACAGCGCCCTGCTGCGCTTCCACCTCGGTGCGATCGAGGCCGCGACCGGACAGCGCGCGGCTGCCCACCGTGACCTCACCGAGGCCCTGCGGATCAACCCGCACTTCTCCGTCCAGCACGTGCCGGCGGCACGCGCGCTGCTCGCGGGGGCCGCCCGATGACCCGCGCACGGATCGTCGCGGGGCGGAAGTGGCACCTGGGCCGGATCGGCGCCCGTGCCGGAGTGCTCGTCCTCGCCGCGCTCGCCGTAGTCATCGCGCTGTGGCCCGCCCCCGCTGACGCCCACCCGCTGGGCAACTTCACCGTGAACCAATACTCCGGGCTGCGAATCGGCGCGAACTCCGTCACCGTCGACTACGTCGTCGACATGGCCGAACTGCCCGCGTTCCAGGCCCGCGCCCAGGACGTCGACGCCAACCACGATGGCACCGTGACCAGCGCGGAAAGCGCCGAGTACGGCTCGGCCGAGTGCGCGCGGCTCACGAAAACCTTTTCCTTGCGGATCGGCGGGCGGGCGGTCGCGCTGCGATCCGGCCCGTCGTCGGTGCGCTACCCGCCCGGCGCCGGCGGCCTCGTGACGCTGCGCCTGGAGTGCTCGCTGACCGGTCCGTCGGCGCTGCGCTCGTCGTCCGACGTCGAGTACCGCGCCGACGGCTTCCCCGGCCGGATCGGCTGGCGCGAGATCACCGCGGTCGGCGACGGCACGACCCTGGCCCACAGCGGCGTTCCCGCGGTCTCGCCGAGCAAGCGCCTCACCGCCTACCCCGCTGACCTGCTGAGCTCGCCGCTGAGCGTGACCTCTGCGGCAGTGACGGCCCGGCCCGGCGGACCGGCCGCGTCCCTCGCCGGACAGGTGTCGGCCCTGCCGGTCGCCGCCCGCGGAGTCGACGCGATGACCCGCTGGTTCACGGACTTCGCCGGGCGTCCTCGGCTGACGCTCGCCCTCGGCCTGCTCGCCGTCTTCGTGTCTGTGCTGCTCGGGGCTGTCCATGCGCTCGCCCCGGGGCACGGTAAGACCGTGATGGCCGCGTTCCTCGTCGGCGAACGCGGATCCTTCCGTCAGGCCGGCGTGATCGCCCTGACCGTGACGCTCACCCACACGGCCGGGGTGCTCGTGCTCGGGATCGCGCTCACGACGTCCGTGGTGCTCGCGCCGCAGGTGATCTACGGCTGGCTCGGCCTGCTGAGCGGCGCGCTCCTCGCCGGCGTGGGGGCGATGCTGTTGCGGCGGGCGTGGGCTGCCCGGGCGTCCGGTGGCGGACTGGGCGATCACCATCACCATCACGGGCCGGGCGGGCATACGCACGGACCTGGCGGGCATGTGCACGGGCCGTCAGGCGGCGATTCGCGCGGTCATGGGCATGATCACGGGCACGATCACGGGCACGACCACGGGCACGATCACGGGCACGATCACGGGCACGATCACGGGCACTCGGTGGAGCACCCGGATGGGGTGGGAGAGCACGTCCACGGCGAGGACGGGCATCCGCACGAGGGCGATGGACATTCGGGCGAGGCTCCGGGGGGCGTGCCGCTGACTATCGGTGCTGGTGCTGGTGCTGGTGCTGGTGCTGGTGCGGTCGAGGTCGGTGTGGCGAGTGGGGTGGCGGTGGCCGTTGCCCCTGCTCCGGTTCTCGCCTCGATGGTTCCCGCCGTGCCCGCCGTGCCCGCCGCGCCCGCGCGGGTGGTGCTGCGGTTGCGGAGCCTGATCGCCATGGGGTTCGCGGGTGGGCTCGTGCCCAGCCCGTCGGCGCTCGTCGTGCTGCTTGGCGCTGTCGCGCTTGGCCGGACCTGGTTCGGCGTGCTGCTCGTCGTCGGCTACGGCGCGGGCATGGCGTGCACCCTCACCGGCGTCGGCTTCGCACTGGCCCGCTGGCGCGCGGCGATCGACCGCCGGATCTCGGGCCGCTGGGGTTCGCGCCTCGCCACCGCATTGCCGCTGGCCACAGCGGTGCTGATCGTGCTCGTCGGCTCGGGTCTCGCCGCCCAGGCCGCCCTCGTGATCGCCGGCTAGCACATCTCGCGCCACCCCCGCTCGGCTGTCCACAAAGGGCTCCGCTGTCCACAGATCCCCGTCCGGCTCTCGGCTTCCGGTCTCCCACTGAGCAGTCTCGACCTTGTGCGTCGAGCGGCGAGGGAGGCAACAAGTGGGCGCGAACGAGATGGTCGGTGCGTACGGCGAGCGGGTCGCGGCACGGCACTTGGCCGACGCGGGCTTCGTGGTCCTTGACCGCAACTGGCGCTGCCAGTACGGCGAGATCGACATCGTGGCTCGTGACGGTCCGACGCTGGTGTTCTGCGAGGTGAAGACCCGCAGGTCCGCCCGGTTCGGCGATCCGGCCGAGGCCGTGGGCCTGGCGAAGGCCGAGCGGCTACGACGGCTGGCGCTGCGCTGGGTGGAGGTGTCCGGCCTCCGCGATCCGGAGATGCGGTTCGACGTGCTCAGCGTCCGGCCCCAGCCCGCCGGTCCGGCCACAGTGGAACATCTGCGCGGGGCGTTCTGATGAGCTTCGCGCGCACGGCCTCGGTGGCGCTCGTAGGCGTGCAGGGGCACGTCGTGGAAGTCGAGGCGCACCTTTCCCCGGGGATCCCCGGGCTGGTCATCACCGGGCTGCCCGACGCCGCGGTCGCGGAGGCGCGCGACAGGGTTCGCGCGGCGATCCTGAACTCGGGTGAGGACTGGCCGTCCAAGCGCATGACCGTGGGGCTCGGCCCGGCCTGGCTGCCCAAACACGGCAGCGGCTTCGACCTCGCGGTCGCGGTCGCGTTACTCGCGGCGGCGGACGCGATTCCCGCCGACGCGCTGGCCGGTGCCGTGCTCCTGGGCGAACTGGGGCTCGACGGGCGCATCCGGCCGGTCCGCGGGGTGCTGCCGGCGACGGTCGCGGCGTTCGCCGAGGGCATCAAGCGGGTCGTGGTGGCCTCGGCCAACGCGGGCGAGGCGCGGCTCGTGCCGGGTGTGGAGGTCCTCGCGGCACCCTCGCTGGGCGCGCTGCTCGCTCGGCTCCGCGGTGGCGATCCGGCGGATCCGGAGCCCGCGGCCCCGCCCGTACCGTCCGTCGTTCCGGCGGGCTTCGGCGCTCCGGACCTCGCCGACGTCGTGGGCCAGGACCTTGGCCGGCTCGCGGTCGAAGTCGCGGCCGCGGGCGGTCACCATCTCGCGATGTTCGGCTCGCCGGGCGCGGGCAAGACCATGCTGGCCGAGCGGCTGCCCGGCCTGCTCCCGGCGCTCAGCATCGACGCGGCACTGGAGGTCACGGCCGTCCACTCGGTGGCCGGCACGCTGCCGCCGGGGTGCCCGCTGGTCGACCGTCCGCCGTATCAGGCGCCCCACCACACGGCCAGTGTCGCGGCACTCGTGGGCGGCGGCAGCGGACTCGCCCGGCCGGGTGCCGTCAGCCTCGCCACCCACGGCGTGCTGTTCCTCGACGAGGCGCCAGAGTTTCCTCGGCGGGTCCTCGACGCGCTGCGGCAGCCCTTGGAGAGCCGCGAGGTCGTGCTCGCGCGGTCGAACGGGGTGGCCCGCTACCCGGCCGCGATCCAGCTCGTACTCGCCGCGAACCCGTGCCCGTGCGCCAGCGCGGCGGGCGACTCGGCCTGCACCTGCCCCTCGGGTGTCCGGCGGCGGTACATCGGCCGGCTCTCCGGTCCGCTGCTCGACCGGGTGGATCTGCAGGTCACGCTCATGCCGGTCCGGGCTGCCGCGCTTCTTGGCGACTGCGGGCCCGGCGAGAGCACCGCGGAGGTCGCCGCGCGGGTGGCCACGGCGAGGGCCGCGGCGGCGGAGCGGTGGCGCGAGGGCGGCTGGCCGAAGAACGCCGACGTTCCAGCCCGGCCGCTCCGCACCCGATGGCGTCTGCCGCGCTCGGTGACCGCCACCGCGGACGCCGCCGTCGACCGTGGCCAGCTCTCGGCGCGAGGCCACTGCTCGGCCACGAGAGTCGCCTGGACCCTGGCCGACCTCGCCGGCCGCACGGTCCCCGACGCCGGGGACGTCAACGAAGCCATCTTTCTGCGCAGGGGAGACGCATGATCACCGACGGGGAATTCCAGCTGCTCGCGACCGCCGAGCGAGGTGTAGACCGCACACCCGGCCGTCCAGACGGAGGCGACCCGCTCGACGCCGTCCGGATCGCCAGGGTCGCGCTGTCCCGCCTGGTCGAGCCGGGGCACCGGCAGCTCGGTGAGCTGATCCGGTCCGCCGGGGCGGTCGAGGCGCTCGACATGTTGTGCTCGGGCGAGGTCTCCGGCGGCCTGAGGTCCACGGCTCGGGCGCGGCTGGAATCCGGGGATCCGCGCGAGGCCGCCGCTC
>JAOPVE010000231.1 GCA_025963185.1 Actinomycetes bacterium
CCGGGGGGGGGTTCCCCCACTTCGGGCGCCAGGTTCTCGGCGGGAGGTTCTCGGGCGGGAGGTTGTCGGGCGGGAGGCTTACGGGAGCGGCGCGCCCGGCAGGGAGTTCGCCGAATTCATGACCTGCTGTCCGGCCGTGCCGTCACCGTCGAAGGGAGTGGTCTTTCCCTTGCCGGCGCCAAGGCAGAAATCGTCACCGGCCGGCTCGGCGAACCACATTCCCACGTGGTTCAGATCCACCCGGACGCGCTTGCCGGCGACCAGGGTCGAGGCAAATGCTTCCTTCACGATCAGCTTGAACGAGTTCTGGCCGTTTCCGTACTTGTCGGTGTTGAGGTCCCCGAAGTATTCGACGGCACCGAACGGATCTGCGGGCTTTTCATTCAGGAAGACCGTGAACGGCGTGTTGGGGCGGAGTCCACTCGCCTTGATCCGGAAGATGTCCCCGCCAAGCTGGTCCTCGGTGAACAGCACCTGGACCTGCGCCTGCATGTTCGGCATGCAGGCGGCCATGGTGCCGTCCGTGGGAGCCAGCGCGAACTTGACCTGCTCGATCGCCGGCTTGGCAGCGGCCGCCGCCTGGACGAAGGGCTTGGTCTTCGTCTCGGACGCATTCGAATTCGTGATGGTCAGCATGCCGTATCCAGCGATGAGTACGACCACCGCTCCAGCCGCGAGAAAAGCCCTCTTGTGTCGGATCATGAGTCCACTTCCTGTGGAGAGGCGCACGTTTTTTTCTGGCACCCGCAGGGCCCCCGGCGGAGCGGTGTTACCCCCGTATACGCGGGAGTTCACGGGGCGGTTCAACACAGGAAGAATTGGGGCCGCGACAAATTTTCACCGCACGAATCGCCCGGGCCGCACCCCCGCCGAGCACCCGCGCCGAGCGCACCGGGCACCCGCGCCGAGCGCACCGAGCACCCGCGCCGGGCAACGAGCGCACGCCGCGAAACCCAGGCGCTGGGTCAGGATCCGCGCGGCAGGTCGAGGTGGAGGCGGTAGCGGTCGGCGCGGAACGTCGAGACGGTGAACGCGACCGGGGTGCCGCCGGAGAACGAGCGCCGGCGCAGGATCAGCCCGGGGCTCTGGGCGGGCACTTCGAGCATCCGCGCGCTGCCCGAGGGCAGGATCGCGGCCTCGACGACCTGCTTGACCTCGTCCACGACGACGCCGTACCGGTGTTCGAGGACCTCGTCGACGTGCTGGTCCGCCGTTCGCGGATCGCCGCGCGCCGGCGCGAGAGAGGCCGGGATGTGCAGCGACTCAACGCCGAGCGGCTCTTCGCCGTCGAGCCGGATCCGGCGGACGACGTGCACGCGCTCGCCGACGCCGAGGTCGAGCGCGGTGGCGACGTCCTCGGACGCGTCGATCGTGTAGCGGCCGATCACCCGGTAGCGGTGCCGGCGGCCGCGCGCCTCGACCCCGTCGGTGAGCGCGCTGGCAGTGGCCTGGCCGGCGGGGACCGTGACGAACGTGCCGATCGGGCGGACCCGCCGCAGCTTGCCCTCGGTGACGAGCCGGTCGACGGCGTGCCGGACGGTCATCCGCGCGACCCCGAACCGGCTGGCGAGCGCCCGCTCGGACGGGATGGGATCACCGGGCTTGAGTTCGGACTCCAGCAGTTCTTCGAGGAACGAACGGACCACCGCGTACTTGGGCACGTCCGCCTCCTGCTCCTGGGCGGGCGCCGCACCAGCGGAACCGGGCCCCGTGGAACCAGGCCCCTTGGAACCAGGCCCCGTGGAAAGCGGGTCACGCCGCGACGCCGGACCGGGACCGGGGCCGGTCAGCGGGAGGGCACCGGACCGCTCGCGCTGAGCGGGCATGACCGGTCTGCGCCGTAACTCTCCGGTGGGTGCGGATATGGCAAGCCGCTGCTCTACGCCAATGCGCACTGTCAACTACCGTCCCTCTACCGATTGGTGTGTCCTCGTCGGCCTCAGCGAAGCACTCGACCCCCGACGGTCTCACTACGGTGAGGGTGCACCTTGTGTCGCATCGCAAACTCACCGTAGTGGCGCCGTTGCTCAGAGTCCAGATCCGAATTTCCCGGTCTCCAGCATGCCTCGCCGTCCGTGGCGAGCGCTGCGTTCTGAGAGCTTCGCCACGCCGCCACTCCCGCGGCGCGCCGAGAGTGAGAGATACCACAATGGACGGTCGGCGCGGTGGTGACAGGCCCACCCCACGAGCCTCCCGCCCGGCGGTGGCGCGCAAGGGGCCAACGGGCAAACATCGCGGGTCAACCGCCTGTCGGATCGGCGCACGCCCCTGCGCGTGCTTGATTCAGTAGCCGGAGCCTGGACAAGATCACTCTCGGCCAGACCGGCACATCAACGCGTTGCCGGCGGCCATCGGCCGGAATCCCGACTTGACCACGAGCCGCTGATTGCGTTTGGTAGTGCCCTGGTTGCACGCGGTCGAGAAAGTAAGCGATCATCACGGGCAACCGCCTTCCGCAAATCGTCCTCGCGTGCCCCCCACGGAGACTTATGACTGACGCACCCGTCCTCGACCACGACCTCACCAACGTGCAGTGCACGCGGGAAGCCACCGGCGTGAACGTCGCGCTCGTCGGCGAGATCGACATCGAGACCGCGCCCCGCCTCCAGGCAGTAATCGACTGGATCTCCGCTGGCGCCGCCGCCGATGTCACGGTCGATCTGAGCCGCACGAAGTTCCTCGACTCCACGGCGCTCCGCTTCTTCGTCCGGCTGCGCAAGCTGGTCGTCGCCAACGGCAGCGTGCTCACCCTCACCGGCGCGAGCAATGGGGTCTCGCACGCCCTGCACGCCAGCGGTCTCGACCGCATCCTCAACGTGCTGCCACTGGCCTGACCAGCCGCACGGTCATCGCCACGGCACTCGGCTAAAGAGCATCCAGCGGACCGCCGCGACCCAGGACCGCCGCACCCTGGGCGCCGTGGCCCGCGGGCGACAGCAGCGACCGGCACCGCCAGAACACGGCACCGCGGCGGGCCGGACCGGGACTTCCTCCCTCGGCCCAGCCCGCTGCGGTGCTAGTCCAGCCAGTCCCGAAGTGCGGTAACCGCAGCCGGTCAGAACCGGCCGCGGTTACCGCACTTCGCAGGGACCGCACTTCGCGGGGACCGTGCTCGGGGATCGTTCGCAGGGCCGTGCTCAGCGGCGCGCGATGCGGGCGAGGAACGAGCCGATCGCCAGGTAGACGACCGCCGCGATCCCCCAGTTGATGAACATCTCCTGCTGGTAGCTGCGCCGGATGAACAGGTTCTCGAACGGGTGCGCCAGCCAGGCGCCGACGTCGAGGACGAAGTTCACCAGCATGTTCCCGTGGTTCGCCCCGCCGAGAACGAGCAGGATCGACAACAGCAGGAACCCGACGATCACGCCGGTCACGATCATGATCGCGTGACCCGCGCTCGACCGGGTCGTGTGCTTGGTCTGGACGGCCATTGCGCCCACCTCCCCAGAGGGGCCGGTGCCTGCGCCACGGCGGCGCGGGCCTTTCTCGGGGGTGTTCCCTGGTCAGGACCGTCCACAAACCTCAGACCGGGGTGGCGAGCGCGTGCCTTGCCTTGGCCAGCAGGGACGCCAGTCCGGACCAGTCCGCCGCGTACGAGCTGTCCACAGTGGCCGCGAGCTCGTCGTAGAGCGCGGCCAGGCCCTCGATCGCCGGGTAGCAGCCCTGCCGATCCCCCGCGCCGGCGAGCAGAACGGCGACCCGCTGGGCGGCCTGCGCGCCCGCGTCGCCGAGCCCGTGGTTGTTGGCTAGCGCCCGATCCCGGATCTGCACGGCGAGCTCCAGGCAGTCGCGGCCGAAGCCGAGCGCGAGGTGCGCGGCCAGCAGCGCGTCTCCCCTGGCGGCGCGGACCACGGCCATCGCCGCAGTGAACCGGACCCTCGTCGTCCGCGCGGCGAGTCTGCTCAGCGCGGGCGGCTGGGCGACGCGGGCCGGGCCCGCCGCCGCGACGGACAGGTCGAGTCGCCGGCCGTCGGCGTAGACCGCGCGGACCACGCTGCGGACGCTGCTCGCCGAGGCGTCCGTCGCCCACACGGGGCCGAACTGGGAGAGCCAGGCCGCACTCGCGATCTCCCCCGCGGCGTGTCCCTGCACCCGGACCGCCACGTCCAGGTCGCTCCAGTCGCTCGCCGATCCGGCGGCCACGGATCCACAGGCCCGGACCGCGACGATCCGGGGATCAGCCTCGGTGGCCCGGCGGATCTCGTCGAACAGCGCGTCTTGCCATCCCGCTGCCAGCTCCATCCGCCGAGACTAGAACCTCCAGGCCACAGAGGACCCTCAATCAGCGCCCATCTCGCATCCGTGTCCCACCAGACCGCTGGCAAGTGCGGTAGCTGGCGCCGGTCAGGACCGGCCACGGTTACCGCACTTCGGACAGTGGAGCCGGGGCGTCGGCGGCGGCCGGGTCCGCGAAGGCCGCGCGGAGGTAGGTGGCGAGCTGGGCGGCGTGGGCGCCGTCGACGATCCGGTGGTCGGCCGTAGCGGTGAGGACCATGACCGGCCGCGGGACCACCTGCCCGGCCACGACCGCCGGCCGGTCCCGGATCGCGCCCAGGCACACGTACAGCGTGCACCGGGCCAGCGGGAGCGGGGCGAGATAGCCCTCGTCGAGGCCGAGGCTGCCCACGTTGGAGACGAACGCGGCGCCGAGCGGGAACCCCGGCTGGCCGAGCGCGGGCAGGCCGAGCCCGCCGTTCCACACCGAGGCCAGCGCCAGCGCCGGGCGCAGGACGAACCACGGCACTGCCCGGATCCAGCCGCTCGTCGTCGCGAATCCGCGGTGAGTGCCCGCGCGGACGTGCCCGGCCCCGTGCGCGATCTCCGCCGCGATCTCGGTGGCCGTCTTCGAGTCCGCCGCCCGGACGAGCACCGGGGCGAGGTCGTGCCCGGACCCGATGTCGACCGCGAGGCTGACGTCGATCGAGTCCTTGGGCCGGATCCGCCCGAAGACGACCCGCGCGTTGAACTGCGGGACCTCGCGCAGGGCGAGCGCGACGAGCCGCGCGGCCACGTGGGTGATCGTGACGCGCTCGCCGGACCGGGCGGTGAGGTCCGCCGCGTAGGCGAGCAGCGGTCCGGCGTCGATCTCGGCGCGGGTGTAGATCCGGCCGTCGCGGGACGGTCCCCAGCTCGCCACCGCGAGCTTCCGGCGCTGCGACCGCCTCAAATCCGCCCCCGGAGACGTAGGTTCGTGTGGTGAGCCGTCCCGCCGGATACAGCGGCACCCCGCTGCCGAAGAAGCTCGGGGTCACCGAGGGTACGCGGGTGCTGCTCGACGGCGCCCCGCAGGACTTCTCGCTGGCCGGGGCGCCGCCCGGGGTGGTGCTGCACCGGCGCCCGTCGGGCGATCCCCACGACGCCGATCCCTACGACGTCGTGCTGGCGTTCTGCCCCGACTCGGCCGCGCTGCACAGTCGCTGGCCCGTGCTGCACCCGCGCACCACCGGCCCGGGCGCCCTCTGGATCGCCTGGCCGAAGAAGTCCGCCCGCACCGGCACCGACCTGGACGAGAACGTCGTGCGCGAGTTCGGCCTCGCCAACGGGCGGGTGGATGTCAAGGTGTGCGCGGTCGACGAGACGTGGTCCGGGCTGAAGTTCGTGGTCCGGCTGAGCGACAGGGGGCAGCGATGACCGGAGCCGTCGTCGTGGGGGCGGGCCACAACGGGCTCGTCGCGGCGATCCTGCTGGCCAGGGCTGGGCTCGACGTCACCGTGCTGGAGTCCGCCGGGGTGGTGGGCGGGGCGTGCCGCACCGAGACCCCGTTCGTGAACGCGCCCGGGCTGCGCGCCTCGACCGGCGCGTACCTGCTCGGCCTCATGCCGCCCGAGCTGATCGAGACGCTCCAGCTCAAGGTGCCCGACGACCTGCCGCTGGTGCGCCGGGATCCGCACTACTTCCTGCCCACCCTCGATGGACGGCACCTGCTGCTCGGCGGCGACCGGGAGCAGGCGCGGCGGATGTTCGCGGACTTCTTCAGCGATACGGACGCCGAGGCCGACGAGCGGCTCGCCACCGAGATCGGGGCCCTGCGCGACGACCTCGGGCCGGCCTGGCTCGCCGATCCGCTGCCGCTTGAAGACACCGCGGAGCGGTACGTGCGGCGCGAGCTGCGGGAGGTGTTCACGGACCTGGTCCGCGGATCGGCGATGGACTACCTCAACCGGTTCGGCTTCGCTAGCGAAACGGTCCTGGCCATGTACGCGGTCACGGACGGCATGCCAGGCCTGACCGGATCGCCGTGGTCGCCAGGATCGGGCCACAACTTCCTGGTGCACAACATGTGCCGGCTACCGGGCGCGGGCGGCACCTGGATGGTCGTGCGCGGCGGCATGGGCACGGTCACCCAGCTACTGGCGCGGCGGGCCACCGAGGCGGGCGTGACGATCCGCCTGAACACCCCGGTCGAGCGGATCGCCGTGACTGGCGGCACGGCTACCGGCGTCCACACCGCCGACGGCGACGAGTTCCCGGCGGACGTCGTGCTCGTCGCCACCGACCCGTTCCGGATCCCCGCCCTGCTCGGCGACGCGGCCCCGCGCTGGCTGCTCGACCGGGTCAGCACCTGGACCGCCCGCTCGCCCGGCCAGACGATGAAGGTCAACCTCGCGCTGAGCGGCCTGCCGGTCTTCGCCGCCCTGCCCGAGCCGAAGGGCCAGCACGGCACGACCGTCCACCTGCTACCTCCCCCGGCCGCCGACGGCAGCGTGCTGACCGCCCTGCGGGAGGCCTTCGCGGCGGCCACGGCCGGGCGCGTCGACGCCACCCCGCCGCTGGAGTGGTACCTGCACTCCGAACTCGACCCGTCCCTGCGCGACGAACACGGCAACCACTCCTCGGCGCTGTTCGTGCAGGGCGTGCCGCACACGCCGGCGGACTCGGACTGGGACACCGAGAAGCCCGCGTTCGTCGCCCGCCTGCTCGACCTCGTGGCGGCGTACGCGCCGGGCATCCACGACCTGGTCGTCGACGTCAATGCCCTCGCCCCGGACGAGATCGAAAGCCACTTCGGGATCACCGGAGGCAACATCCACCACGTCGACAACGCGATCTCGTTCACCGACCGGATGCCGTACCGGGCCGGGGTCGACGGGGTGTACGCCGGATCCGCGGGCTGCTTCCCGGCCGGATCCGTGATCGGCGCGGCGGGGCACAACGCGGCCCAGGCGATCCTGTCCGACCTGACCTGACCAGGCGTGCGGACGGGCCTGACACGCGCACATCGCCCAGCGAACCTGTGTGGTCGCGCGGGTACGCAATCCTGGTACCCCACCGACCACACGAGAGGGCGCACATGGCACACGCCGAAGGGAGGATCGTCGTCTCCGGGCTCACCAAGCAGTTCAAGCGGGTCCGGGCCGTCGATGACCTCTCGTTCACCGTCGAGCCGGGCACGATCACGGGATTCCTCGGTCCCAACGGCGCCGGCAAGACCACCACGCTGCGCATGCTGCTCGGCCTCGTCGGCCCGACGGCGGGCACGGCGACCATCGGGGGCGTGCGCTACGCCGACCTGCCGCACCCGCTCCGCACCGTGGGCGCCTCGCTGGAGTCCTCCAGCTTCCACAAGGGCCGCACCGGGCGGAACCACCTGCGGGTGATGTGCGCCGCCGCGGGGCTGCCGGTCACGCGCGCCGACGAGGTGCTCGACGCCACCGGCATGACCGCGGCGGCCAACCGCAAGGTGCGCGGGTACTCGCTGGGAATGAAGCAGCGGCTCGGGCTCGCCGCGACCCTGCTCGGGGATCCGCAGGTGCTGATCCTGGACGAGCCGGCGAACGGGCTCGACCCCGAGGGGATCCGCTGGCTGCGCGGGTTCCTGCGCACCCTCGCCGACCGCGGCCGCACGGTCCTGGTGTCCAGCCACCTGCTGGCCGAGGTCGAGCAGACCGTCGACGACGTCGTCATCATCGCGGGCGGCAAGAGCGTCCGGCAGGGCAAGGTGTCGGTCCTGCGGGCCGAGCAGAAGTCCTCGGTCCGGGTCCGTACGCCCAACCCCGCCCCCCTGGTCGCCGCGCTCAGCGGGTTCTCCGTACAGGAAACCCCAGACGGCGCCCTGCGGATCGTCGGGGCAGACGCAGCACAGGTCGGCAAGTCCGCGTTCGCCGCCGGGGTCGAGCTGCACGAACTGGCCACCGAGCAGTCCGACCTCGAGGACGTCTTCCTCGAGCTCACCCAGGGGAAGGCGGGAATCCGGTGACCGGGCTGATCCGTAGCGAGATCCTCAAGATCCGCACCACCAACGTCTGGTGG
>JAOPVE010000265.1 GCA_025963185.1 Actinomycetes bacterium
GCTCCGGCCACGGCGCCCGCGCGGCAGGTCACCGGCACGATGCCGAAGGCGCGCCCGCCCAAGCACCGCGAGAAGGAGACCGTCGCCGAGCTGGCGATCAGTGAGATCGCCGGCCACCTGACGTTCACCCACAACGACGTCACCGCCTGGTACTACCTGCCGGACGTGCAGTGGGCGTTCCGCGGCGACAAGGAGCGCGTGTCGATTATGCTCGGGATCGCGGCCCAGTACGCCGCGCTCGCCGGGTACCGGCTGCACCTGCGCCGCACGAGCCGGCCCTACCCGGCGGCACAGTGGGCGCACCGGCTGAGCCTGTCCACACCGCACCCCCTCCCGGACCAGCCCGGGGCGCCCGGCTGGGCCGACCACCTGGAGGCAGGCCAGCACAAGCTGCACGCGACGAGCCTGGCCGAGGGCGAGGTCTACCTCGGGGTCGTCTTCCAGCGGCGGACCATGCGCGAGCAGTTCACCGAATTCCTCAACGCGGCGCGCCGCCGTGGCGCGGGCGCGGCCGAGCGGGCCAGGCTCGAACAGCTGGTGAGCCGGTTCGACGAGGTCCTCGGGGCGTTCGGCATGCAGGCCCGCCCGGCGACGGCCCGCCAGCTGGAGTGGCTGATCCACCGGTCGGTGGCGCTGTGCATGCCGGCCCCGTCCGAGCTGTCCCCGGTGGCGGACGATCGCTGGGAGACCGGCGACCTGCTGGCGTTCACCGAGCACACCCGCCGGTACCGCACCCGGTACGGCAACACGGTCCGGCTGGTCAGCGAGCTGGGCGGCGAGCTGGTGGAGCGCCACGTCGCCGTGCTGACCTTCGGGCGGATGGAGGAGCTGTCCATCCCGGAGCGGCACGAGCCGTGGCTGCACTACCACGAGCAGCTGCCGTGGAGCATGGAGGTCTCGTCCCGGGTCGACGTGCTCGGCCAGGGCGACGCGCTGCGCAGCCTGGAACACAAGCTGCTGACGATCCGCTCGCAGCAACGGGACTACCACGAGCACGAGATGGATCCGCCCGCCGAACTCGAACGGCTCGCCCAGCGCGCCCTGGACATCTCCGACGAGATGGCGACCGGGATGGACCTGGACGCGGCGCGGGTCCACGGCTGGCACCGGATCGCCGTGGGCGGCCGCACCGAGGAGGAGTGCCTGAAGCGCGCCCGCCTGATCGCCGACCACTACCGCAACATGCGGATCTCGGTCCAGCACCCCAAGGACCAGCTCCGGCTGCTCGACGAGTTCATCCCAGGCCAGCCCGTGGCGAACACCGGCTACCTGCGACGGATGCCCGCCAAGTACTTCGCGGCCGCGGTCCCGCAGGCCGCCGCGGCGATCGGCGACCGGCGCGGTCCGGTGATCGGCGAGACGTGCGGCACGAGCCGGCGGCCGGTGATGTGGGATCCGCACTACGCGACCGAGGTCCGGGAGCGGTCCGGCCTGGCTGTCTTCGTGGCCGAGCCGGGAGGCGGCAAGTCCACCCTGATGGGCGGCATCGCCTACCTCGCCGCGCGGCGAGGCATCTCGTGCACGATCCTCGACCCGTCCGGGCCGCTGTCGCGCCTGGCGGCCATGCCCGAGCTGGCCCCGTTCAGCCGGGTGTTCAACCTGACCCGCGGCGAGCCCGGCACGCTGGCCCCGTACGGGCTGATCCCGACCCCGCGGCGCGAGCACTTCCCGCAGGGCGACGTGGGCGTGGCCGAGTGGCAGGCCGCCGTCGCGGCGGCGCGGGCCGAGCGCAAGGCCCTCGCCCAGGACATCTGCACGATGCTGCTGCCGCCCCAGCTGGCCAGGGAGCGGTCGACGCCGATCCTGCTGCAACGGGCGGCCCGGCAGGTCGAGCCCACCGAGAGCACCTCGCTGGACGAGCTGATCGACGCGGTCGCGCAGTTCGGCGAGGAGGGATCGGAGCTGGCCGAGACCCTCAACGACGTCCGCGACATGCCGTTGTCCCGGCTGTTCTTCGGCCCCTCCACCGGGCGGATCGGCGACGACGAGGCCGTCCTCACCGTCATCACCATGGCCGGGCTGACCCTGCCCGACCTGACGATCGACCGCGAGTACTGGCAGCTCGAAGAGCGGATGGCGCTGCCGATGCTGCACCTGGCGACGGCGTTCACCACCCGCCGCGCGTACGGGCGGGGGATGTCCGAGCGCAAGCTGGTCGGCCTCGACGAGACCCACTTCCTAGCCGGCTGGGGATCCGGGCGGGCGCTGTTCACCCGCCTCGCCCGCGACTCCCGCAAGTGGAACATCGCGGCGCTCGCGGCCTCGCAGAACCCGGTCGACATCCTGGGCCTGGACGTGCAGAACCTGGTCTCGACCGTGTTCGTCGGCCGGATCGCCGAGGACCCCGAGGTCGCGGCCCAGGCGCTGCGGATGCTCGGAGTCCAGCGGGGCGTGGGCTACGAGAACACGCTCGCGCAGCTGTCCACCGCGGACACCCACACCGACGCCCGCCTCGGCTACCGCGAGTTCGTGATGCGGGACGTCGACGGCCGGGTCCAGAAGTTCCGGGCCGACCTGTCCTACGTGCCCGGACTGCTCGATCATCTCGACACCACCGCGGATCCGCTGGCCAGGGGCAAGGGCAAGACGGGCGACGAGGAGGCGACGTGACCGGTGTGACACGGGGGAGGCCCCGCCTGCGGGCCACACTGCTGCTGGCCGCCGTCCTGGGAGCGCTGTTCGGCACCCTGACACCGGGAGCCGTGGCCTCGGCCGAGGGGTGCAGCTTCCTGAACCTCAAGGCCTGCGTGAGCGACGTCACGGACTGCAAGACCATTCCGACGCCCTCCCGGCCGGACAGCGGGCTCGCGGGCTGGTTCCTGTCCGCGCCGAAGAACCCGTCCACCGAGGATCCGTTCAAGGCGGGTGCCAAGGTCTCGCCCTACGAGGTGTACGGGTACGCCGGGCTCGACTACAGCACGTACGACCTCGGATGCGCCGGGCCCGCCCGCGATCCCGAGGCGAGTGCGCTCAACAGCATCGCGAACCTGATCCAGACCCCGGCGTTGTGGCTGGTCGCGCTGGACAACAGCGTCCGCGAGTACGCCTACCAGCCCGGATCGATGTGGGGCTGGACCAACGACCTGGTCGCCAAGGCCAGCAACGCCCTGCACGAGCGGGTGTTCACGGCATGGGGCGCGGTCGCGCTGCTGCTCGTGGGCGTGTGGCTGATGTGGGGCGCGCGCGGCGGCAACATGTCGCACGCCGTGGTCACGGCGGGCTGGGCCGTGCTCGTCATGGCCATTGTCACCGTGGTGGCCGCGTGGCCGGTCAAGGCGTCCACGGTGGCCGACAGCGCGCTGACCGGGGCACTCGGCCAGGTGAGCGCCGGGCTCTCGGCGACCGATACGGCCGGCGACTCCCGGCCGCCGGCCGTGCGGGCCAGCGGGGTGCTCACCAACACGGTCCTCTACCAGCAGTTCCTGCGCGGCACCCTCGGATCGTCCGACAGCGACGTGGCCGTCAAGTACGGGCCAAAGCTCTACGAGGCGCGCGCGTTCTCGTGGGCCGAGGTGGCCGAGATGAAGAAGCATCCCGACCAGCGCCAGGCCATGATCGACCGCAAGCAGGAACTCTGGACGGCCGCCGCTGGCGCGGTCCAGAAGGAGGATCCGGACGCCTACGAATACCTCGCCGGGCACAAGGGCTCGGAGAAGGTCGGCGCCGCGGTCCTGGCGTTCGTGTCCGCGCTCGTCGTGACGCCGTTCGACATCATGGCGTCGCTGCTGATCCTCGTCGCGTTCCTCATCATCCGGCTCGCCGTGGCGTTCCTGCCCGCGATCGGCACGGTGGGCATCCTGCGCCCCGCGTCCGGCCCGTTGCGCGGGCTGCTCCGCACGGTGCTCGCCGCGATCATCAACTGCGTGATCTTCGGCGCCGGATCCGCGGTGTTCCTGCTCGCCGTCCAGGTCATCACGGGCACCGGATCCCTCGCGGGCTGGCAGCAGATCCTGTTGCTGTGGCTCACCGGGCTGATCCTGTGGCTGCTCCTGCGCCCCTACCGGCGGCTCACGCAGCTCACCGGGGTGGATCCGTTCGCCGAGCTCGCCGGGGGCCTCGGCAAGATGCACAAGAAGGTCTTCGGGGACATGAAGCAGCTCGCGCTCGCGGGTGCCGGGGCCTACCTCGGCGACGCGGCCGCGCTGGAGGCCCACGACCGCAAGCTCGCGCGCGACTCCGAGCGGGTCACCAGACCCGAGAGCTGGAGCCGGGCGAACACGGTTGCCGCGCGGGCACGAGCAGCCTCCGCCGAACAGCCGCCCGCC
>JAOPVE010000271.1 GCA_025963185.1 Actinomycetes bacterium
CCACCACGGTGCGCATGGTCGAGGCCGGATCGCTGTGGGCGCTGGCCCGCTCCACCCGCGGCGACGCCCTGGTGCTGGTCCTCACGTTCGCGGTCACGGTCGCCTTCGACCTGGTCGCCGCTGTGGCAGTCGGCATCGCCGTAGCGATCGTCCTGGCGCTGCGGGCCGTAGCCCGGTCCGCCTACGTCGAGCAGGTGCCGCTCGAACCGGGCGACCACAGCGCGGAGGAACATCAGCTGCTCGCCGAGCACATCGTCGCCTACCGTCTCGACGGGCCGTTGTTCTTCGCCGCCGCCCACAGCTTCCTGCTGGAGCTGTCGGAGATCGCGGACGTCCGCGTGGTGATCCTGCGGATGTCCCGCGTGTCCACCATGGACGCGACCGGCGCCCACGTCCTCGGTGATGCCATCACCCGGCTCCAGCGCCGCGGGATCGTCGTCCTGCTGTCCGGAGTCGATCCCGGCCACGACCAGATCCTCGCCACCCTGGGTGTCGCCGCACGGCTGCGGGCGCAGGGCCTGGTGTTCCCTGACACGCCGAGCGCGATCAGGTACGCGCGCACCCACATCGTCACGCCCCTCTCGGCAGGTGACCCGCACTGCGCAGCGACGCTGCGTCCTAGCCCGCGACTGAACGCCAACGACGCGTCTGGAGTGATCGAATGCGACTGCTGTTGATCGGGCCGCCCGGCTGCGGGAAAGGCACCCAAGCCGTCCGCCTCGCGGAACACTACGGCGTCGAGCACATCTCCAGCGGAGACCTCCTGCGCCGCCACGTCGCCGAGCGGACCAGCATCGGCCGCGCCGCCGAGCGGTGTATGAGCCGGGGTGACCTCGTGCCGGACGGCGTCGTCATGGACATCCTGCGCAGGCCCGTCGAGGCCGCCGCGAAGCGCGGTGGCTACATCCTCGACGGGTTCCCGCGTACCGTCCAGCAGGCGGAATCCGCCTACCTCGTCGCAAAAGCCCTCGGTGCTTCTGTGCGGATCGCCCTGTTCCTCCAGGTGTCGCGGCCGGAACTGATCCGCAGACTGCTGGACAGAGGGGCACGGGACGGCCGCACGGACGACACCGCCGAGGTCGTCAACCACCGCCTGGACGTGTTCGGCCAGCTCACCGAGCCCCTGCTGGATTACTACTCCGGCCGGGAGACGCTGATCACCGTCGACGGTGACCGGCCGGTGGACGAGGTCACCCGGTCCGCCATCAGCCAGCTGGGAGCCGCACTCCAGCACCGCGCCGGCCGGATCGAGCAGATCGGCTGATCCGCACCCCGGCAGCGTCGTCCAGCGTCCGGGTCAGGAACAGTCCCAACGGCCCGCCGGGAGGGTCTTCCGGCCCTGTCGGGGGCCGGGGCGGGCACGCGAGGCTGGCGGTGCCGGACGACGAGAAGGGTGCTGATCGAGATGACCAAGTACGTGTACCGCTTCAGCAGCGGCGGCATGGACCTCAAGGACCTCCTCGGCGGCAAGGGCGCCAACCTCGCCGAGATGACGAAGCTGGGCCTGCCCGTCCCGCCCGGTTTCACTATCACCACCGAGGCGTGCCGGGCCTACCTGGCGACGGGCGAGGTCCCGGGATCGCTGTTCGGCGAGGTCGCCGATCACCTGCGCGAGGTCGAGCTACAGCTTGACCGCCGTCTCGGCGACCCGGGCAATCCCCTGCTGGTCTCGGTCCGGTCCGGGGGCAAGTTCTCGATGCCCGGGATGATGGAGACCGTCCTGGATGTCGGCCTCAATGACTCCAGCGTGGCTGGGCTGGCCGCGCACACGGGTGACGAGCGGTTCGCCTGGGACTCCTACCGCCGGCTCATCGGCATGTTCGGCAAGACCTTCGGGATCCCGGGGGAGGAGTTCGAGGACGCCCTGGCGCAGGCCCGTGAGGCGGCGGGAGTGGCCAGCGACAACGGCCTGAGCACCGAGGCGCTGCGCGATCTGGTGGAGCGCTACAAGAAGATCTTCCACGGCCACCTCGGGCGGGACTTCCCCCAGGCGCCGCACGAGCAGCTGAACATGGCGATCCGCGCGGTGTTCGACTCGTGGAACTCCGAGCGGGCCACGGTCTACCGCCGGCAGGAGCGGATCCCCGCCGACCTGGGAACCGCGGTCACCGTGATGGCGATGGTCTACGGCAACCTCGGCGAGCACTCCGGGACCGGCGTGGCGTTCACCCGCGATCCGGCGACCGGCGCGAAGGGCGTCTACGGCGACTACCTCGCCGACGCCCAGGGCGAGGACGTCGTCGCCGGGATCCGCAACACCATGCCCCTCCAGGACCTGGAGAAGGTCGACCGGCGCAGCTTCAGCCAGCTCATGACCATCATGAACACACTGGAGCAGCATTATCGCGACCTGTGCGACATCGAGTTCACGATCGAGCGCGGCAAACTGTGGATGCTCCAGACCAGGGTCGGCAAGCGGACCCCGGCGGCGGCGTTCATCATTGCGAGCCAGCTCGTCGACGAGGGGGTCATCGACCTCGACGAGGCCCTGCGGCGGGTGTCCGGCCGCCAGCTCACCGCGCTGATGTTCCCCACCTTCGACCTGTCCGGCGACGACGAGCCGATCGCTACCGGCGTGCCCGCCTCACCCGGCGCGGCCGTCGGCAAGGTCGTCTTCGACGCGCACCGGGCGGCCGCGGCCACCGAGCCCGTGGTCCTCGTCCGCCGCGAGACCAACCCCGACGACCTGCCCGGCATGATCGCCGCCCAGGGCATCCTGACTAGCCACGGCGGCAAGACCTCGCACGCGGCCGTCGTCGCGCGCGGCATCGGGAAGACCTGTGTCTGCGGAGCCGACGAGCTCGACATCGACCTCGACGCCCGCGAGATGCTCGTTGGTGGCCGTGTCGTCTCCGAAGGGGACGTGATCTCCGTCGACGGCTCGACCGGCAAGATCTACCTCGGGGCGCTGCCGGTCCAGCCTTCGCCCGTGGTGCGCTACTTCGAGGGCACCCTGGCGCCGGGCGCCGACCCGCTGATCCGGGCCGTGCACCGGCTGCTCGGTCACGCCGACGGCATCCGCCGCCTCGCCGTCCACGCCAACGCCGACACCGCCGCCGACGCGGCCCGGTCCCGGCGGTTCGGCGCTCAGGGCATCGGGCTGTGCCGCACCGAGCACATGTTCCTGGGCGAACGGCGGACCCTGGTGGAGCGGCTGATCCTCGCCACCGGTGCGGCCGAGCGGGACGCCGCGCTCGCGGATCTGTTGCCCCTGCAGCGGGACGACTTCACCGGGATCCTGACCGCGATGGACGGCCTGCCGGTGACGATCCGCCTGCTCGACCCGCCGCTGCACGAGTTCCTGCCGTCGCTGGAGGAGCTGGCCGTTCGGGTCGCCCTGGCGGAGGAACGTGGAACCGATCCCGGCGAGGACGCCGCCCTGCTGAGCGCCGTCCGCCGGATGCACGAGAGCAACCCGATGCTCGGGCTGCGCGGCGTCCGGCTCGGGCTCGTCGTCCCGGGCCTGTTCGCCATGCAGGTCCGCGCGATCGCCGAGGCCGCGGCGCAGGTCCGGGCCGCCGGCGGGGATCCGCGGCCGGAAATCATGGTCCCGCTGGTCGGCGCCGTCCAGGAGCTGGAGACCACCCGGACCGAGATCGAGCGTGTCCTGTCCGAGGTGAGCGGTGTGCCCACGATCCCGATCGGCACGATGATCGAGGTCCCCAGGGCCGCCCTGACCGCCGGGGACATCGCCCACGCGGCGGCGTTCTTCTCCTTCGGCACCAACGACCTCACGCAGATGACCTGGGGATTCTCCCGGGACGACGTCGAGGGAGCGTTCTTCCCCCGATACCTCGACCTGGGCATCTTCGGGGTGTCCCCGTTCGAGTCGATCGACGCCACCGGCGTAGGACGGCTCATCCGGATCGCTGTCGAGGAGGGCAGGGCCGCCCGTCCCGAGCTGACGATTGGCGTCTGCGGCGAACACGGCGGCGACCCGGACTCGGTCCATTTCTTCCACGAGGCCGGCCTGGACTACGTCTCCTGCTCCCCCTACCGCGTCCCGGTCGCCCGGCTCGAAGCCGGCCGCGCAGCGCTCTGATCCACAGTGAGAGGAGAACCAGGTCAGATGACGACGACGATCCGGGACACCGGGAGCGAGCTGTCTGGCTGGCGGGCGTTCGAAGGTGAACAGTGGCGCGAGGAGAATCGACGTCGCCGCGTTCATCGCCGCCAACACCCGCCCGTACACCGGGGACGGCCATTTCCTCGCCGACCCGACCGAGCGCACGACCGCGCTACCTCGAACGGGACATCGCCGAAGGGAGGCTGGCCGAGACCGAGGCCCAAGAGCTGATCGACGACTTCGTGATCAAGCTGCGGATCATCCGCTTCCTGCGGAACACGACCAGCTCTTCTCCGGCGAC
>JAOPVE010000185.1 GCA_025963185.1 Actinomycetes bacterium
GCACTTCGCCAAGGGACAGCCGGAGCCAGCGCCACATCCGAGCTACCAAAACTTGACGCCCTCACACCCCTACACCCCCGAAAGTGCGGTAACTACGACCGGCCCTGACCGGCTGGAGTTACCGCACTTCCGGGGTGCGGCGGTGGACTTTGATTTAGACCTGGAGCGCACAAAGCGAGGTTCGGCGGGTACCGGGGTTGTACCTGGCGGTTCTCGCGGCGGCGCAGATCGGGTGCCTCAGCGGGCCGCGCTCAGCTGCTCCAGTGCGGGGGGCGGTCTTCTAGGAGGCGGACTTCGGGGTCTTGTTCGATGCCCTCGGACCAGTCGGGCATGTCGTCGGAGGTCTGATCCGGCAGCACCACGAGATCGAGATCGTCGATCATCGGGACCTCGCGGTCCTGGTCTGGCTCGGTCATCGGGGCAACTCCTCCTGAACGGGATGTCCTCGCCCGGCAGCTTACTCCGGGGGATCGACCCGCCCAGCCCCACCGGACCGGGCCCTGTCACTGCGCGTACACGGACATTTCGTACAGCGAGTAGCCGTAGCCGGTCGCTCTCGTCGTGCCGAGGATCCGCACGTACCTGGCCTGGACGGGACTGAAGCCGACCACGTCCCGGCCGCCGTCGGATCCGCTGACGGCCGCCACGGTCCGCCACGAGCTCCCGTCGTCGGAGACCTGGATCTGGTAGTCGCGCCCGTACGCCGCCTCCCAGTCCAGCAACACTCGTCCCACCTGCGTGCGCGCACCGAGATCGAGCGCGAGCCACTGAGAGTCCTCCCAGCTACTGGCCCAGCGGGTGGCCGGATCCCCGTCGACGGCGGCGGACGGCGGGAGCCCGTTCTCGGATCCGGAGGCGGTCGCCACCTTCCCGAGGGCCACGTTGTGCAGGTCGTCGCCACGGCGGGCCGGGAACTCGGCGACCTGCTGATAGGTCGGACGGTTCTGCCAGGCGATCCGGTCCTGGCTGATCCCGCCGACCGGCCGCTGGACGATCTGGTCGTGGCAGAACTGGTCGCCCGCCCCGCAGATCCCGTCGGCGGGGTAGACCACCTCGGCCGGGACCGCCGCGGCCGCCTTGAGGGTGGCGATCAGCGTGGACCGGCACGCGGCCGGATCCCCGCAGAACCGCAGCGGCAGCGGATCGGCCACCGGATCCCCGAGTACGGTCCGCAGGTCCTTGTGGACGTAGGAGTACCAGCCGTGCTGGAACGCCGATCCGGAGTGGCCGGGCGGATCGTCCACCGGCAGCACCGAGGTCAGCGCGCCGGACAGCGGCTGGCCCAGCCCGGCGAACTCGGCGGCGACCCACCGCGGCCACCAGGCGTCCATGATCCGGATCGCGGCCGGGTACTGGTACGACCCGCTGCCGGACCGGTGCGCGCCGGCCGCCGACCAGGTCCGCAGGGCGGCGAGCGCGGAGTCCACTGCCGAGTCGCCCGTGGCCGCGGACCCGATGATCCGCAACGCCAGCGGCAGGACTGCGTCGCCGCGCAGGTCGACGGTCGCCGCGTCCTCGGCCGCCGCGGCGAGCGCCGACCGCGTGACGCCACCCGCGCGGACCAGCGGCGCGACCCGCTCGTCCAGCATCGAACTGCGGAACACCGGGCCGAAGCCGAACTGGTCGTCGGCGGCCCAGGTGCCCGCAGCCTGCTTGTTGTTCCACGAGGTGAAGTAGTCCTGGTCGACGGCCTGCGGGTGGGCGGCCAGGGGCTCGTAGTCCGCGGTGTTGCTGACCGGATCCCACCCCAGCCACTCGAACGCCGGATCGGCCCGGTTCGGCAGCGAAGGATCCGCCCCCGCGGCCCGGACCGGGTTCGCGCCGGAGTTGACGTACGCGGTGTGCCGGGAGTCCACGTAGAACCAGTTGAACGCGTACCCGACCTGGCCGGCCGCCGCGACGAAGCCGGCCGCCGAGTGCACTGCCGCGGGGTCGTTGAACTGGGCGAAGCCGATCCCCGAGTCGGGTTCGTGCAGGTAGGTCGAGCGCAGCGAGGTGAACGCGACCGGCTTTCCGCCGACGAGGCCGCGGTGGGTGACGATCCCGAGCCTGGTCCGCTCGCGCACGAGCGTGTAGCCGCCCGCCGCGGTGCCGTCGGCCATCGAGGGGGTCCAGCTGTTGTGCTTGCTGATCACCTCGATCGGCAGGCACTGCCCGCGGAACCGGTACCCCGCCGAGCGGATCGTGGCCGGTCCGCCACCCGGATCGCACAGCTCGGCCGCGAACGTGTCGGTGATGTCCTGCCCGGCCGAGGTGGCGCTCCACGCGTAGTCCTGCCCCCGGCCGAGCAGTACGTACATGCTGACCCCGGCGAAGGCGGCGCCCCGGGCGCTGATCCCCGGGCCTTGCAGGTCGAGCGCGAGGAGCAACTGCGGCGCGAAGTACCCGATCTGCGGACCGAAGACGGCGATCGGGTGCCCGCTCGCGGTGTGCTGCCCGGACACGACGAGGGCGTTCGACATGGCCGGCTTGAGGGCGAGCCCGGGCGCGGGGGCACCGACGGCACTTCCCGACGGATCCGTAACCAGGTTTTCTGCCACCACGGACCCGCGGTCGGGCAGCACCCTCCCGGGCGCGGCGGCGGGGGTTTGACCGTAGGGATAGGACTGGCCGGCGTGCAGGGTGACGGGCGCTTCCGGGTCGTCCGCCGACCGGAAGCTCTGCCACACCCGCGTGCCCAGGTCGTCGCCGTACCGGGCGCGGGCCTCGACCAGGGCGACGGCCGAGGCGACCTCTCCCCCGCCGCCGCGCCCGAAGATGCCCCCGACCAGCGCGGCCGTGGCAACCACGTCGGTGACCTGCCACGGGTCGACCGCACCGCGGCCCAGCGCCGTGTACTCGCCGGGCAGGGCCTTGGCGCCGGACTTGATCGCGGCGAGGTAGGCGTTGACCCCGGCCACGTAGTCGGCGATGTCCTGCTTGAGCCGCGCGCCGGGGCCGGAGAGGGCGTCGTACTGGTGCTGGAGATCCGCCTCGGTGTACGGGGCCGCGGCGAACTGCTGCTGCTCGAAGGCGCGGTTGCCCGGGGATCCGCCGGCGAAGCTCGTCAGTTCGCCCCGGCCGACGTGGCGCAGGACGTCCATGAGGAACAGCCGGTCGCCCGCGGTGGCGTACCCGGCGCCGAACATCGTGCCGGCCCGGGTGGTGCCCCGGACCAGCGGGATCCCGGTCGCCTTCTCCCGCGTGATCACCACATCGGACCGTGGCGACTCGGTGCTCTCGACGCCCCCCGCGGCGATCCCCAGAGAGTTCGGCGTGAAGTAGCGCTGGAGCGTGTCGTCGGTAGTGGAGGCGTACTCGCGGCCGAACGCGTCGTACCGGCCGAGCTGATCGTCGAAGTGACCCGGACGGCTGCCGAACGCGCGGTTGACGAGGATCTGCGCGAACGTGGCCATGCCGTTCTGGCCCGGCGCGAGGACGCTCAGGCACTGGGCGAGGCAGTAGTCGGTCCCCGGATCCGGGACGGCGGCGGACGCGGGCGC
>JAOPVE010000356.1 GCA_025963185.1 Actinomycetes bacterium
GGCGATGATCCGGCCGGAGCGGGGACGGGTCAGCGTCATCGAGACTCACTCCTCTCGCGCGGCGAAACACTCCGCGCGGTGCGTTGGTGCGGTCCGGGGCGAGTCGCCCCGGCCGCAGTGATAACGCTAGAACCCCCGTCCCCGTGCCCGAATCCGCCGCCCGAACGAACCGGCCCCTTAAGGGTCCGGCGCCACAACGCCGAAGTGCGGTAACTGTGACCGGTCAGGACCGGCCGTGGTTACCGCACTTCGGTAGTGGTTTCGGGAGGCTCGTTGGGTACTCGGGGCTCGTTGTGGGGCGGTCGCTGCGGGTGGTTACGGCTCGCGGGTCGTGCCGGTCCGCTGCCGGATCTTGATCTTTGGGCCCGGTGGCGAGCGGGGAGAACGGTCAGTCGTGCCAGGTGACCGCGGTGGAGATCTTGCCCACCACGGATCGCCAGGCGATGGCCGCCTGTTCCGAGCTCATCTTCTTCAGGCGGCGGCGGGCCATGAACCCGCCGTCGCGCAGGGCCTCGTCGAGGTCGTCCAGGGGGGATCCCGGGGCGAGCGCGGCCAGGACGTCGGCCAGCTCGCAGGCGAAGGCGGCGTCGCGGGCGAACTCTCCGGCGCTGATGAGCAGGTCAGGGTCCCAGGCGTCGTGCTCGCCGCGGAGGTTCTCGACGACGAGGTCGAGCTCGTAGCGGTCGTCCTCGGCGGCGACCACGTCGGACGGCTTGCACAGGCGCTGGACCCGGCTCCAGCCGTCGATCTCGCTGAGGTCGTGCGGGGCGTCGGAGTTGATGAACTCGACCAGGGCCTCGGCGGTCTTGAACAGGTGCAGCTTGCCCTTGTGCGCGAGGAAGACGGCCTCCTCGGCCTCGTCCCCGTCGGCGTCCTCGATGACGTGGTAGTGCCGCAGGGTCAGGCCGACCCCGGACGGCAGCGCGACCTCGACCGGATCGATCTCGGCGTCGGCCCAGAACAGCGCCGTCTGCGGCGACTGGTCGTCCTCGGCGATCTCGAACTCCTCGGGCACGTCGGCAGCGGCCGTGTCGTCGCCTGGCTCCTCGTCGACGGCGTCCTCATCAACGACGGCGTCCTCATCAACGACGGCGTCCTCCTCAACGGCGAGGTCCTCGTCGACGGCGAGATCCTCCGCAAGTAGGTCCGCGGGCTCGTCGGAGGCAGGCGCCTCGTCGACAGCGGGCGCGGTCACCGGCGGCTCGGTGCCGTCACCAGCCAGTGACTCATCGCGCTTGCTCGAGCCGGGCTTGGCCACGTCAATCCTCCGGTCCCACTGTGCATAGATCGCCCCAACAGATTCTCAACCAGACCCTAGACCGGCGCGTCCACGAGTCGCATCCGGGTCGGCGTGTCACACGCCGATCGGGTGCCACACAGTTTTGGTCTCGGTGAAGGCCAGGACGCGGTCGAGGGCGGGCTCGGCGGTCCAGTCCGGCTCGGGATCGGCGCGGCGGACCACCCGCTTGAGGTTCTCGGCCGCCAGGCCCTCCAGCGACGCGGCGAGGTCCACCGGAGCTCCGGCGAGGTCGAGGGCGTTGACGTCCAGGTGCCCGGCGAGCGGCGGGGCGAGTTCGGCGGTCCGCCCGGTGACGATGTTGACGACTCCGCCGGGGACGTCCGAGGTGGCGAGCACCTCCGCGAGGGCGACCGCCGCGAGCGGGCTGGACTCCGAGGCGATCACCACCGCCGTGTTGCCAGTGAGGATCGCTGGGGCGAGCACCGACACCAGTCCGAGTAGCGGCGAGGACTGGGGGGCGAGGATGCCCACGACCCCGGTCGGCTCCGGCACGGACAGGTTGAAGTACGGCCCGGCGACCGGGTTGGCGTTGCCCGCGACCTGGGCGATCTTGTCGGTCCAGCCTGCGTACCAGACCCAGCGGTCGATGGCCTCGTCCACGTCGGGGGCGAGCCGGCCGAACTCGGCGCGGCGGCCTTCCAGCAGCTCGGCGACCCGGTACAGCACCTGGCCCCGGTTGTAGGCGGTGGCGCGCGACCATCCGCCGAAGGCCGCGCGGGCCGCGACGACGGCGTCCCGCACGTCCTTGCGCGATCCCTGGGCGGCGTTGACCACGCCCGACGGAGAGGACACCGGATACGACCGTCCCGACTCGCTGCGCGGGAACTTCCCGCCGATGTAGAGCTTGTACGTCTTGAGCACCGGGAGCCGCGTCATCGCAGGTACGCCCCGAGTCCGTGCCGTCCGCCCTCGCGCCCGTAGCCGGACTCCTTGTACCCGCCGAACGGCGAGGTGGGGTCGAAGCGGTTGAAGGTGTTGGCCCACACGACCCCGGCGCGCAGCCGGTCGGCCATCCACAGCATGCGCGAGCCCTTCTCCGTCCACACGCCCGCGGAGAGCCCGTACGGGGTGTTGTTGGCCTTCTCGACGGCTTCGGCGGGGGTCCGGAACGTGAGGATCGACAGGACAGGGCCGAAGATCTCCTCGCGGGCGATCCGGTGCGACTGCGAGACACCGGTGAACAGCGTCGGGGGGAACCAGAAGCCGCGGTCGGGCAGCTCACACGGCGGGGACCAGCGCTCGGCACCCTCGGCCTCGCCGATGTCGCTCAGCTCGCGGATCCGGGCCAGTTGCTCGGCCGAGTTGATGGCCCCGATGTCGGTGTTCTTGTCCAGCGGATCCCCGACGCGCAGGGTGGCGAGCCGCCGCTTGAGCGACGCCAGCACCTCGTCGTAGACGGGCTCCTGGACGAGCAGCCGCGATCCGGCGCAGCACACGTGCCCCTGGTTGAAGAAGATGCCGTTGACGACTCCCTCGACGGCCTGGTCGATCGGCGCGTCGTCGAACACGATGTTCGCGGCCTTGCCACCCAGTTCCAGCGTGACCCGCTTGGGGGTGCCCGCGACGGCCCTGGCGATCGAGCGGCCGACCTCCGTGGATCCGGTGAAAGCGATCTTGTCGACCCCGGGGTGTTCCACGAGGGCCCGCCCCGTCGCCCCCGCGCCGGTGACGATGTTGACGACCCCCGGGGGAAGTTCGGCCTGCTGGCAGATCTGGGCGAACAGCAGAGCGGTCAGCGGGGTGGTCTCGGCCGGCTTGAGCACGACCGTGTTCCCGCAGGCCAGCGCGGGCGCGATCTTCCAGGCGAGCATGAGCAGCGGGAAGTTCCACGGGATGATCTGCCCGGCGACGCCGAGCGGCTGGGTGCCGTGCCCGGCATAGGCCAGCTTGTCGGCCCAGCCCGCGTAGTAGAAGAAGTGCGCGGCGACCAGCGGCAGGTCGACGTCCCGCGCCTCGCGGATCGGCTTGCCGTTGTCGAGGGACTCCAGCACGGCGAGCTCGCGCGAGCGCTCCTGGATCAGCCGGGCGATCCGGAACAGGTACTTGCCGCGGTCCCGGCCGGGCATGTCCCGCCAGACCCGCTCGTAGGCGTGCCTGGCTGCGGCGACGGCCCGGTCCACGTCGGCGGCGGAGGCCTCGTGGACCTCGGCGAGCACCTCCTCGGTGGCGGGCGAGATCGACTTGAACGCCGATCCGGTGCCGTCGGTGAACTCGCCGCCGATGAACAGGCCGTAGGACGGATCCAGGTCGACGACCGCCCTGGACTCGGGTGCGGGCGCGTACTCGAAGCCGCTCATGCCCATCCCCCAAGCTCCGGCCGACCATGAGGAACGGCGCGCCCAGTGCCGATTGTTCGCTCGCTCATCGCTCAGTCCAGGGTGACGTAGTCGGGGCCGGAGTAGTGGCCGGTGGCGAGCTTGTCGCGCTGCATGAGCAGGTCGTTGAGCAGGCTCGACGCGCCGAAGCGGAACCAGTCGGGGCTCAGCCAGTCCTCGCCGGTGGTTTCGTTGACGAGCACGAGGTACTTGATCGCGTCCTTGGCCGTGCGGATGCCGCCGGCCGGTTTCATGCCGACCTGCCGCCCGGTCGCGTCCCGGAAGTCGCGCACGGCCTCCAGCATCACCAGCGTGACCGGCAGGGTCGCCGCCGGGGACACCTTGCCCGTCGAGGTCTTGATGAAGTCGGCGCCGGCGAGCATCGCCAGCCAGGATGCCCGCCGCACGTTGTCGTAGGTGGACAGTTCGCCGGTTTCGAGGATCACCTTGAGGTGCGCGCCGCCGCAGGCGTCCTTCACCGCGACGATCTCGTCGTAGACCTGCTGGTGGCGTCCCGAGAGGAACGCGCCGCGGTCGATCACCATGTCGATCTCGTCCGCGCCGTCGGCCACGGCGTGCCGCGTGTCGGCGAGCTTGACGTCGAGCGCCGCGCGCCCGGACGGGAACGCCGTCGCGACCGCCGCCACGTGGACCCCGCTGCCGCGCAGCGCGTCGACGGCCGTCGGCACCATGTCGCCATAGACGCAGATCGCGGCGACCGGGGGGCTGCCCGGACCGGGATGGCGTCCCTTGGCGCAGAGCGCCCGCACCTTGCCCGGGGTGTCCGCGCCTTCGAGGGTGGTGAGGTCGATCATGCGGATCGCCAGATCGAGCGCCCAGGCCTTGGCGGTCGTCTTGATCGAGCGGGTGCCGAGCATCGCGGCCCTGGCCTCCGCGCCGACCTGGTCGACTCCGGGCAGGCCGTGGAGGAACCGCCGGAGCGACGCCTCGGACCGGGTCACGTCCGAGTACGGCGGCGGCGCCGTCGCAGTCATGCCGCCGAGTCTACGCACGGCGGTTTCGCCCTCGCCGGCGGAGATTGGCGGATCCGGCCCGCCGCTGGACAGACACCTCTACCCTCTGCGCGTGAACTCAGGACTGCGCGTGGCGGCCGCCGGCTTCCTGCTGGTCTTCGTCCACATCCGGTTCACGGGGACCCAGGTGATGATCGCGGACGCGCTCGGCTACGCAACGATCGTCGCCGGCCTGGCCATGACCAGGGAGAACGCTGCCCTCATCGGCGCGAGGGCGCTCGCGGTGGGGCTGGCGTTCGCGAGCCTGCTCGCCGGGGAGTACCGCGAGTGGCTCGAACTCGGCGGCACGATGCTCTGCGCGCTGGTCTGCCTGGGGGTCCGGCGGCTGGCGGGTCCGGGGAGTACGCACGGGCGGTTGGCCATGGTCCTCACGGTGGTGATGTGGCTGGTCGCGCTCCCGCGGATCGCACTGCCCGAGGCGGACGGGTTCAGCGATCCGTTCAACCTGGCCTCGGGGATCACGGCCGTCGGGGTGCTCGCCCTGCTCTGGACCGGCGCCCGGCGGATCCTGCCCGAGGTCGCCGCCAGGACCCGCCTGTCCGTGTAGCTACCCGGAAGCGCGGTAACTCCGGCCGGTCAGGACCGGTCGCGGTTACCGCACTTCGGGAATCGGCGGGCGGTACCTTGCCTGGCATGGACACCCTCGTCGTCGATCACCCGCTCGCCGCCGCGCGGCTGACCACCATGCGCGACGCGCGCACCGACTCGGCCACCTTCCGGGCGGCGCTGCGCGAGCTGACGGTGATGCTCGTCTACGAGGCCACCAGATCCGTTGCCGTCGACGAGTTCCCGATGCACACCCCGGTGGCGCGCACCACGGGGATCCGGCTGGCGAACCCGCCGCTGCTGGTCCCCGTGCTGCGGGCCGGGCTGGGGATGGCCGAGGCCGCGTTCGGGCTGCTCCCGGAGGCCTCGATGGGCTTCGTGGGGCTCGCGCGCGACGAGCACACGTTCCGGCCCCGGGCGTACATGGAGTCGCTGCCCGCGGAGCTGACCGGCCGTCCCGTGATCGTGCTGGATCCGATGCTCGCCACCGGCGGATCCCTTGAGCACTGCGTCGGGCTCCTGACCAGCCGTGGGGCCACCGACATCACCGTGATCTGCGCGCTGGCCGCGCCCGAGGGGCTGAAGCGGCTCGGGGAGTCCGGCTTGCCGATCCGGGTCGTCACGGCGGCGATCGACGACCGGCTGAACGACTCGGCGTTCATCGTCCCCGGGCTCGGCGACGCCGGGGACCGCCAGTTCGGCGCGGTCTGATCCGTGCGTGAGGCCCGGTCAGGCACCGAACGCGGTGCGGACCTCGGCCTCCAGGCTCGCCAGGTCCGCGGTGGCGGTGGCGCGGGCCTCGGCGACGGACGTGGTGACCTCGGCGTGGACCTCCAGGTACAGCTTCAGCTTCGGCTCGGTGCCCGATGGCCGGGCCACGACCCGTAGCCCACCCGCCCGCAGGATCACGGCGTCGGTGTCCGGCCACAGGTCCTCGGCGGACTCCACCGGACGGCCCACGAGCTGTTCCGGGAGGGCGGCGCGGAGCCCGGCCATGAGCTCGCCAATCTCGGCCAGGTCGTCCACCCGGATCGACACCGCGCCGGTCAGGTACACGCCCACCTCGGCGGCGAGTTCGTCCAGGCGGTCGAGCAGTGTGCGCGGCCGCAGCGACGCGGCCAGCTCGGCGACGAGCAGGGCCGCGCTGATCCCGTCCTTGTCGCGGACCAGGCCGGGCGCGACGGCGTACCCCAGTGCCTCCTCGTACCCGTAGGCGAGGTTGGGGGCTGCCCTGACGATCCACTTGAAGCCGGTCAGGGTCTCGGCGTAGGGCAGGCCGCGCCGCTCGCACAGCGCGCGCAGCATGGAGGAGGACACGATCGTGGTCGCATAGGTCCCAGGAGTGTGGTTGGTGTCCGTCGCGCCGCGGCGCATCACGTGGTCGGCGAGCAGGATCCCGACCTCGTCACCGGTGAGCGGGCGCCACCCGCCGCCGGGCAGGGGTACGGCGACCGCGCACCGGTCGGCGTCCGGATCGCTGGCGATGGCGAGATCCGCATGGATGTTCTCGGCGAGGGCGAGCAACAGGTCGGTGGCGCCCGGCTCCTCGGGGTTGGGGAACGCGACGGTCGGGAACCGCGGATCCGGATCGGCCTGCTCGGCCACCACGGACGGCGCGGCGAACCCGGCCCGCTCGAACGCCCGGACCATGGTCGCGCCGCCGACCCCGTGCATCGGGGTGTACGCCACGGACAGTTCCCGCGCCGACGACGGATCGACGAGCCCGGCCACCGCGTCCAGGTAGGACTCCAGTACCTCCGGGCCGAGTTCGCGCCCGGGCGGCCCGAGCGGGACGTCGATCAGCGACGGCACGGCCCGGATCGCGGCCTCGATGGCCTCGTCTGCGGGAGGCGCGAGCTGGGCCCCGTCGGCGAGGTAGACCTTGTAGCCGTTGTCCGCAGACGGATTGTGGCTCGCGGTGACCATGACTCCGGCCGCGGCACCGAGCTTGCGGACCGCGAACGCGAGCACCGGGGTCGGCAGCAGGCCGGGCAGCAGCAGCGCCTCGCGCCCGGCCCCGGTGCACACCGCCGCGGTCTCCTGCGCGAACGCCGCGCTGCCGGCGCGGGCGTCGTAGCCGATCACGAGCGGGCCGCGCGCGCCGCTGTCCCACAGGTACGCCATGAGCCCGGCGGCGGCGCCCCGCACAACGGCCCTGTTCATGCCGTTGGGGCCGGCCCGGACCGGTCCGCGCAGCCCGGCCGTGCCGAACGTCAGGGGGCCGGAGAACCGGTCCGTCAGCTCGGCGGCGGAGTCCGGCAGCCGGTCCATGAGGGCTTCGAGTTCGACCCGCGTCTCCGGATCCGGATCGTCGGCGAGCCACCGCTGCACGGCATGCCGCAGCTCGCGGGTGGCCGTGTCCGCGGAGCTCTCGGAATCGGTCACAGGGATCCGACGACCTCGGCCAGCAGGGCGCCCATCCGCTCGGCCGCGTCCCGCCCGGCGGCGAGCACCTCGGCGTGGCTGAGCGGCTCGCCGGTGATCCCCGCGGCGAGGTTGGTGACCAGCGAGACGCCGAGGACCTCCAGCCCGGCCGCGCGCGCCGCGATCGCCTCCAGGACGGTCGACATGCCGACCAGATCCGCCCCCAGCGTGCGCAGCATCCGGATCTCGGCCGGGGTCTCGTAGTGCGGCCCCGGCAGCGCGGCGTACACACCCGCGGTCAGGGACGGATCCGCGGCCATGGCGATCTTGCGCAGCCGCGCCGAGTACAGGTCGGTGAGGTCGACGAACTGGGCTCCGGCCAGTGGCGAGCGCGCGGTGAGGTTGAGGTGGTCGGAGATCAGGACGGGCTGGCCCACCCGGAGCCCGTCGCGCAGGCCCCCGGCGGCGTTGGTGAGGACGATCGCGCGGCACCCGGCGGCCGCGGCGACTCGCACCCCGTGCACGACCGAGTCGGTGCCTCTGCCCTCGTAGAGGTGGGTGCGGCCGAGGAACACGAGCACGCGCGATCCGGCGGCGGAGGCGACCGAGCGGACCGTGCCGCCGTGCCCGACCGCCGACGGCGCCGCGAACCCCGGCAGCGAGGCCACCGGGATCTCGGTGTCGGCCACGCCGATCCGGTCGGCGGCGGGCGCCCACCCGGATCCCAGCACGATCGCCGCGTCGTGCCTGGCGATGCCGGTTTCGGACGCGATCTGGGCGGCTGCGGCCTCGGCCAGGCCAGTCGGATCAACGTTCACGGAACGTGAGGTTACCCGCGCGGGGCCTGGAGAGTGCGCGCCGAGGCTGCGCCCGCGCACTGTTACTTGGTGATCCGGAAGGACTCGGAGACCTTGTCGAGCAGGTGCACGTTGGCCGCGTACTGCTTGTCGGGCGCGGAGATGTACAGCTCGTAGCTGGTGCCGTCGATGACGATCCCCCGGTCGAGGATGTGCCGGGTCACGTTCGTCTTGTCACTGAAGTAGGTCCACTCCCAGTCGAGGGCGTCCTGGCCGGCGATCTTCGCGGGCTTGAACGCCACCCGGGCGTAGTCCTTCACGTTCTTCTTCTGGTAGTTCTCGCCGGCCTTCCAGACGTCCTCGATCGAGGCCTTGCCGACCTTGTTCTGGTAGAGCTGGACGTAGACCGCGCCGCTGGCGTTGTAGAACTTGGCCCGCGTGTGGGTGCCGTCCCACTGCAGCTTCCAGCCCTTGGGCACCTGGACGCTGTACCCGCCGGTGGGATGGGTCCACTCGGTGAACGCCGGATCCTGGGCGCTGGTACCGCCGCCGCTGCTGGACTCGGACCCGATCCACCGGGCGGCCGGGGTCGCGGATCCGAACTGCGCGATCGCGTATGCCCCGAGCCCCATGACGAGGACCACGGCGACGGCGATCGCGGCGAAGACCATCATCCGGCGCTGGTCGGCGGGCCGGCCCGGACGCGGGATCCCGGTCGTCTCCCCGGCCGCGGACGCCCGCATGGCCTCGGGGGACTCCAGGTACACCGATCGCCGGGGCTTGGCCGGACCGTCGGGCTGGCGCGGCCCGATGACCTGGGTCGCATGGGGTGCGGGCGGCTGCTGCGGTCCGACGCCGGGCATCATCCTGGTCGCGTTGCCGGCGGGCTGGGGTGGCGCTAAGGCGGCCGGCGGCCGGACCGGCGGGGCGGGCTGGGCATGCGAGGGCGGCCCGGACGGCGGCGCGGCGTGCCGCTGCGGCGGACCCTGTGGCTGACCCACGGGCTGCCCCGCCGGCGGGCTGGCCGG
>JAOPVE010000392.1 GCA_025963185.1 Actinomycetes bacterium
TTGCCACCACTTCAGATCAACCTCCTCGACGCTGGTGGCTAGCAGGTCGCGCTCAGTCCGCCTCGTGAGCGCGTAGACCAGCTCGTTGTCATCGAATGGCGCCTCGAACTGGCCGCGTCGCAAATCAAGCAGTTGCCGCAGGCAGTCGTCGAATGCCTGACGACATAAAACGGGAGCCATAGTCCCAGCGTAGTGAGCCTCTATACTATCGATCGCCTCTAGGCTTTCGGCCAGGAAGTCGCGAAGCCAGGGCATGGAATCAATGCGAGATATTAGCTCATGCTGCTGCGCATCGGGGAGCCGTCCAGACCGCTCGTGGCTGTCTAAGCCTGCGTCACCATACTCCTCATCTCCGAATAGCTCACCCGGAGTTGCATCGTAGGCTAGGCAGTACAGCCGGCGATATATCTCGTCGCGAACTTGCGTGCGTCCCGTCTCGTGCCGGTAGAGCGCCTTTTCGAGCGAGTCAATGTCTGGCGCACCCGGAAAGTTCGTCTTCCAGATGAGGTGTAACTCGCGTGCAGCGCGGCGGCGAGAAGTCCATGCCTACTGCTCACGCTTGGCGATCAACACCATGTTAGGACGGGGACGTGTCCCTCTGTCCGTGGACATGTCCGTGTCCTCTCTCGTCTCTATCTGTCATCTGCACAAAAGCTGACGCACTGACGATGCTCAATGGCATGAGTAACGACAGAACGACGAAGCGCACCACTCGAACGGCTCACCGAATCCCACGGATCACGGTCTTCACAGTCGCCTGGGGTGGCAAGCGGCGGCATCCGGTTCCACGACCTACGCCACTCCTACGCGCCGTGGCTCGTGTCTCGGCGAGTACCGGTCAACGATGTGAAGGAGGTCATGGGTCACGAGCGAGGCTCGACGACGCTCAACCTCTACACCCACGGGTCGGCGGGCCGGGCGGAGCGCGTCCTGGCAGCGTTTGCTGACGATTTGCTGACTTCTGCGGCTGGCGCGTAGCCGAGTCAGCAAGAGGCGCCCCCATCGGGGGGCGCCTCCGAGGCTGTGACCTGCGGCAGGGCAAGGGTGGGCGATACTGGGATCGAACCAGTGACCTCTCCGGTGTGAACGGAGCGCTCTCCCGCTGAGCTAATCGCCCGCCGAACGTGGGACACCATACCGGATCGGGTCAGCGACCGTGGAACGGGATCCGGCTGGCGGTGCCGCGCGCCCGGCCGGGTGGTCAGCCGCGCTCAGCTCCGGACGGTGCCCTGGGCGACGACCTCCGACGGCGTGGGCGGGAGCTGGCGGCCGGGTTCGAGGCTGACCGCGAACCCGGTGACTGCGGTTGCCCCGGACGGCAGCCGGCCCGCGTCCATGAGCGTCATGCCGTCGCGGGTGACGTCGAACGCGGCGGTGGGCTGGGCGCCGCCTCCCGCGCCGATCCGCCAGAGCACGTAGGTGTTGCGGCCAGGGTCGTTGCGCCCGAGCCCGTTGCTGACCACGTGCAGCGCCCCGCTCGGCTCGACCATGACCATGGCCTTGTCCTTCCCGCCGGGGGTGGCGAGCATGGCCTTGCGGACGTCGGTGCGGGCGAGCATGCCGATGACGGTCTGCTGGGTCCGGGCGAGCTCGCGGGCTTGGGCCTGCTGGGCCGAGAACCGTTCGCGGGCGTCGCGCTGCTCGCGGAACAGCACCACGTTTCCCGCGACAAGCGCAACGAGGACGACGGCCGCGGCCACGGCGAGCCACCGCAGCGGAGACCGGCGCCGGGCGACTTCCTCGCGGCGGGCGGACAGGTCGGAGAGGCCGGCCACCGGGACCGCCGCCGGCGCGGCGTTCCGGCGCGCGGGCGTGTCGGAAGGCCCCGGCGATGGCGCGGCGTGCGGTGCGGTGGGGGCCAGGTCGAGGGCGACCTCGGCACGGATCCGCTCCCCGAGCCGCGCGGGCGGATCCACCGACGGAACGGCCACCGCCATCTCGGCGAGCGCGGCGGCGTAGTCCGCCACGGCGGCCTGACACGCCGGACACGCGTCGAGGTGGCGCTGGAACTCGCGCTCCTCGGCCTCGTCGAGCGAGTGCAGGATCCACCCGGCGGCGAGCTCTTCGTACACCTCGTGGCCGTGCTCGGGCTGGTGCGGCGTGCTCATCGCGGGTCCCCCTCTCCTGCGGATCGGTCGCGTGCTGGCGAGTCCTTGAGTAGTTCGCCGAGCCGGCGGAGGCCGGTCAGCATGCGCGTCTTCACGGTTCCCAGCGGAGCGCCGGTGATTTCGGCTACTTCACGCTGGGTATATCCGGCGTAGTAGGCCAGGGCGAGCGCCTCGCGTTGTGGTGCGGGTAGCTCGGCGAGTGCCCCGCGGACCTGCTCGCGCCTGAGCTGATTCCATACTGCCTCGTCAACGCCACTCTGCTCGGGACGAACGGGTAGCTCCCCCGCGAGCTTGTCGCCTCGCCGCCGGACCGCCTCCTCCCGCCGAACCGCATCGACGGACTTGTGATGCGTCACGGACAGCAACCAGCTGCCGAAGGTTCCGCGGGACCGGTCGTACTTGCCCGGATCCCTCCACAGGCCGAGGAAGACCTCCTGGGCGACGTCCTCGGCGAGGCCGTCGTCGGCGACGATCCGCCGGGCGAGGGAGTAGACCTGGCGCCCATACCGGGCGAAGAGCTCGTCGATCGCTTCGGGGCGCCGCTGCACGAGAGCCCGAACTAGAATCTCGTCCGTCGAGGTGGCGGGCTGTGCAGGAGGCGCGCCAAGGTCGCCAGATATTTTCGGCGGCTCGACCACGTTGCTCCTCATGGCAGACGTTCGTTAGCAACGGCAGAACGGTTTTCTTCCCCGCTTCTCCGGACGGTAGTGCGTTCCGGCGGAGGTTTGCGGGGCGCCCAGCATGGGTACAACGGATATGACTCGGGCTCTGCCCGGCGCAGGAATTGCAGAAAGGGTGCCGAGATGCGAAGCCCACGTCCAACCCGGGTGCAGGTTGAGGTATCGCTGAGTCTGGTCGTCCCGGAAGGGACGGCCCTTCCTGTGCTCGCGAGCCTCCGCTACGAGCCGGTCGACCCGTACGCCGTCCAGGTGGTCTTCCACGCTGGCGGCGACGAGCCGGGTGCTGAAGTCTCGTGGTCCTTCGCCCGGCAGTTGCTGGTCGATGGTCTGCGCGAGCCGTCCGGAATGGGCGACGTGCGGGTGTGGCCGTGGCTGGGCGACGACGGCCCGGTGGCCGCCCTCGCGTTGTCCTCGCCCGACGGGCACGCGCTGTTCGAGGTTCCGCGGGCGAGCCTCGAAGACTTCCTGACCCGCACGTATGTGCAGGTCCCGCTGGGCGCCGAGAGCGAGCACCTCGACCTCGACGCCACCCTGGCGAACCTGCTGGGCGCCAGCGGAAGCGGCAGCGGCCAGCGCTGATCCGCCCTCGCCCGGCGCCGAAATCGGTTGTCCGGGTGGCCCGGCGCTGATTGGCTCGCCGGGATGACAGCCTTCGATGATCCCGCGCATTTCGGCCGTCTCTGGGCGGCCGACTATGACGAGGGCGCAAACCCTGATCCGGATCCGGCGGCGGCGTTCCTCGCGGCGCTGGCCGGTGACGGGCGCGCCCTCGAGCTCGCGATCGGCACCGGCCGGGTGGCCCTGCCGCTGGCGACCCGAGGAGTGACCGTGGAGGGCATCGAGGGCTCGCCGCTCATGGTCGAGCGCCTGCGCGCCAAGCCGGGCGGCGAGGCCATCCCCGTGGTGATCGGCGACCTGGCGGACGTGTCCGCCACGGGACCGTTCCGGCTGGTCTACCTGGTCTTCAACACGCTGTTCAACCTCGTCGATCCGGATCGGCAGGCCGCCTGCTTCCGCAACGTGGCCGCCGTTCTCGATCCCGGGGGCGCGTTCGTGATCGAGGCCTACGTGCCCGATCCGGACCGGTTCGCCGGAGGCCACGCCCTCGACGTACTCGCCGTGACCGAGGACTCCGCGACGATCGAGGTCCACGCGCACGACCCGGCGACGCAGCGGATCCTGAGCCAGAAGATCACCTTCGGCCCCGGCGGGACCCGCCTTCGCCCGCACGCCGAGCGCTACTGCTGGCCCGCCGAACTGGACGAACTGGCAGAGCGGGCCGGTCTCGGGCTCGCCGAGCGCTACGCGGGGTGGGATCGCGCGCCGTTCGGCCCCGCGAGCACCGGGCACGTGTCGGTCTACCGGCCCGCCTGAGGGGTCAGACGGCCCAGGGCGGCTCGATCCGCTCGGTCTCCCCGGCGCGGTAGACGCCGACGCCGGCAGGTGCGGCGACCACGGCGATGAACGGCAGGTCGCCGGTACTCACCCGGCGTGGCGCGCCGGCCGGGATCACGAGCGTGTCGCCCGGCTCGACGGTCGTGCGCTCGGTGCCGACCTCGGCCGTTGCCGCGCCGCCGAGGACCGTCCAGACCTGTTCGGCGTCGGCGGAGTGCAGTGGGCCGGTCCGCCCCGGTGGCATGTCGACGCGCCAGAGCGCCTGGGTCGCACCGCCCTGGGTGGGCGAGGCGAGGGTGGTCATCACCGCGTTCGGCGTCTCGCTGCGGCGGCTCGCGGCGGCGCGGATGACAGTCATGGCGTCCTCCCGTAGAGTTAGACAATGTTGTTGTCCATATAGTTAACGAGGTTGTCGATCTTGTCAACGGATCCGCCGGGCTTCGTCCTGCCACTGCGGCTGCTCGCCGGGTTCCGCGTGCTGGTGGACCGGCTGCACGCCGAACTCGCCGAGCACGGCCACCCCGGGCTCCGGCCGGTCCACGGCTTCGTCCTGCAGGCGATCGGCCCGGGCGGGGTCAGCGCGGCCGACCTCGGGCGCCGGCTCGGCGTGTCGAAGCAGGCCGCCGGGAAGCACCTCGAAACGCTGGAGCGGCTCGGCTACGTCGAGCGCGTGCCGGATCCCGCCGACGCGCGCAGCAAACTCGCCCGGCTCACCTCCCGCGGCACCGACTCGCTCGCCCTCTCCGCCCGGATCTTCGAGCGGCTGCGCTCGGAATGGTCCACCGCACTCGGCCCGGATCGCCTGCGCGCACTCGAAGAGGACCTGGCCAAGGTCACCCCCGGCGTGCTGCTGCCGCTCGACGTCCCGGGCTGGTTCGGCGGGGCCTGATCCCCGGTCCGCCGTGCTTAAGCTCGGCTGGCGGGGTCCTTATCAGCACCTTAAGGACCTGTCCGGGCGATCCGGCCGCACCCTAGGGTCAGGGCCGCACGGCACGGCGGCCCCCGCGAGCCCCACACTCGCGGGCCGGCCGCGCCGTCGTGTTCGGGGAGCCGCCCGGCGCCCGATCCCCACCGGCCGCGCTGCCGCACCGAGGCCACCCCGGCGAGGAGTCCGCGCTCGATGACCCCACCACCCCGGCACCCGGCCGCCCGCTCGCCCCACCGCCGCGTGCTCGTCCTGGCGGCCTCCGCGGTCGCGCTCGTCGCCGCCGGATCGATCCCCGCCGCCCTCGCGAGCCAGGGTGCCGTCACCGGGCCGAACCTCGCGCTGAGCCGCCCGGCCACCGGATCAGCCCCCTGCCGCGCCGACGAGGCTGCGGCCAAGGCGGTCGACGGGATCACGTCCGGGCCGCACGCCAAGTGGTGCACCGCGGCGGCGGCCAAGTCGCTGGTGGTCGACCTCGGATCCGCGACGGCGCTCACCTCGGTCGTCGTGCGGCACGCCGGATCCGCTGGCGAGAACGCCGCCCTCAACACGCGCGACTTCGACGTCGAGGTCTCCTCGGACGGGACGACTTTCAGCACCGCGGCGCGGATCCGCAGCAACACGGCCAGCGTGACCACCCAGCCGGTCGCCGCGACGGGCCGCTACGTGCGCCTCACGGTGCTGCGGCCCGAGCAGGCTGCCACCGGCGGCGTGGCCCGGATCTACGAGCTCGAAGCCTACGGATCCCCCTCCGCGCCTTCCCCTTCCCCTTCGACTTCGCCCTCGGTGCCCGGGTCGTGCTTCCCGTATCCCGAGCGCGATGCGACACAGGACCCGCACCCGCGGATCGTCGTCAACCCCGGCGTCCCCGCGCTCGACAAGAAGTACCTCGACCCCGCGACCACGATCTGGGTGAACCAGTGGGCGGGCGCGTGGCAGCGGTTCGCGACGCCCGACGACCTCAAGCACCCTGACCAGGGGATCGGCACGATGATCCTCACCACCGACGCACACGCGCGGTTCGGTGACGGCACGATCGAGATCCCGTACAAGGACTGGTTGGACGCCGTCGACCGCCAGGACTCCGGCATGTGGATGCACGAGTCCGCGCACCTGCTCCAGACCGGCTACCCGTACCCGGACGTCGTGAAGTTCTACGGCGAGGGGATCCCCGACTTCGTCCGCTTCGTTGCCCACGGCGAGGATCCGGCCTGGAAGATCGCCGGGCTGTCCGCAACCGACAGTGGCTTCTTCGACGAGCAGAAGGCCTGGGACAGCGGCTACCGCGAGGCCGCCCGGTTCCTGCTCTGGGTCACCCAGCACTACGACCACAGCGGCGCCAAGTACCAGCTCGTGCACGATCTCAACCTCGGCGTGAGCGTCGACCACCCGGACTGGCAGGGTGTGTTCGCCCAGGTCACGGGCAAGTCCTACCACCAGCTCTTCACCGAATACACCGCGGATCGCACGATCAACCCGCACTGCTGAGAACCCCCTCACGCCCCCGCCCTCGCTCGTCGGCGCGCGCCCCGCCGGCGCGCCGTGCGAACCGGACTGTTCGGGTATTCGCGGCTACCGGTGCCCGGTATCGCCGCGAATGCCCGAACAGTTCCGGCAGAAAGGCGCGCCACGTTCCGGCGGAGGCGCGCCCCAGGTTCTGGCGGAGCGGCGCGCGCGACGTTCTCGCGGAGCGGCGCGCGCGACATTCCCGCGGAGCGGCGCGTCAGGACGGGCGCTCGATCGCGTCGGTGTCCGGCTTGCGGGCGGGGACGTGGCCGATCGTTCCGCCAAGGCCCGCCTGGACCTTGGCCGCGTCCCGTCCGTCACCCGCGAACGCGATGAGCCAGTTGCGGCCACTCAGGAAGGTCCGGCTGTCCCGTCCGGTGAGCTGGGCGGCGACGGTCGCGGGGCGGTCCGCGGCGCCGAACACCACCACCAGCGCGCCGAGGTCGTCGCAGGTGCCGGACGGCCAGCGAACATCCGCGTGGTCCTCGGCGAATTGTGCGCACGCGACCGGCGTGTGGGCGGTGATCGCCGCGGCCAGCGACTTCGGCGTGGCGTAGGAGCCGCCGTCATGGGGCGGGGTGAAGGGGGGCGGCTGCGGGGACGCCGTTGCCGAGCACCCGGCCAGGATCGAACAGCAGACGGCGAGGACGGCGGCGCGCTGGTTCATCTCGGCAAGCTATGCCAGCGAACACCCCGAGCGGGCGCGACCAACGCTCACCCACCACCGAAGTGTGTGCCGTTGCGCCGCCCCTGACCGGTCCCGCGGCACATACTTCCGGGGTGTTCGCCCGGCGGTTCGGCTCGGGCCGAATCGTGTGCGGGCGGTCCCCGCGTTGCGTGTTCGTCGCCGACGCGGTGAATGCAGGTGAGCCGACGTCGCGGATCGCCCAGGTGTGCGGCCCCTCGGTGGCGGCCGTTCCGAAGTCGACGGTGCGGGCAACACGGCGGGCTTCTGCGGGGGTCCCGCATGGAGCCGGCCCCGCACTCAGTCGGGTGCGGGGCCGTGTCGCGCTACGGCTAGCCGAGGATGCGCAGTATCTCGTTGAGTAGCGAAACGATGCTGCTCAGCGGTAGGCCGCCGTTGAGCAGGTTGGCGATCGCGCACAGGAGGTTACCCAGCAGGCCACCACCGAGCACGGCGTCGATGTTCAGCACGACCCGATCCAGGTGCACCGTGAGGCCGAGCAGATTCAGGTCGAGCGGGCCGAGCGTCAGGTGCAGGATGTCGCAGGTGGCGAGCGCCTGCGTCACGGGGAGCGTGACGGGGACGCTGACGGCCCGCGCGGCCGATCCCACGGGAAGGGTGGTCGTGGCCGTGCCGCGCGCCAGCAAGTTGTCGCCGTTCGCCACGAAACTCGTGGGAGTGAACGTCCCCGCTAACGTGCGGGTCTGGCCGTTCGCGGTGGTCAGGGTGCCGGTAATCGGGGCGGTGAGCACTGGCACGGCGGCCCGTTCGACCGGAGTGGCAGCCCTGGCCGCGGCGCCGGTCGCCGAGCTGGCAAGCGTGACCAGACCAGCGAGCACGGTTGCCATGATGAGACGACGCTTCATGGTTGATGGACCTTTCACCTAGAGACCTGCCGTCGGCGGTGGCGACGGCTCCACAGTGGCCGGACCGGACCAGAACAGCAGCCATCTACCCGGTGCCCCAAGCGGCAAACCGCCCACTCGCCACGAGCCAGTAGATTCAGCCAATCTGAGGGCAAATCCTGCATTCCTCACGAGATTCTGCGAAACCGCCGCGCTGCGGGCGCGGGCTCACTCTCTTGGCTGACCTGACCGCCACACCGACGCCGT
>JAOPVE010000202.1 GCA_025963185.1 Actinomycetes bacterium
CTGATCCACCGCACCACCCACAGCGCGCCCCGGCTCCGGCTGGGGCGCGCTGTCGTTCGTCCGGCACGTTGTAGTCACCGGCTGGGTGGATACCCCCGGTGGGGGCCGGCCGGTGCGATCCGTGGCCCCTATCGGTTCTCCGTCACCCGTCCACCCTCCACCCGCTGACCTGCGCGGTTACGGTCGCGGCCGGGTGCGGAGGAGGACTGGGCGATGCGTGCTAACCGGGTGGCGCTGCTGGCCGGGCTGCTGGCGGCCGCGACGGTCCTGCCGGGGTGCGCGGTGCTCAACGGGGCCACGGCCGTGGTCCGGGCGGAGTCGGCGGTGCGTGCCGCGGCGTCCGCCGAGCAGGCCGCGGCCCTGCGGGCGGCGATCGACGCGATCCCGGCCGCCGGTGCCGTGTCGTTCACAGTGGCCGGCGTCGAGGTCGGCCTGCCGGTCCAGCTCACGGGCAGCGCCGTGCTCGCCGGGAGCCCGCTCGCCGAGCTCCGGTACATCCACGGACGGGACGAGCTGCACGCGCTGGTCCGCGGCGACGTGCACTACCTCGCTGTCAACGACAGGTACCGGCCGACTGCCGACAAGACCCCCGAGGTGTGGACGAGGGTGGCCGGCGCCGGATCAGGCCCCGAAGCATTCGCGGTCGCCCGGATCGACGAGGACCTCGCCGACCTCCATCCACGAGCCCAGCTCGGGCGTCTCGTCGCGCTGGGATCCGCCGCCATGCAGGGCCACGACGAGATCGGCGGCGGCTCGGCGGTGCACTACTCGGTGACAGTGCCGATGGAGCGCTACCAGGCGATCCGGAAGGCGAGTCTGCGCCAGTACGCGGCGAAGCTGTACCAGGATGCGGGAGTCACGACGATCACCGCCGAAGCATGGATCGACGCAGGTCACCGCCTGGTACGGACCCGTCTCCGCGGCCGGGGGATTGACGACGTCACGATCAGCTACCGCTACCTCGCCACGGCGCCGACCGTTCCCGTCCCCGCGGGCGCCACAGCCCCCGCCTGACCAATCGGCCGCTGCATGTGGCCACAAGAGGAGCGCCGGCCGAGGTGGGTGCGGATTTGGTGGGGGAGGCGGGGGGACGTATGCTTTCGCTGAAATCCACACCGAAGACCGCTGGCTGCCGTGCGTGCACGGCCGAAGGTCCCGCAGGACATCCTCGGGCGACCCGCGCAGGTTGGACGGAAGCGTCGCCACCTGCCCTCATCGGCATCTGGTCCTCTACGCCCCGTGCGCCCTGCGCCGGGGCGTCTGTCGTTCCCGGGCTGCCAGCCTGGAAACGTAGAGAGGAGGACCATGGCTGACACGCAGGTGCGACCCACCAAGACCTCGGCGGTCGACGAGCTGACCGCGCAGTTCACCGAGGCGCAGGCGGCGGTGCTCACCGAGTACCGCGGCCTGACGATGTCGCAGCTCACCACGCTGCGCCGCTCGCTGGGCCGGACGACCACGTACCAGGTCTCGAAGAACACCCTGGCCAAGCGCGCTGCCGCCGCGGCGGGGCTCGACGGCCTCGACGGGCTGCTGACCGGACCGACGGCGATCGCGTTCGTCAACGGCGACCCGGTCGAGGCGGCCAAGGGGCTGCGCGACTTCGCGAAGGCGAACCCGCTGCTGGTCATCAAGGGCGGCGTCCTCGACGGCCGGGCCCTCAGCGCTGACGAGTTCAAGAAGCTCGCCGACCTCGAATCGCGTGAGGTGCTGCTGGCCAAGCTGGCCGGCGCGCTCAAGGCGAACCTGAGCAAGGCCGCGGCGACCTTCCAGGCGCCGCTCACCCAGATGGCCCGCCTTGCCGCGGCGCTGGAGGAGAAGAAGGCTGCGGGCGCTCCCGCCGCCGAGGCCCCTGCCGAGGCGACCGCCGACGCGACCGAGGCTCCGGCCGAGGCCAGCGCCGACGCTGCCGAGGCTCCGGCCGAGGGCTGAGCAAGCCCGCAACCCACCGACCCGCCGCGTTCGGCTACCCCGCGCGAGGCACCAGATTGAAAGGAACCGCCTGACATGGCGAAGCTCAGCACCGACGAGCTGCTCGACGCGTTCAAGGAGATGACGCTGATCGAGCTCTCGGAGTTCGTGAAGACGTTCGAGGACGTCTTCGACGTCAAGGCCGCCGCCCCGGTCGCCGTCGCTGGCCCGGCCGGTCCGGCCGCCGCCGCCGAGGCTCCCGAGGAGAAGGACGAGTTCGACGTCGTCCTCGAGGCTGCCGGCGACAAGAAGATCCAGGTCATCAAGGAGGTGCGCGCCCTGACCAGCCTCGGCCTGAAGGAGGCCAAGGACCTGGTGGACGCGGCCCCGAAGCCGATCCTGGAGAAGGTCAACAAGGAGGCCGCCGAGAAGGCGAAGGCGCAGCTCGAGGGCGCTGGCGCGACGGTCACCCTGAAGTAGTACGGCCCAAGTCCCGAAAGCCCCGCCGGCGCGCCGGCGGGGCTTTCGCGTGCCCAGACGTGCTGAGAGGCCGTTACCGCAGTGCGCGCCGATCGTTGATCAGCGAGGTAGCAGCTGGCACTGAACGGCAAGGGGATACGGCGTGGGCGCGCAGGTCACGGTCGAGGGGCTGAGCACATCGGCCTGGTCCGGCGTGTCGTTCACGGTCCAGGCGGGAGAGATCGCCGTCCTGCTCGGACCGTCCGGATCGGGCAAGTCGGCGCTGCTCCGATCCCTGGTGGGCTTAGTCCGGCCCGACAAGGGCAGCATCTGGATCGGCGGAAGTGACCTCACCCGCCTCTCGCAACGTCAGCTCTTCGCCGCTCGCCGGCACCTCGGAGTGCTCTTCTCCGACGGCGGACTGTTCGGCGCGCTCTCCCTGTTCGACAACATCGCCCTGCCGCTGCGCGAGCACACCCGCAAGTCTGAGCGGGAGATCGCCGCGCTGGCGGGCGAGAAGATGGAGCTGGTCGGCCTCGGTGCCGGATCCGGCGGCAAGTTCCCCGCACAGGTCTCGGCGGGCATGCGCAAGCGGGCGGGGCTCGCGAGGGCGCTGGTGCTGGATCCGGACCTGGTGCTGATCGACGAGCCCGCGGCCGGACTGGATCCGGTGCGCACGGCCAATCTCAGCCAGCTCATCGTGGACCTGGCCCAGCACACTGGATCGACGTTCCTGCTGGTCACCCACGACGTGGCTACGGCGCGGACCGTCCCGGACAGCATCGGGCTCCTCTTCGGCGGACGGCTCGTGCAGTTCGGCCCGCGGGAGCTGATGCTGACCTCACAGGATCCGGTGGTCCGGCAGTTCCTCACTGGACAGCGATCCGGCCCGATCGGGATCGACGAGGAAGCCGACGCGCCCGCGGGTGCCGCGACGAGGCCGAGCCTGCTCCCGCCGATCCCCCTTCAGCTCACTCCGAGCGATGGCCGGCCGAGGATCTCCCAGCGCCCGCCCGGCGAGTGGCTGCTCGCGCACGGGGTCGAGCCGCCGCCGGGGTCGTTCGCCGCGGATCCGCTGGCACAGCCCCGGGCCGTGCCCCCGGCGGCAGCCGCCG
>JAOPVE010000203.1 GCA_025963185.1 Actinomycetes bacterium
TTAGGTCTTCCACCTCATCTCCAGAGGAGCGTATCTTACCGGCATTGTGTATCGATTTTGATTTTCTCTTGGCTTCATTAATTTCGATAATTATATTCTGGATTATTTCCACCTCCCCGAAGCGCGGAACTTCCCGCCGCCTATGGCCGGTCCCAGTTACCGCACTTCCGGACGGGCCCGCCCGCAGCCACCCCCACCGGAGGCGGGGTGCCCCGTTACCCGCCGCCCCGCCACGCGGCTGCCCCGCCAAGCCGCGCCGGCTCCCACCCACGATCCCTGTCTGGCAAGCGGCCGGTCCCTCCCCACCGAAGTGCGCGCTGTTGTGCCGCCTATGGCCGGTCTGGGGGCACACACTTCGTGATTCGCGGGGTCGTTCAGGGACGAGGTGGTCCGGGGGGTGGGGCTAGGTGCGGCGGGGGATCAGGCGGGTGAGGGACTCGCGGATCGCTGCCAGGGCCAGCGATACCGACTCGCCGGTCTCGGAGATCAGCTGGGCGGTGCGGACCGTGAGCGAGGGCGGGAGGAAGCGGGCACGGACGCGGGCGCGCGGGAGGGCCTGGTCCATGATCTCGCCGCACACGAGCCTGGTCGCGGCCACGGCGGCCGAACGCTCGGTGTCCCGGGCCGCCAGGAGCGTCCTCGGTGCGTACAGCACTTCCTCCTCGTCGGAGGCGAGTTTCCACGCGGCCGCCTGCGCCTCGGCGCTGAGCCCGGCCGCCGCGAGCCCGCCCGCGATCGTGCGGGGCGTCTGGCCGGTGGAGACGGGCAGGCCGACGTCGACGAGGGTGTCGACGACTTCGTCCCAGGCCGAGTGGGCGGACACCAGGGGATTGGGGGACCGGACGTGCGCGAGCCGGATCCGCCGGGTCTCCAGCCGCCACAGCGCGGGGACCGACGCGACGACCGCGGCCACGAGCAGCCCGATCGCCCACCACAGCCACGCGGGCAGGCTCGGCACGTTGCGGGTGGTGATGATCGGGGTGGCGAGCCCGAACACGGGAGAGGCCCAGGCGGGGAACCGGTCCTGGCCGGCGGCCTGCGGGACGGCCGTCTCGGTGTCGGACTTGCGCTGCCGGTCGGGGGTGTTCGGTGCCTGCTGCTGGTTCTGGCCGTTGTTCGGGTCGATGGGGCCGGAGCTCGGGATCGCGCCGGGGCTGCCCGCGGCGGGCAGCTTGGTCCAGGTCAGGCCGCCTCCGGTGCCGGCCGCGCCGCCGGGCGGGGTCGGATCGAAGGGCACCCAGCCGGATCCGCTGAAGTAGACCTCGACCCAGGCGTGCGCGTCGTGGTTGGTCACCGAGATGTAGGACCCGTGGTCGGTGCCGCGCCCGAAGCCGACGGCGACGCGGGCGGGGATCCCGGCGGCGCGCACCATGTAGGCCATCGCCGAGGCGTACTGCTCGCAGTAGCCGCGCTTGTGGTTGAGGAACTCGAGCAGGTCGTTGCCGGTGGTGCCCTGCGCGGTGGTGGTGTCGTAGATGAAGCCGTTGCTGGGGGAGAAGTAGTCGTTGATGGCCACGACCCGCTCGTACTGCGTGCGCTTGCCGGCGATCAGGGGCTCGATGATGGTCTTGACGTCCGGGTCGACCGATCCGCTGAGAGCTGTGAAGTTCTTGACCTGGCTCGAACCCGCGGCGAGGTCGGTGGCGGCCAGCAGGGTGCGGGCGTCGTAGGCGACGCGCTCGGAGTCGAAGCTGTAGGTCAGCCCGGTCGGCTGCGCCACGGTGCTGAACGCGGTGTCGGACTGGTCCTCCCACCGCCAGTCGCCCTTGGCCTTGACCTTGCGGGGGTTGGCGTAGAGCGGGAGGTAGGAGCCGCCGAGGTCGGCGACCTGGATGTCGGTGTGCTGCGTGACGGTCGGCAGCGCGTCGGAGATGCCGTTGACGTCGCTGATCCCGCGGCTGAGCCGCTGCTCGGGGGTGGCCGAGAGGGTGTGCTGGGTCCAGCCGCGCTTGCCGTACTGGTCGAGCGTCGTGAGCCGCAGGTAGAAGGGATCCTTGTCGTTGGTCCGCACGCGCAGCAGCTCGACGGTGCGCTTCTGGGTGAGCTGGCCGCGGAGCTGGGTGATGGGGTTGATGGTCTCGACGGACCGGCCGCCGCCGGATCCGAACTGCCCGCCGATGCCGTCGAACCAGCCCGCCGTCGAGATGCCGGGCACGAGCACGGGGATCAGCGCGGCGACGACGATGCCGAAGGCGCCGACCCAGCGCCCGGTGCTGCCGAGCGAGGAGGTCACCCACGGATCGCGCTGCCCGGACCGGAACGGCCGTCCCCACCGGCTGACCCGGTCGAGTTGCTCGGTGACGAGCAGCCACAGGTACCCGCCGGCGCCGAGCGCGAACATCCACCACGACAGCGCGTCGCGGTCGATCGACACGGGGACCGCGTAGAGGACCAGCAGCGGCAGCCCGGCGAGGGACGCGCGGCGCAGCGTGACGGCGAACATGTCGACGACGACCGCCATCAGCCCGACGCCGAGGACGGCGAGCAGCAGCAGCCCGCGGTGGACCGGCACGGGCGCGGACAGCTCGGAGATCTCGGCGAACGCGAACTGGACCTGCGAGGCGAGGCTGCCGAACGTGTGGGGCATCGGGATGACGCCGAGCAGCGCGCCCTGGCCGAAGACGACCGTCACGTAGAGCAGCAGGGCGCCGAGCCCGGCCAGCGGGTGGACCCAGATCGGCGCGCGCAGCGCCCGGGCGCCGGTGGCTCCGCCCGCGACGGCGGCGACCGCGGCGGCCACGTAGAGGAACCAGTTGGGCGCGTCGAGGATGAACAGCGGGAAGACCGAGCTCTGGTAGACGCTGGCGAGTGCGGTGGACGCGAGGATCGTCGCGGCGGCGGCGACGAGCGCGAGGCGGCGCTGGGCGTTCATGGCCGGGCTCCGGGGGTGGGGATCATCGGGTGGCTCCCGTGCGGCTGGCCGGGGCGGGGGAGGTGCTGGACGGCGCGCCCTGCCCGCCGCGCGCGGCGGCGTACGGCCAGAGGGCGTCGAGCCGGCTGCCGTGCGCGGCGCGCAGTACCCGCCAGCCGCCGAGCAGCAGCGTGTGGACGCTGGCGTTGTACCGCTCGTCGGCGGCGGCCCGCTGCGGACCGGGAAGGCCCACCCAGCTCGCGGCGTCGACGAGGACCGCGATGTTGGTGGTGCCGGTGGGACGGCTGGCGGCCAGCAGCTGGGCCTCCTCGGGACTGAGGAAGCCGGTCAGCGCGATGACCAGTCCGCTGGTGTCGCGGCGCAGGCGGCGGATCCCGTCGGCGAGTGTGGCGTGCTTGGACGGGCGGACCTCGGCGAGGAAGTCCAGCAGCACCCCCTCGCCGCCGAGCGCGGCAGCGCTGAGGTCCAGTTCGGTGTCGGTGACGAGCCGGGTCGTGTAGCCGGAGCGGCCCAGGTGCACGCCCACGCTGGCCGCGGCGCTGATCGCCCACTCGAAGCTGGACGCCGGGCCGTCGCCCCGGTGGGCGGACGAGCGGGTGTCCAGCAGCAGCGTGGCGGTGGTGTGCCAGGGCTGTTCCTCGCGGCGGACCATCATCTCGCCGGTCCGGGCCGTGGACCGCCAGTGGACCTTGCGCAGGTCGTCCCCGTGCCGGTACTCGCGGGTGGCGGCGTCGTCCTCGCCGTGGACCGCGATCGAGCGCGCCCTGCTCTCGCCGTTCCCGGCCCACTCGCCGCTGACCCGGACCGGGGGCAGCGGCGTCACGACCGGCGTGACCACGAGCCGCTCGGTGCTGGTGAACGAGCGGGTCAGCTCGCACAGCCCGAACGGATCGGTGAGCCGGACGCTCAGCGGCCCCAGCACGTACCGGCCCCGGGCGTCGGCCCGGACGGTGTAGCTGACCTGGCTGGCCTGGCGGGCGACGAGCCGGTTGAGGACGAACCGCGGACGGCTGCCCAGCGCGTACGGCACCTGGTCTTCGAGCAGCATGAGGCCGGTCGGCAGCCGGGACAGGTTCTGCAGCGTGAGGACGACCTGGCACGGGGTGCCGGCCTGGACCCGGTTCGGCGTGAGCGTGCGCGTGCACGAGAGCCGGTAGCGGGTACGCGCCACGACGAACGCGGCCAGTAACGGCAGCAGGGCGAGCAGGGCGGCGACCCGGAAGATGTCCTTCTCGCCGAGGAACAGTGCGGATACGGCGGCGGCCGCCGCGGCGGCGAGAAAGGACCGCCCCCGGGTCGTCAGGCCGCGCAGCGCCGCGCCCATCAGTGCGCCCCGCGTCCGCCTCGGGCGTCGGGCACGGGCACCCGGGACAGCAGGTCGACGACGACGGACTCGGGGGTGCGGCGCCCGATCTGCGCCTCCGCTGTCGGCAGCAGGCGATGTGCGAGGACCGGAACGGCCAGGTTCTGGATGTCGTCGGGCAGGACGTAGTCGCGGCCTTCGAGCGCGGCGACCGCCCGCGCGGTGCGCAGCATCTGGAGCGAGGCCCGGGGACTGGCGCCCAGCCGCAGGTCGGGGGCGTTGCGGGTGGCCGTGACCAGATCGATCACGTACTGCTTGACGAGGTCCGACACGTGTACGTGGCGGCAGGCCAGGGCCAGCGCGCGGACTTCGGCGGCGTCCGAGACCGGGCGGAGCTGGTCCAGCGGATCGTGTTCGCCGTGCCCTTCGAGCATTGCCAGCTCGGCGGCGGCTGACGGGTAGCCCATCGCGATCCGGGCGGTGAAGCGGTCGCGCTGGGCCTCGGGGAGGGGGTAGGTGCCCTCCATCTCGATGGGGTTCTGGGTGGCCATGATCATGAACGGCGTCTGCATCTGGTAGCTCGTGCCGTCGACCGTGACCTGCCGCTCCTCCATGCACTCCAGCAGCGCGGACTGCGTCTTGGGCGAGGCCCTGTTGATCTCGTCGCCGACCACCAGGTTCGCGAACACCGCGCCGGGCTTGAACTCGAAGTCGTGGGTCTCCTGGTTGTAGACAGAGACACCGGTGACGTCGCTGGGCAGCAGGTCCGGAGTGAACTGGATGCGCCGCACCGAGCAGTCGATCGACCGGGCGAGGGCCTTGGCGAGCTTGGTCTTGCCGACCCCCGGCACGTCCTCGATCAGCAGGTGGCCTTCGGCCAGCATGACGGCGAGCGCGAGCCGGACGGTCGCCGTCTTGCCCTCGATGACGTGCTCGATGTTCGCGACGATCCGCCCGGCGACCGTACGCACGTCGGGGAGAGCGGCGGCCGATCCGTACTCGGCGACGGTGCCGTGCGCTGTCAAGAAGTCCTCCTTGTCCCAGTTGCCCTGGTGGGCAGTCCGGGAGGTGGTGGGCAGCGCAGCATGGTGCCCGCGCGGCCGGCCGTCCGTGCCCCATACTCCCAGGCTCGCGCCGCGGGAGCATCTCGATGGTGCCGTTCCGCTACGGCAGCGGCACGGCACTGCCCGCCAAAGTACCCGGCGCCGGCGAGCCGCGGCAGAGCACGGCCGATGTGGCCGGCCCTGGGTGACCACGCGCAGACCGGTGGCCGTCACCCGCTGGCGGCGGCGGTCCGGGAAAGGGGTCTATACTGCCCCTCATGGTTGCCAACGGGCTGCTCCTTACCGGGCCGTGCTGACGTAGGTGCGCTTCGCGCCACGTGAGTACGGCGACCCCTCCTGTGCGAGGGGTTTTTTCATGCCCGGAACCCTGACTGAGGACGCGACAGACATGACGGAGAAGCAGACCCCTCCCGCCGCCGAGACCGGCGACGTCCCCCCGCACCGGTACACGGCGGCCGTCGCCGGGCAGATCGAGGCCCGTTGGCAGGACCGCTGGGAGTCCGAGGGGACGTTCCAGGCGCCCAACCCCGAGGGCGCGCTGGCCCCGCAGGGGCAGGACGAGGGCTGGCACAACGCCGGGCACGACAAGCTGTACGTGCTGGACATGTTCCCCTACCCGTCGGGTGCGGGCCTGCACGTCGGGCACCCGCTGGGCTACATCGGCACGGACGTGTACGGCCGCTACAAGCGGATGGCCGGCTACAACGTGCTGCACGCGCTGGGCTTCGACGCGTTCGGCCTGCCCGCCGAGCAGTACGCCGTGCAGACCGGCCAGCACCCGCGCAAGACGACCGAGGCCAACATCATCAACATGCGCCGCCAGCTGCGCCGCCTGGGCCTGGCCCACGACGCGCGCCGCAGCGTGGCGACCACGGACGTCGAGTTCTACCGCTGGACCCAGTGGATCTTCCTGCAGGTCTTCAACTCCTGGTACGACCAGGACGTCCAGAAGGCCCGCCCGGTCGCCGAGCTGATCGCCGAGTTCGAGTCGGGCACCCGCCCGGTACCGGGCGAGAAGAACTGGGCGGACCTGGACGAGGTCGCCCGGCGCGAGATCATCGACGGGTACCGGCTGGCCTACCGCTCGGACGCGCCGGTCAACTGGTGCCCCGGCCTGGGCACGGTGCTGGCCAACGAGGAGATCACGCCGGACGGCCGCAGCCACGTCGGCAACTTTCCGGTGTTCAAGCGCAACCTGACCCAGTGGATGATGCGGATCACCGCGTACGCGGACCGCCTGACCGACGACCTGGCCGGGCTGGACTGGCCCGAGTCGGTCAAGCAGATGCAGCGCAACTGGATCGGCCGGTCCTCGGGCGCCCGCGTGGACTTCCCCGTCGCGGCCGGGGCGCACGCTGCCAAACCCGGTCCGGTGACGGTGTTCACCACCCGCCCGGACACCCTGTTCGGCGCGACCTACATGGTGCTGGCGCCCGAGCACCCGCTGGTCGACGCGCTGGTCGACCTGTCCGATGACGCCTGGCCCGACGGCACCCCCGAGGCGTGGACCGGCGGCGAGGTCACCCCGGCCGAGGCGGTGGCCGCGTACCGGCGGTCGGCGCAGTCGAAGTCCGACGTCGAGCGGCAGACCGAGGGTAAGGACAAGACCGGCGTCTTCACCGGGGCGTACGCGATCAACCCCGTGAACGGCGAGCGGATCCCCGTGTTCGTGGCCGACTACGTCCTGATGGGCTACGGCACCGGTGCGATCATGGCGGTCCCCGCGCAGGACGAGCGCGACTGGGAGTTCGCGACGAAGTTCGGCGTGCCCATCGTCCGGACCGTCCAGACGCCGGAGGGCTGGGACGTCAACCAGCCGTTCACCGGCGACGGGCCCGCGATCAACAGCGCGAACGACACCGTCTCGCTGAACGGCCTGGGAGTGGCCGAGGCGAAGGAGACGATGATCGCCTGGCTGGCCGCGAACGGTCACGGCGAGCGCACGATCACGTACAAGCTGCGCGACTGGCTGTTCAGCCGCCAGCGGTACTGGGGCGAGCCGTTCCCGATCGTCTACGACGAGACGGGCCTGCCGATCGCGCTGCCGGAGTCGATGCTGCCGATCGAGCTGCCCGAGGTCGACGACTACTCGCCGCGGTCCTTCGAGGCGGACGACGAGACTTCGACGCCCGAGCCGCCGCTGGGCCGGGTCGCCGAGTGGTCGACCGTGACCCTGGACCTGGGCGACGGCGAGAAGCAGTACCGCCGCGAGCTGAACGTCATGCCCCAGTGGGCCGGGTCGTGCTGGTACGAGATCCGCTATCTGGACCCGGACAACACCGAGCGGTTCGTCGATCCGGCGGCCGAGCGGTACTGGATGGGGCCGCGCGGCGAGGGCCACCCCGGCGGCGTCGACCTGTACGTCGGCGGCGTCGAGCACGCGGTCCTGCACCTGCTGTACTCGCGGTTCTGGCAGAAGGTGCTGTTCGACCTGGGCCACGTGAGCGCCAGCGAGCCGTTCTACCGGCTGTTCAACCAGGGCATGATCCAGGCCTGGGCGTACACCGACGAGCGCGGCGGATACGTCCCGGCGGCGGAGGTGCGCGAGGAGGGCGAGGGCAAGAACGCCCGCTACTTCTACGGCGACGCGGAGGTCAACCGCGAGTACGGGAAGATGGGCAAGAGCCTGAAGAACTCCGTCGCGCCGGACGAGATGTGCGAGATCTACGGCGCCGACACCCTGCGCGTCTACGAGATGAGCATGGGCCCGCTGGACGTGTCCCGGCCGTGGGAGACGCGGGCCGTCGTGGGCTCGCACCGGTTCCTGCAGCGGATCTGGCGCAACCTGATCGACGAGCACACCGGCGAGCTGCGGGTGACCGCCGCGCCCGCCTCCGACGACACCCGCCGCGCCCTGCACAGGGCGATCGACGGGATCCACGGCGACATGGACGGCCTGCGCTTCAACACGGCCATCGCCAAGCTGATCGAGCTGAACAACCACCTGACCTCGGTCACCACGGACGGGACGCCGCGGGAGGTCGCCGATCCGCTGGTGCTGATGCTGGCCCCGTTCGCCCCGCACCTGGCCGAGGAGCTGTGGTCTCGGCTGGGGCACGGCGAGACGCTGGCGTACCAGCCGTTCCCGATTGCGGATCCGGCGCTGCTCACCGGGGACACCGCGGAGTACCCGGTCCAGGTGAACGGGAAGGTGCGCGGGAAGGTCACGGTCCCGGCGGACGCGGACGAGGCGGCGGTGCGCGAGGCTGCCCTGGCCGATCCGAAGGTCGCCCAGTACGTCGGGGACAAGACGCCCCGCAAGGTGATCGTGGTCCCCGGCCGGATCGTCACGATCGTCGTCTAGAACACCGGCGTGCGCGCGGCGGAGGTCCCGGACGGGGTCCTCCGCCGCTGTCGTGTGGGCCGACTCGGGTCCGGTGGCGTGGCCTGCGCAGGAGTGTCCTCCACCACGCCCCACCGGCCCCGGGATTCACGCGGGCGAGTGCCGGGACGCGCCGGCGAACCGCCTTTTTCCGGACGTTTTCGGCGCGGGGTGCCCGATCAGGCCTTCAGCCGTTCCCCCGCGTGCCTACGCGTAAACGCACCCTCGTGACCAGGGCGGATGTCCGCTAAACGACAGCGGACGGATGCTCTCGAATCGTTGACGGTGGGGCGAAGTGGAGTACAGTGGGGCGCGGTGGAGGGCCCTGGGGGTGTTCCACGCGGGGGGAGGAGAGGGCCGGTGTTTCTCGGCACGCACTCACCCCGCCTCGACGACAAGGGCCGGCTGTTCCTGCCGGCGAAGTTTCGCGACGAGCTGGCGGAGGGTCTCGTGATCACGAAGGGGCAGGAGCGTTGCCTTTTCGTTTTCCCGATGACCGAGTTCACCCGCCTCGCCGAGCAGCTTCGCGGGGCTCCTGTCACCCACAAGGCCGCCCGCGCGTACAGCCGGGTGTTCTTCGCCAGCGCTTCCGACGAGGTCCCTGACAAGCAGGGCCGCATCACGATCCCGCCGCATCTGCGCGAATACGCAGGCCTGTCGAAAGACTGCGTGGTCATCGGCGCGAGCACCCGGGTCGAGATCTGGGACCAGGCGGCGTGGGAGACCTACCTCGCCGAGTCCGAAGACGCCTTCGCCGACATCGAGGAGGAGGTGCTGCCGGGCGTCTTCTGATGAGCACGACGTGCTGGGGGCAATTGCACCAAGGGGACGAAATCACCTCGACGTGCCGCCAGGTCTCCAGCCGCTCGGTACCTCCTGGCGCACCTTCCCCGGTGCCAGGCGGGCGGAGCGGATGGGGACCTGGCGGTACGGCGCTGGGGGGCAAAGCAGGGACCGGGCACCGCGACGTCCGGACCCGCTTCAACGAGGGGTCGACATGGTTGAGGATGACGCGTACCCGGGGGGACGGGCAGCGGAGCCGTTCGCCGAGGTGCACGTACCAGTTCTCCTCGACCGGGTGCTCGCGCTGCTCGATCCGGCCATCGCCGGGCGGCCGGCCACGGTGGTCGACGCGACGCTCGGGCTCGGCGGGCACACGTCCGCGCTGCTGGCCGCGCACCCGGAGCTGACCGTGGTCGGCCTGGACCGCGATCCGGAGGCACTGCGGCGCAGCGCCGAGCGGCTCGCGAAGTACACCGGCCGCACCCACCTCGTGCACGCGGTCTACGACGAGCTGCCCGGTGCGCTGGCCGAGCTGGGCATCGACCGGGTCGACGGGGTGCTGTTCGACCTGGGCGTTTCCTCGCTCCAGCTCGACGAGGCCGGGCGCGGGTTCGCCTACGCCCAGGACGCGCCACTCGACATGCGGATGGACCAGTCCGCCGGCGTCACGGCCCAGGACGTGGTCAACACCTACTCCGCGGCCGAACTGGCCCGGGTCCTGCGCGAGTACGGCGAGGAGCGGTTCGCGCCGCGGATCGCCGCCGCGATCGTCCGGGAACGGTCGGCTGGTCCGCTCACGTCCAGCGCGCGGCTCGCCGAGCTCGTGCGGGACGCGATCCCGGCCGCGACCCGGCGCACCGGCGGTCACCCGGCCAAGCGCACGTTCCAGGCACTGCGGATCGAAGTGAACCGTGAGCTGGACGCGCTGCGATCCGCCGTACCCGCCGCACTCGAGTCGCTGCGCGTCGGCGGCCGGATCGTCGTGCTGTCCTACCAGTCCCTCGAAGACCGGATCGTCAAGCGCGCACTCGCCGAGGTGGTCCGCAGCCGGACCCCGCTCGGCCTGCCGGTGGAACTGCCCGAGGCGGCTCCCCGGTTCCAGCTACTTACCCGCGGGGCCGAAGAGGCCTCGCCAGCCGAAGTCGCGGCGAACCCGCGAGCAGCCTCTGTGCGCATGCGCGCAGCCGAGCGCGTCAGGGAGGCAGCATGACCCCCAACCCGCGGATTGCCAGCGCAGTCGACGGGCCGATGACCGGATCCGGAGCGACGGCCCGTACGGCCTCCTCCCGGTCCGCGTCGTCGCGAACCCCGGCCGCCCGCACGCCGGCCACCGGCCGGACGGCGGCCCAGCCGCGTACCGCCGCGCAGGCCCGCGCGGCACAGGCGCGTTCCGCGCA
>JAOPVE010000205.1 GCA_025963185.1 Actinomycetes bacterium
GAGGGCCGGACGGTGCCGTGCCCGCCAGAGCTCACCGCCCTGCTGCACGAACACGTGGCGACATTCGGCACAGCGCCCGATGGGCGGATCTTCGTCGGGGAGCGCAACAACGACGAGATGCCCAAGCCCACGATCATCCGAGCCTGTCACCGCGCGCGAGCGGAAGCGTTCAGCGAGGCCGTCGCGGTCTCGCCGCTGGCGAAGACTCCTCACGACCTTCGTCACGCGGCGGTGCCTACGTGGCTCAACGTGGGAGCACCCCCGACAACCGTGGCAGCGTGGGCGGGTCACTCGGTCGAAGTGCTGCTGAAGATCTACGCCAAGTGCCTCGACGGCGAGGGAGTGATGCTCAGGCAGCGGGTGCAAACCGCACTCGGCCACGGACCGCGCTGAAAACTTGGCCGCATATTTGCCGCAACTGGCAGCCGGCGGCCGGATCTCGCCGGACACAACCGGACAGACGAGAGAAGCCCTTGACCGCGTTCGCGCTGGTCAAGGGCTTCTTTTGGCTGATCAGAAGGTGTGCCCCCGGCAGGATTCGAACCTGCGCCACCGCCTCCGGAGGGCGGTGCTCTATCCCCTGAGCTACGGGGGCTCGGGACTCGGAAAGATTAGCAGCACGCGCACGCGCTTTGTGCGGCCCCCTCCGCGTGCCGGCCGCCACCCCCGTCAGTCAAAGGCCGAACCCGGACCGGCAGGTCAGGACCCCTTGATGCGCTTGAGCTGGTCCTGCAGCATCTGGATCTCGTACTGCTGCGCGGCCTTCATCCCTCGCGCGAGGTTGAGTAGCCGCTCGTCGTGGGCGGTCTTCAGCGCCCCGTCGATCATGTGGATGCCGCCGAGGTGGTGGTTGATCATGAGCTGGCAGAACATGACGTCCTTGTCCTTGCCGGTGGCGGCGCGGAACTTGGCCATCGTGTCCTGGGAGGCCATGCCGGGCATGAGGCCGTCTTTGAGCTCGGCGGATCCGTTCGGCATCCAGGCCATCGGGGTCGCGTCGGTGTGGGCGGGCAGGCCCCAGTCGTCGATCCAGGTGCCCATCATGCCGATCTGGGCCTGCTGGGTCAGGGCGATGTCGATCGAGATGTCGCGGAGGAACTTGTCGCTGGTGGCCGCGTGTTCCTCGATGCCCATCGACACGGCCTGCGCGTGGTGGGTCGACATGTCCCTGGCGAAGCCGGCGTCGGCCGATCCTTCGGCGGGGTAGTGCGGGCGGGCGAGCAGGGCGCCCCCGGCGAAGGCGATCGCGCCGACGAGCACGGCGATGAGGGCCGCGACGATCCAGAACCGCCGGGCGGGGGCCGGTGCGACACCGGCCCCCTCGGCCACGGACGGGTCAGCTAGTCGGCTGGTCACCTGTCGCAGCCTCCTGCGGGGTGGTGCCGGTCGCGGTCACGCCACCGGAGCACGCGGCTCCGGGCTCGACCGAGGCGCTCTGGCGGAACTTGGAGATGAAGTCGTCGATCCGGCTGTCGGAGACCTTGTCGACCTTGAGCTGGAGCCCCCAGGCCTGGAGGGAGATGGGCTTGTCGAGGCCGGGGTAGGGGCTCATGAGCATGTACTGCTTGCCCTGGACCTTCTTCTTCAGCGTGGCGACGTCGGCCTGGGAGAGGCTCGGGTTGTAGGTGACCCACACGGCACCGTGCTCCATGCTGTGCACGGCGTGCTCCTTGGGGATCTCCTTGTCGTAGACCGTGCCCTCGCAGTTCTCCCACGTCGGGTTGTGGTCGCCACCGACGGGCGGGGACTGCTTGTACGTCAGCAGGCCGGTCTTGTGGTTTCGCGACGGGTTGGTGTCGCTCTTGCGGTAGTTCACCACGCCGGTGATCTGCTGCGAGGCGCGCGTGCCGAACGGCTTGTTCGAGTCGCGCACGACGTACACGCCGTACCCGATGATCGCGAGCGCGATGATGCCGACCGCCGTGCCGAGCGCGATCATGCCCCAGGGCTTGGGCTGCTTGATGGGGACCGGCTTGCCGCTCGGCCTCCGGCCACCCTTAGCGGCGGGTTTGCCGCCGCCACCCGGCCGCGGACTGGTCTTCGACGCCATGACAACCCTTCGTGCCGATCCGGGCAGGGCCCGTCCTAGACAGTGGTACGGCTACCACGGTAGCCGCATTAAGTGGAGGTACCGGCTCGATAGCATGGCCGGGTGACCCCCGCCAGTCTCTCAAACGCCATTCTCGCTGCCGCTCGCGAGGTCTTCGCCGCCCACAGCCTCGATGAGGCCCTGCTACCGGCGGTGCTCACGGTCGAGCGCCCGCGCAATCCCGAGCACGGCGACTATGCCACGAACGTCGCGCTCCAGGTAGGGAAGCGAGCGGGGGTGGCCCCGCGCGAGCTGGCGGGCTGGCTCGCCACGGCCTTGAAAGCGATTCCGGGGATCGCCGGCGCGGAGGTCGCGGGCCCCGGATTCCTGAATGTCCGGCTCGACGCGGCCGCCCAGGGCGAACTGGCGCGGATGATCGTCGCCGCCGGGTCCGGGTATGGTCGTAACGACGTTCTTGCTGGTCAGAGCATCAATCTGGAGTTCGTGTCGGCGAATCCGACAGGTCCGGTGCACATTGGCGGGGTCCGGTGGGCGGCTGTCGGCGACGCGCTGGCCCGGCTGCTGGAGGCCAGTGGCGCGCGGGTGGTCCGGGAGTACTACTTCAACGACCACGGATCGCAGATCGACCGGTTCGCGAGGTCCCTGCTGGCGGCGGCGAAGAAGGAGCCTGCGCCCGAGGGCGGGTACGCCGGCGCCTACATCGCCGAGATCGCCGCGCAGGTGCTCGCTCAGGCGCCGGACGCGCTGGCCAGACCGGACGACGAGGCGCAGGAGGTGTTCCGGCGGATCGGCGTCGACCTCATGTTCGAGGAGATCAAGAGCTCGCTCAAGGAGTTCGGCGTCGTCTTCGACGTCTACTTCCACGAGGATTCGCTGCACGAGAAGGGCGCGGTCAGCCGGGCGATCGCTACTCTGCGTGAGCAGGGGCACATCTACGAGCTGGACGGCGCGGTCTGGCTGCGCACCACCGACTTCGGCGACGACAAAGACCGCGTGCTGCTCAAGAGCGACGGCCAGGCGGCCTACTTCGCCGGTGACGCCGCCTACTACCTCGACAAGCGCGGCCGGGGCTTCGACGTCTGCATCTACATGCTCGGCGCCGACCACACCGGGTACGTGGGCCGGCTCAAGGCGCTGGCCGCGTGCGCGGGGGATGATCCCGAGGTCAATATCCAGGTGCTGATCGGGCAGCTGGTGAACCTGGTCAAGGACGGCGAGCCGGTCCGGATGAGCAAGCGCGCGGGTAACGTCGTCACGCTGGCGGATCTCGTCGAGGCAATCGGCACCGACGCGGCCCGGTACGCCCTGGCCCGGGCCAGCGTGAACCAGACGATCGACCTCGACCTGGACCTGTGGACCCGCCGCAGCAGCGACAACCCGATCTACTACGTCCAGTACGCGCACGCCCGGATCTCCTCGGTCCTGCGGCACGCCGCCGAGCTGAACGTGGACAAGGGCGAGTTCCGGCCCGAGTTGCTCACGCACGAACGCGAAGCGGATCTGCTCGGAGCGCTCGGCGAGTTCCCCCGGGTCGTGGCGGCGGCCGCCGAGTTGCGCGAGCCACACCGGGTCGCGCACTACCTCGAGTCGATCGCCGGCACGTTCCACCGGTTCTACGACCACAAGGAAGACGGCCACTACCTGCGGGTGGTCCCGCTGGGCGACGAGCAGCCGACGGATCTGCACCGGGCCCGGCTGTGGCTGTCCGAGGCCACCCGGACCGTCCTCGCCAACGGCCTGGCCCTGCTCGGCGTCAGCGCCCCGGAGCGGATGTGAGGGCGCACCCCGCGGGTCCGCGGCACGCCGAGGTCCTGCCCGTTGGCAGGCTCGGGGCGCCGCCGTCCGACCTGTCGGCGCTGGATCCGAAGGTGTGGCCCGCCGGGGCCGAGCGCCGGGAGGGGGTCCTGTACCTCGCCGGTCACGACGTGCGCGACCTCGCCGCCGAGCACGGCACCCCGGCGATCCACCTGGACGAGGCCGACTTCCGGGCGCGGGCCAGGGGGTATGCGGCGGCGTTCGCCGGATCCGACGTGTTCTATGCGGGTAAGGCTTTTCTCTCCAAGGCGGTCGCGCGCTGGGTCGCCGAGGAGGGCCTCGGGCTGGACGTGTGCACCGGCGGTGAGCTGGCCGTCGCGCTGGCCGCGGGCTTCCCGCCGGATCGGCTCGCGCTGCACGGCAACAACAAGAGCACCGCCGAGCTGCGGCGGGCTCTGGAGGCCGGGGTCGGGCGGGTGGTGCTCGACTCGTTCGCCGAGATCGCCCGGCTGGCCGCGCTGGCGGAGGAGCTGGACGTGCGGGCCAGCGTGCTGATCCGGGTGACGGTCGGCGTGGAGGCGCACACGCACGAGTTCATCGCGACCGCCCACGAGGACCAGAAGTTCGGGTTCTCGCTGGCTTCGGGCGCGGCGGCGGAGGCGGTCCGGCGGGTGCTCAAGCACCGAAACCTGGACCTCGCGGGGCTGCACAGCCACATCGGCTCGCAGATCTTCGACACGGCCGGGTTCGAGGTGTCGGCGCACCGGCTGGTCGGGCTGCTGGGCGAGATCCGCGACGAGCACGGCGTCGAGCTGGGCGAACTGGACCTCGGCGGGGGCCTGGGGATCGCGTACACGCCCGAGGACGATCCGGCGGACGTGGCCGTGATGGCCGGCGAACTGCGGCAGATCGTCGAGCGGGAGTGCGCGATGTCGAAGCTGGCCGTGCCGAGGCTGGCCGTCGAGCCGGGCCGGGCGATCGCGGGCCCGGCGGGCGTCACGCTCTACGAGGTTGGCACGGTCAAGGACGCGGACGGCCTGCGCACGTACGTCTCGGTCGACGGCGGCATGAGCGACAACATCCGCACGGCGCTCTACGACGCGGCCTACACCTGCGTGCTGGCCTCGCGGGAATCGGACGCCGAGCCGATGCTGTCCCGGGTGGTCGGGCGGCACTGCGAGAGCGGCGACGTCGTGGTCAAGGACGTCTGGCTCCCCGCGGACGTGGCGCCGGGTGACCTGCTGGCCGTCGCGGCGACGGGCGCGTACTGCCGGAGCATGGCGAGCAACTACAACCACACCCCGCGCCCGCCGGTCGTGGGCCTGACGGCGGGGGCCAGCCGGGTGCTGGTGCGCCGCGAGACAGAGGACGATCTGATGCGCTTGGATCTCGGATGAGCCCCGCCGAGACCGTCGAGACCAGGGAGAACGCGTGGTAGTCAGCGAGCACCCGCCGCTGCGGATCGCCCTGCTCGGCTGCGGAACGGTCGGCAGCGAGGTGGTCCGGCTGCTGCACAGCCAGGCCGACGACCTGACCGCCCGCATCGGCGTGCCGCTCGAACTCGCGGGGATCGCCGTCCGGCGCGCGGGGCGCACCCGCGACCTGCCGGTCCCCGCAGACATCTTCACGACGGATCCGGCCGCGCTGGTGGCCAGGGACGACATCGACCTCGTCATCGAGGTCGTGGGCGGCATCGAGCCGGCCCGCACCTGGATCACCACCGCGCTCAAGCTGGGCAAGTCGGTGGTCACGGCCAACAAGGCACTGCTCGCCGAGGACGGCCCTGCGCTGCACGAGGCGGCCGCGGCCGGGGGGTCCGACCTGTACTACGAGGCGGCCGTGGCGGGGGCGATCCCGCTGGTCAGGCCGTTGCGCGAGTCGATGCAGGGTGACCGGGTCACCCGGGTCATGGGCATCGTGAACGGCACCACGAACTTCATCCTCTCCAGCATGGACTCGACCGGCGCCGGGTTTGCCGACGCGCTCGACGAGGCCACCGCGCTGGGGTACGCCGAGGCCGATCCGACCGCCGACGTTGAGGGGTTCGATGCGGCGGCGAAGGCGGCGATCCTCGCGTCCCTGGCGTTCCACACCCGCGTCAACGCCGCCGACGTCCACCGCGAGGGGATCACCGAGGTCACCGCGGCCGACGTCGCCAGCGCCCGCGAGATGGGCTGCACGGTGAAGCTGCTGTGCATCGCCGAGCGGCGCAGGGATCCGGCGGGCGGGGACTCGATCGGCGTCCGGGTGCACCCGGCGATGATCCCGCGCTCGCACCCGCTGGCCGGGGTGGGGGACGCTTTCAACGCGGTGTTCGTCGAGGCCGAAGCCGCAGGTCAGCTCATGTTCTACGGGCGCGGAGCCGGTGGCGCGCCGACCGCCAGCGCGGTGCTCGGCGACCTGGTCGCGGTGGCCCGGAACCGGATCACGGGCGCGCGCGCCCCCGGCGAGTCGAGCTACGCGGCGCTGCGGGTGCGGCCGATGGGCGAGACCCTGACCCGGTACCACGTCAGCCTCGACGTGGCCGACCGGGCCGGTGTGCTCGCCGCCGTGGCGTCCGCGTTCTCGGAGCACGGCGTCAGCATCTCGACGGTCCGCCAGGAGGGCCACGGCGCCGACGCGATGCTCGTCATCGTCACCCACGTGGCGACCGACGCCGCGCTCTCGGGCACGGTCGAGGCGCTGCGGCACATGGAGATCGTCCGTGACGTGGTCAGCGTCATGCGTGTCGAGGGCGAGCCCTCGCGATGAGATCGGGAGCGACGATGAGCGGCGTCCACTGGCGGGGCCTCATCCACGAGTACCGCGACAGGCTGCCGGTCACCGACGCCACGCCCGTGGTGACGCTGTACGAGGGGGGAACCCCGCTGCTGCCGGCCCCGGTGCTGTCCCGGCGTACCGGCTGCGAGGTGTTCCTGAAGGTCGAGGGCCTGAACCCGACGGGCTCGTTCAAGGACCGCGGCATGACGATGGCGATCAGCAAGGCGGCCGAGGAGGGCGCCAAGGCCGTCATCTGCGCCTCGACCGGCAACACCTCGGCGTCCGCGGCGGCCTACGCGGCCCGCGCCGGAATGGTCTGCGCGGTGCTGGTGCCCACGGGCAAGATCGCCATGGGCAAACTTGCCCAGGCGCTCGTGCACGGGGCGAAGCTGCTGCAGGTCGACGGCAACTTCGACGACTGCCTGACGCTCGCCAGCAAGCTCGCGAACGACTACCCGGTCAGCCTGGTCAACTCGACCAACCGGTACCGGATCGAGGGCCAGAAGACCGCCTCGTTCGAGATCGTCGACGCGCTCGGCGACGCCCCGGACGTGCACTGCCTGCCGGTCGGGAACGCGGGCAACATCACCGCGTACTGGAAGGGCTACATCGAGGCCCACGGGTACGGCGACGCCACCCACCGTCCGGTGATGCGCGGGTTCCAGGCCTCGGGCGCCGCGCCGCTGGTCACCGGCCAGGTGGTCCGCGAGCCGAGCACCATCGCCACCGCGATCCGGATCGGCAACCCCGCCTCGTGGACCAGCGCCCTCGCGGCCCGCGACGAGTCGGGCGGCGCGATCGAGTCGGTCACGGACCGGCAGATCCTCGCCGCGTACCGGCTGCTCGCCCGAGAGGAGGCCGTGTTCGTCGAGCCCGCGAGCGCGGCGAGTGTGGCGGGGCTGCTCCAGGCGCACGAGCAGGGCACGATCGCGCCGGGCCAGCGCGTCGTCTGCACGGTGACGGGCAACGGCCTCAAGGATCCGGACTGGGCGATCTCCGGCGCCCCGAAGCCGACCACGATCTCGGTCGACGCCGAGATGGCCGCGAAGGCACTGGACCTGGCGTAGGAAACCCCCGCGAAGTGCGGTAAGTCCGGCCGCTCCAGACCGGCCGGACTTACGGCACTTCGGGGAAACCGGGCGGAATTGGGCGAGTCTTCGCCGACTCGGCGGCCGGGCGTGGCGCGGATACCGTGACGTTCTGTGAGCGCGTACCTGAGCCTGCTGCGGCGCAATCCGGACTTCCGGAAGGCGTTCGCCGCCGACCTGCTCTCGCTCGGCAGCGACTGGTTCGCGATTATCCCGCTGCTCACGATCCTGCCGAAGCTCACGGGCAGCGGGCTGCTCGGCGGGCTCGTGCTCGGCACCGACACGGCCGTGGTCGCGCTGCTCGCCCCGTACGCGGGCACCATCGCGGACCGGTTCGACCGCCGGCGGATCCTCATCATGGCGAACCTGTCGAGCGCGGTCGCGGTGATGCTGTTGCTGCTGGTCCACAGTGCGGCGACCGCGTGGATCGCCCTCGCGGCCGTCGGGGCGGTCGCCGTGGCCAAGGCGTTCTACGCCCCGGCGTCCGCGGCCGCGCTGCCGAATCTCGTCGATCCCGAGGACCTTCCGGCGGCGAACGTGCTGGCCGGGAGCGCCTGGGGAACGATGCTGGTGATCGGCGCCTCCCTCGGCGGGATCCTCGCGCAGGTCATCGGCAACGACGGCTGCTATCTGCTCGACACCGCACTGCTACTGGTCGCCGCGGTGCTCACGATGCTGGTGCGGCGCCCGTTCCAGGCCGACGGGCACGGTGCGCGTCACCACGGCACCGGGAAGGCCCTCGCCGAGGCCGTCGTTTATATCCGGGGCGACGCGCGGGTCCGGGCGCTCGTGACGGTGAAGTCCGCGGTGGGGGTCGGCAACGGATCCCTGACGCTGTTCCCGCTGCTCGCCACGGCGGTCTTCCACACCGGTCCGCTGGGGACGGGGTTGTTCTACGCGGCGCGGGGCCTGGGCGCGCTGGCCGGCCCGCTGATGCTGCGGGGTCCGCTCATGCGCCCCGGACGGCTACTGATCGGCCTGGCGGCGTCGATGTCGCTCTACGGGGCGGCGTACCTGCTGTTCGGTCTCGCGCCGGTCTTCGGGGTCGCCCTGGTGCTCGTCACGGTCGCGCACATCGCCGGTGGCGCGAACTGGGTCCTGTCGAACTACGCGCTCCAGCAGCACGTCCCGGACCGGCTCCGTGGGCGCGTGTTCAGCACCGACTTCATGCTCGCCACGCTGGCCGTGACGGCGAGCCAGGTGCTCGCCGGGGTCCTCTCCGACTCGGTCAACCTGCGGCTGCTCGCCTCCGCGGGTGGCGCGGCCACCCTGGTCTACGCCCTCGTGTGGACCTTGCTCACGGGCCGCGCCCGGCGCGAGGAGCGGGCGGCGGCCGAGAATGTCGGCGCCACCCGCTAGCCTGGCGGCTGGCTCGGATCGGGACATCGTCGCCGGTCAACGGCTATTCGGCCGGTCAGCGGGCTACTCGACGTCTTCCAGACCGAGCAGGACGTCTTCTTGGAGCGAGCAGGGGGAATCGCGCGATGGGGGAGTACGTGCCGGGCACCGTGGTGGTGCGGCCGCCGGCGAGCAGCGCGAATCTCGGCCCGGGGTTTGACGCGCTCGGCCTGGCGCTCGCCCTCCACGACGAGGTATCGCTCACCGTCACGGGTGGCGGCCTCGACGTAGAGGTCTCCGGCGAGGGAGCAGACGAGGTCCCGCGCGACGAATCGCACCTTGTCGTGCGGGCCGCGCGGGCCGCGTTCGCCGCGCTCGGTGGGCAGCCACCGGGCCTGCGCATCTCGTGCGTGAACCGCATCCCGCACGCGCGCGGCCTCGGGTCCTCGTCGGCGGCGATCGTCGGCGGACTCGTCGCGGCGCGCGCGGCGGTCGAGGGCGGCGAAAAGCTTCTTCCGGATCCGGAACTGCTCGCCCTCGCGACGCGACTCGAACACCATCCCGACAACGTGGCCGCGTGCCTGCTGGGCGGGCTGACGATCGCGTGGATGGACGGCGGGATCGGCCACGCGGTGCGGCGGGATCCGGCTGCTGGTCTCGATCCGGTCGTGCTGATCCCCGAGCACCGGGCGCTCACGGCCGCTGTCCGGGGGCTGATGCCGGCCACTGTCCCGCACGCCGAGGCCGCCGCGAATGCCGGGCGCGCGGCGCTGCTCGTGCACGCCCTGAGTGGGGATCTGTCGGTTCTGCTCACGGCCACCGAAGACTGGCTCCACCAGCGGTATCGGGAACCGGCGATGCCCGAGAGCGCAGCCCTCGTCGCCTCGCTGCGGGCCACTGGAATTCCGGCGGTGATCAGCGGGGCCGGGCCTACGGTCCTCGCGTTCGGTGTTCCGGGGCGCCCGGTTCCGGGCGAAATCGAGGGTTTCCGGGTGTGCCCGGTGGCAGTCGATCTGGGCGGCGCTGTGGCGCACGTCACAGTGCGTTGAGCACAGCGGGAACACGCCGTTTTGTCGAGTTGTTGTGCAGGGTGTGCCCGGGCGTCTACGCTGCTAGACAGAGCAGCCGCCCCCGGGCGCGCAATCGCCGTCAAGCCACGCATCGTGTGATCGCAGTTGGCAGGCATTCCAGCAGCAGTCCTCCTCCGGTTTCCGCCGGTCGGTGTACTCCCGCTGAGCTAGGCGAGCGCCTGTCCCGGGGCAGCACATCTCCGCGATAGGGCTGTTACGACTCCCGTCTGTCGTCAGGCGGGTTACCACTCCGGCCGTCAGGCCGGTCGCTCCACATACCGGCCGTCCGGGCGAACCGGGCCGGCCGTCGCAGGGAAGGACCCCCATTGAGCGACACCACCGACATCGTGCCCGAGGTGCGGGACAACGCACCGACGGCTGAGACGACCGCTGCACCAGCGAAGTCCCGGCGTAGGGCCGGTGCGGGCCTCTCCGCGATGCTGCTTCCCGAGCTTCAGAAGCTCGCGGGCGAACTGAGCATCAGCGGCACGGGCCGGATGCGCAAAGGCGAGCTGATCGCCGCGATCCAGGCCAAGCAGTCCGGCGGATCGGCCGACACTGCCTCTGTCGCAGCCGTCCCGGCCCCTCGGGCCGAGCAGCCGGCCGCGCAGCTGAACCTCCCGGTCGCCACCGAGGACGAGCCCGCGCCCGCGGCCGAGCCCTCCAGCGGCCGCGCGCGCACCCGCCGGGCGGCGAGCCGTCCGGC
>JAOPVE010000490.1 GCA_025963185.1 Actinomycetes bacterium
AGCGGCAGCGGCTGCGCCATCGACCCCAACTTCACCTACGGTCCGCCGGTCCGGATCACGATCCGGGCCAGTGACCAGTCCGCACCGGTCGCGACGCCAAGCGCATCCCCGGCGCGCCCGACGGCGACGGCGCCGGCGAACGGCAAAGTACCCACACCTCCACCGACCCGCCCCGCGACGCCTGGTGCGTCAACCGGCGCGTCATCACGACCCGCGTCGAGGGACCGGACGACGCCGGCCTCCGCGCACCCCAGCCCCAAGGCGGGCCGACCGACACCCAGCGAAAGCGCGGCGCCGACGAAGGCCGTCAGTTACCGGCGCAACGGCAGCCCACCGACAGCCGTCCTCGCACCGGCCATCCTGCTGATCAGCGCAGCCCTCGCGGGCGGCGTGGCCTACGCGTTCGGCTCCCGGCAATCACCGGGGTAGCGAACGGAGATCAGCCGGTGATGACGACCGCGACGTTGGCGACGGCCGACGCTGCGATGCCCTGACTGGCGACGCTCGTCGTGTCGGTACCGTCGGTGCCGATCGTCCCGGTGACCTCAGAGCCGACCTGGGCGTTGCTGAGGTCGAGGAAGGTGACCTTGTAGGTCTTTCCGGCGCAGACCGCCACCGCCGGGCCGACGGGACCCGGCGTCGTCACCGTGGTGGTGGCGACCTGGTAGACGTGCGGTGTCGCGGCGAACCCGCCGGTGTAGCTGACGCCCGCGTCCGAGTTGCAGGCCGCAACACTCGCGTTGCCGGAACCGAGGCTCGAGCTGGTGACGTTGAGTGTCGCGGCGAAGGCGGTGACCGAACCGAACACAGCCATGCCCGCAACAACCGGAATCAGGTACTTCTTCACGATGCACTCCCCAGGGGGGCGCCGGACGCTCCGGCACGTTATCTGGGTTTTCGGGCGCGGGCCCGGCATGCTACATAGTCACTCCGGGCCAGATTGGTCACTCTGCGTGATCAGTCTGCCTAGTGCCTACCGTCACTGCGCGGCCGCTGAAGAGTGAAGACGTCGTACGGCGTGGGGGTGCCACCGGGCACCAACGGACTTCGGTACGCCGTCACCTTCATTCTGGTCAGGCCGCCCGGCACCGTGCCGGGGTCCACGTCGAAGGCGGCGAAGCCGAACGCCTGCACCGGATCGGTCACGGCCGACCACGGCGCGACCTCCATTTCGACATCGGTCCCGGCCTTGCCCGTGATCACCTTCGCCGTCCGCACCGGGCCCTGCCCGCCGTACACGTTCAACGGGTAGGAACCGCCGCCGCCGAGCACCATGTGGACCGTGCCCTTGGTGGTGTCCACCACGTCGGTGCGGGTCGCCGCCACCGCCGGGGTCAACGTGGCGCTGGTCTTGTCCACGCCGCGCACCGGATGCGTCCGCTCGTAGTCGTGGTCGTGGCCGCACAGCACCAGGTCGACGCCGTGCTTGTCGAAGAGCGGGGCGAACTCCTCGCGCACGCCGCGATCGCACCCGTTGCCGGCCCATGCCGAGCTCATCACCAGCTGATGCATCACGACCACGACCCAGTCGATGCTCCGATCCGCTCGGGCCGCCGCCAGGGTCTGGTCGAGCCAGCGCTTCTGCGCTCCGCCGCTGTAGCCCCGGACGTAGAAGTTCCCGGCGTTCTGGAAGCAGACGTCGTCGTTCTGCAGGACCACGAACCGCACGGCGCCGACCGTGAAGGCGTAGAAGTGCCCCTCCAGCCCACCGAGCCCGTTGGACGGCAGCGCGTATCGAGTGGTGAAGGACCGGTAGCCCGTCGGCCCGTTCCCGGTCTCGTTCTCGTGGTTGCCGGCCGCCGGCATCCACGGCCGGTGCCGCGTCGACGCCTCGTTCATCCAGAACCACGCGTCCCATGCGGCGCCGGGATCGCTGTTCAGGTCGGAGTAGGCCAAGTCGCCGTTGATGAGGTTGAACAGCGGCTGTTGCGCCTCGATGTGGCCGACGATCTCCGAGCTGAAGCGGGTGCCACCCCGCAACGTCGGGCTGTCGATGCCTTGATCACCGAACGACGTGAAGCGAAACGGCGCCCGGCCCACCGGCGCCGTGCGAAACGTGCCTGCGACCGGAGCCGCCCCGTCGTGCAGCACCTCGTAGACGTGCGACGTCGACGGGGCGAGCGCCGGCAAGGCGGCATGGTGCGTCACGACCCGGCGACCCGTGGCGTGATCGGTGTAGGTGCGGGTCCGGGCCTCGACCGTGGTGCCGTGACCGCCGGCGGCGCTGCCGAGCCGCACCCGTGGCCGACGGACGGCGCCGGCCGTCGTCCAGCTGACGGTCATCTCGCGCGCGGCGTCCGCGCCGAACGTGAGGTGCACCTGCTCGGCCGCGGGCGCGCTGGCGATCGCGGGCTGTCGCAGCAGCACGGGGGCCGTGATCGCGGCCAACCCACCGGCGCGGAGCAGGCTCCGCCGGGTCAGTTCAACCATGGCGCGATGTCCGGGTTCGTCTCATGTCGGCCAGTTTCAGCGACCCGGCCGGCACTCCTGTCGACGCCGAGATGAACAGTCGATGACCGCGATCAGACGAGCACGTCGTCGTCGGCCTGCAGCAGTCGCCCGTCGTGCAACGTCAACGCCCACACGCTGCCCTTGCG
>JAOPVE010000492.1 GCA_025963185.1 Actinomycetes bacterium
GCGTGGCGGCGACCGGGTTCGCGACGCTGGCGGCCGCGAGTGGCGCGGCGAGCCCGGCGCCCCGGTAGGAGCGCTGGCTCAGGGCGAATCCGGCGAACGCGAGGACCGCGATGCCCACCGCCCCGGGCAGGCCGGGCGGGCCGTCCTGGCCGATCCGCGCGAGCTCGGACTTGCCGAGCACGGATGCGGCGCCGAACGCCGAGCCCGCCGCCGTCGCCAGCAACAGTGCGCGCAGGCGCGGTCCGCGGGCGGCCCAGCCGAGGCAGGTCAGGGTGCTCGCGCCCGCCACCGTGACCACCACGAGCGCCGCGGTCTCGCCGCCGGTCAGGGCGGCGGGCCGGGCCGGCTCCGCCGCGAGGACGATCACGCAGGTCAGTCCGGTGGCCGTCAGTCCCGCGTGCCACCAGGCCGCGCGGACGACCCGGACGCGGTGTGCGAGCGCGTGGATCGGCAGCGCGGCGAGCAGCGTCAGCGTGCCGAGCGCCTGCACGACGCCGACGGATCCGAAGTGCAGCGCGACCCCGTGCAGCGCCGCGCCAACGCCGGTCAGCGCGACCGCCCGCGGGATCCGTGTGGCGGTGCTCTGCTGGGTGGCGGCGCGTTCCTGGGCGACGGCGGCCACCGTGTAGGCCACCGCGGACAGCAGCGCGAGCACGACCGCGGCCTGCTGGCCCGTCATCACCGGGCCGCCGCGTCGAGTTCGCCAGCTGTGCTCACACCACGCAAGACGCGGGCTGCGCGGTCACGGTTTTCCTGCGAGAGTGATCTGAGTCACTGCATTGCGGGGTGACCGGACAGGCCACCGCGCTCGATCGCGGGCAGGGCCTCGGCCGCTGGGCGGAGATGGTTCAATGGCCCGCAGGCGCGCACCGGCGCGCCGTGAGCGCGACGAGACTGAGTGAGCGCGATGCCGGAGTTCGACGAAGGCCGCGACGGCAGGCCGATCACGATCGTGCTCATCGAGGACGATCCGGGCGATGTCGTGCTCACCCGCGACGCGCTCGCCGATTCCCGGCTGAGTAACGAACTCGTCGTGCTCTCCGGCGGCGCGGACGCCCTCGCGTACCTGCGCGGCGAGGGCCAGTACGCCGGCCGGGAGGCTCCGGGGCTGATCCTGCTCGACCTCAACCTGCCCGGCGTCAGCGGCCGTGAGGTCCTGGCGCTGGTGCGCACGGATCCGCGGCTCAGCGGCATCCCCGTCGCGGTGCTCACGGCGTCGTCCGTGGAGGAGGACCTGCTGCGCAGCCAGGCGCTCGGCGTCGTGGCGTACCTGCGCAAACCGGTCCAGTTCGAGGGCCTGGCGCACGTGGTCAGGAGCGTCGAGTCGTTCTGCCTGCGGATCGACCGCGCCGCGACGGCCTGACCGTCCCCGCGACGGCCTAGCCGAAGGTCAGCACCACCTTCACGTCACCGGGCTGGGCCGCGAAGGCCTCGGCGAACCGCTCGACGGGAACCCGGCGGGTGATCAGCCGGCCGAGCCACGACGGATCCGCCTTCGCGAGCGCGTCCGCGGCGGCGGTGTAGTGGCCGAGGTTGGCGTTGACCGATCCGATCACGACGTCGTTCTCCAGCACGATCTCGCGGTTCAGGCTGCCCGCGTCGACCGTGATCGTGTGCCCGGCCGATGAGACTCCGGTCAGGCACACGATCCCGTACGGGGCGGTGCCGGCCATCGCGGCGAACACCACGGACGCGACTCCGGTCGCCTCGATCACCACGTCCGGGCGCAGGGCCTTGACCACCCCGGCCGCGTCGCCGGAGTGGTAGACCGCGCCGAGATCCGCGACGAGGCCGGGCTTCGGCCCGTCGGTGACCCGGTCCAGCACGTGTACGTCGAGGCCCCGCTGGACTCCGAGCAGCGCCGCGAGCAGCCCGATCGGCCCGGCGCCGGTCACCAGGACGGTCCGCGGCTCGAACCAGCCACGGCGGCCCACCCGCTCGACTTCGTCCCAGGCCTTGGCGACGACGCTGGTGGGCTCGACGAGCACGCCGGTCTCGGCGAGGCCCGGATCCAGGCGGACCGCGTACCGCGTCTCGACGGTCCACTGGTCGCTGGCGTATCCGTCGAGTTCCTTGATCCCCCGCTCGGTGTAGCGGCCGTTGCGGCACATGTCGAACTGGCCGTGGGCGCAGGCACCGCAGGGCTCGGGATCGGGGCGCCGGACCACCCCGGCCACCAGGTCCCCCTCCCCGAAGCCGCTGCCCCCGGGCGCCCGGATCACCCGGCCGAGCGACTCGTGCCCGATCACCAGCCGGTCGCGGCCCGGTGGCGCCCAGCCGTACTCGCCGGCGGCGATCTCGTGGTCGGTCCCGCAGACGCCGGTGAGCAGTGCCCGGACGAGCAGGTCGCCCTCGCCGGGTTCGGGCTCGGGGACGTCCGCGACCGCGAGGGAGTCCTTCTGCAACGGGGTGAGGGTGAGTGCGCGCATGGACGATCCCTACCCCCGCGCCAACCGCCGCAACCCGCGCGCCTGACGCGGCGCTGTCCCCGGCCCACCGCGAACTGCGGTAACTGCGACCGGCCAGGACCGGCCACGGTTACCGCACTTCGGGGGAAGCAGGACCGGCCGCGGTACCGCGCTTCGGGGGAGGCAGTCATCGACTGTCGTGATGCGACGCGGCGGGGGTACATCGTTCACCGGATGGACCCCGCCAAGTCGGCCCGCCACCGGACCGGCGGCCGTATCGTTCCCGCAGGCCGCGAAGCCCCTCCCGGAGGTGGACGATGGCGATCGGACGAACGGCGATGACGGCCGCGGCGGTGGCGGCGATCGCGGCGACGGTCCTGGTGGCCCCGCCCGCGCTCGCGGCCGATCCGCCGATGGTGACGGATCCGGTGGCGTACGTGGATCCGCTGCTGGGGTCGAGCCGGGGCGGGAACACGTGGCCGGGCGCGACCCGCCCGTTCGGGATGATCGCGTGGTCGCCGACGAGCACGACCGGGGACCAGACGAGTACGGGTGCGGCGAACGGCTACGAGTACGGGGTGACGC
>JAOPVE010000012.1 GCA_025963185.1 Actinomycetes bacterium
GTGCCGCTGGTTGCGGTCGTCGCGGCAATCGCCGTCGGCCTCGGGGTGACTCTCGCGGCGGCGCTGTTCCCGGCGGTTCGTGCGTCGCGGATCCCGCCGGTGGCGGCCATGCGGGACGCCGCCACACCCGACAAGCCCCTCACCAAGATCACGGTGGCGGGTGCGATCGTCTTCGCGCTCGGTGCGGCGGCGCTGGGCACCGGGCTGGCGGGCAAGGGCGCGGTGCTGCCGCTGATCCTCGGTGGCACGGCGGTCACGTTCGCCGGGGTGGCGCTGCTCACGCCGATCATCAGCAGGCCGATCGTCTCGCTGCTCGGCAGGCTGTTCTCCTGGTCGGTTCCGGGCATGCTCGGTCGCCGCAACTCCGGCCGTAACCCGCGCCGGACCGCAATCACCGCGGGCGCGCTGATGATCAGCATCGCGCTGGTCACCGGCATCAGCACGGTGCTCGGGTCCATCACCGCCAGCGCGGAGAAGCAGATCACCGGCAGCCTCAAGGCCGAGCTCATCATCTCCGGCCAGCAGACCGGCCCGGTCCCGCCGACCTTCGACACCGCGATCATCGACCAGGCCAAGAAGGTGCCCGGCGTCGAGTCGTTCGGGGCCGCCTGGTTCGCCCCGGCGAAGATCAACGGCAAGGACGGCTACCCGTCGGCGATCAACGACCTGCCGACGATCCGCAGCATGTTCGGCCTGACGAGCACTAGTGGATCGATCGCCACGCTCGGCAAAGACCAGGTCGTGATCGACGACAAGACGGCCAAGAACGACAAGGTCAAGGTCGGCAGCACGCTGGACGTCCAGTTCTTCAAGGGCGGCGTGCAGCACTTCACGGTGAGCGGCATCTACAAGAACGGCGGGCTGAACGGGTACATCTTCCCGCAGCGGGTCACGTCGCTCTTCAAGACCCAGACACCGTCGCTCGGGCTCGTCCACCTCTCGCCCGGCACGAACGTCGGGGACGTGCAGGACCGCATCAAGACCCTGCTCGCGGACAATCCCGAGGTCACCGTCCAGGACGGATCGGCCTACGTGAAGGCGGCCACCGCCCCGTTCGACTTCATCAAGGCGGCCGTACAGGTGCTGCTGGGGCTGGCGTTGCTGATCGCGATCCTCGGCATCATCAACACCCTCGCGCTGTCCGTGATCGAGCGCACCCGCGAACTGGGACTACTGCGGGCGATCGGCCTGCGGCGGGCCCAGATGATGCGGATGATCACTGTGGAGTCGGTCGTGATCTCGGTGTTCGGCGCCGTGCTCGGGATCGTGGTCGGCATCGGGCTCGGAGCCGCCGTGATGCAGGCACTCAAGGAGCAGAACCTCACCGAGTTCGCGCTGCCCTGGGGCCTGATGGCCGTGTACCTGGTCGGATCGGCGATCGTCGGCGTACTCGCGGCGATCCTGCCGGCGATCCGGGCCGCGAGGCTGAACGTGCTCGGCGCGATCTCGTACGAGTAGCACCACCCGCACGGCGAAAGGGGCGTCCCCGGTCTCGGGGGCGCCCCTGCTGCGTCCGCCCTTTGCGAAGCGCGGTAATCCCGGCCGGTCCCCACCGGCCGCGGTTACCGCACTTCGGAGGTAGCGGCGGTGCCGTCGCGGGCCAGGCCCTGGAGGAACGCGAGGTTGACCCCGGCGAGGGACGGGCGGATCGTGCGGCCGTTCCCCTCTGGCACCTCGACCTCGCTCGGGACCACGAGCACCGCGCACCCGGCCGCGACCGCCGAGGCCACCCCGACCGGCGAGTCCTCGATGGCCACGCACCGCCCCGGATCGACTCCGAGCAGCGCCGCGGCCTGCAGGTACGGGCGCGGATGCGGCTTGGCCTGGTCGACCTCGTCGCCCGTGACCACCACGTCGAAGTACTCGGGGCCGAGCGTGGTCAGCGCCACGTCGACCAGGTGCCGGTGCGTCGAGGTGACGAGCGCCGTCGGCAGGCCCGCGGCGTGGACCTCGTGCAGCAGTTCCTGCGCGCCACGCCGCCACGGCAGGCCCTGCAGGAACAGCTCCTTGGTGCGCTCCTCGACCAGGCGCTGGCTCTCGGCGAGCTGCGCCTGCCCGGTTTCCAGGCCCAGGTCGTCGAGGAAGATCTTCATCGACACGCCCATGTTCGTGCCGACCATCGCCGCCCGCGCACCCGGCGACAGTGTGCCGCCGTAGTGCGTGGCCAGGTCCTGCAGCGCGATGTCCCACAGCTTCTCGCTGTCGACCAGGGTGCCGTCCATGTCGAACAGGACGGCCTCGGGCCAGCTCGGGCGTGCGCTCATCGGGCCGCGAAGTACTTCGCCTCGGGATGGTGCGCGATGACGGCCGACGTGGACTGCTCGGGGTGCAACTGGAACTCCTCGGAGAGCTTGACGCCGATCCGGTCGGGGGCGAGCAGGTCCATGATCTTGGTCTGCTCCTCCAGGTCGGGGCAGGCCGGGTAGCCGAACGAGTAGCGGGACCCTCGGTAGCCCTGCCGGAAGATCTCGTCCAGATCGGCCGAGTCCTCGTCGGCCGCCGATCCGCCGGACGGGAACGCCAGCTCCGAGCGGACCCGCCCGTGCCAGTACTCGGCGAGCGCCTCCGTGAGCTGCACGGACAGCCCGTGGACCTCGAGGTAGTCGCGGTAGGAGTTCGCGGCGAACAGCTCGTTGGCGTACTCGCTGACCCGCTGGCCCATCGTCACGACCGTGAACGCGACGACGTCGATCTCGCCCGAGGACCGCGGCCGGTAGAAGTCGGACAGGCACAGCCGGCGGTCGCGGCGCTGGCGCGGGAACGTGAACCGGCACCGCTCGCCGCCGTCGGCGGTGAGGATCACCAGGTCGTTCCCCTCGGACACGCAGGGGAAGTAGCCGTAGACCACCGCGGCTTCGAGTGCCTTGTCGGCGGTGAGCCGGTCGAGCCAGTACCGCAGCCGGGGCCGGCCCTCGGTCTCGGCCAGTTCGTCGTAGGACGGTCCCTTGCCCGCCCGAGCGCCGCGCAGCCCCCACTGGCCCATGAACGTGGCGCGCTCGTCCAGCAGGCCCGCGTACTCGGCCAGCGGGATGCCCTTGACCACCCGGTCGCCCCAGAACGGCGGCACCGGGACGGGCACGGTGACCGACACGTCCGAGCGGGTGGTGTCGTCCTCGGGCACCTCGTCGGTTTCGGCGGCGGCCTTGCGGGCGGCGGCGATCCGGGCGGACCGCTCGTGCCGGGCCCGGCGCTCCTCGGCCTTGCGGGCCTCGTCCTCGCTCACCTCGGTGGGCGCGCCGCCGCGCTTGGCGAGCATGAGCGCGTCCATGAGCCGCAGGCCCTCGAACGCGTCCCGGGCGTAGCGGACCTCCCCGGCGTACAGCTCGGCCAGGTCGTTCTCGACGTACGCCCTGGTCAGAGCGGCCCCGCCGAGCAGGACGGGCCAGCGCGCCGACACCCCGCGCCCGTTCATCTCCGCGAGGTTGTCCTTCATGATCACGGTCGACTTCACGAGCAGCCCGGACATGCCGATCGCGTCGGCGTCGTGCTCCTCCGCGGCCTCCAGGATCGTCGTGATCGGCTGCTTGATACCGAGGTTGACCACCGTGTAGCCGTTGTTGGACAGGATGATGTCGACCAGGTTCTTGCCGATGTCGTGGACGTCGCCCCGGACCGTGGCGAGCACGATCGTGCCCTTGCCGTCCGAGTCGGACTTCTCCATGTGTGGTTCGAGGTGCGCGACGGCCCGCTTCATCACCTCGGCGGACTGCAGCACGAACGGCAACTGCATCTCGCCGGTGCGGAACAGCTCGCCGACGGTCTTCATGCCCGAGAGCAGGGTCTCGTTGATGATCGCGAGCGGCGAGCGGGTCGTCATCGCCTCGTCGAGGTCGGCTTCCAGGCCGTTGCGCTCGCCGTCGACGATCCGCCGCTGGAGTCGCTGCTCCAGGGGAAGCGCCGCCAGTTCGTCCGCCCGGGACTGCTTGGAGGACTGCGCGTCGACGCCCTCGAACAGCTCCAGGAACCGCTGGAGCGGGTCATACCCCTCGCCACGGCGGTCGTAGACCAGATCGAGCGCGGTCCTGCGCTGCTCGGGATCGATCCGCGACATCGGCAGGATCTTGCTGGCGTGCACGATCGCCGAGTCGAGCCCGGCCTCGGCGCACTCGTTGAGGAACACCGAGTTGAGCACCTGGCGGGCCGCCGGGTTCAGGCCGAACGACACGTTGGACAGCCCGAGCGTGGTCTGCACCCGGGGGTAGGCGGCCTTGAGCTGGCGGATCGCCTCGATCGTCTCCAAGGCGTCGCGCCGGCTCTCCTCCAGCCCGGTCGCGATCGTGAAGGTGAGGGTGTCCACGACGATGTCGCCGACGTCCATGCCCCAGGTGCCGGTCAGGTCCTCGATCAGGCGGCTCGCGATGCGGACCTTGTCGGTGGCCGTGCGGGCCTGCCCCTGCTCGTCGATCGTCAGGGCGATGACCGCCGCGCCGTGCTCGCGGACGATCGGCATGACCCGCTGGTACCGGGAGCCGGGCCCGTCGCCGTCCTCGAAGTTGACCGAGTTGATCACGCTGCGGCCGCCGAGCATTTCCAGCCCGGCCTCGATCACCGCGGGCTCTGTGGAGTCCAGCACGATCGGCAGGGTGGACGCCGTGGCGAACCGGCCCGCCGCCTCGCGCATGTCGGCGGCGCCGTCGCGGCCCACGTAGTCCACGCACAGGTCGAGCATGTGGGAGCCGTCGCGGGTCTGGTCGCGGGCGATCTCGACCACGTCGTCCCACCGGCCGCCGACCATGGCCTCGCGGAAGGCCTTGGATCCGTTGGCGTTGGTGCGCTCGCCGATCATCAGGACGCTGGAGTCCTGCCGGATCGGCACCGACTGGTACAGGGAGGCCGCGGCGTTCTCGGGCTCGACCTCGCGCCGCCCCGGGACCAGCCCGCGGACTGCCTCGCAGACCTGCCGGATGTGCTCGGGTGTCGTGCCGCAGCAGCCGCCCACCAGGCTCACGCCGTACTCGGTGACGAACCGGTGCAGCGCCTCGGCCAGCTCGGGCGGGGTCAGCGGGAAGACCGCGCCGTCGGGCCCCAGTTCGGGCAGCCCCGCGTTCGGCATCACCGACAGGCCCACCCGGGCGTGCTGGGACAGGTAGCGCAGGTGCTCGCTCATCTCGGCCGGACCGGTGGCGCAGTTCAGGCCGATCAGGTCGACACCGAGGGGTTCCAGGGCGGTCAGGGCCGCGCCGATCTCGGATCCCAGCAGCATCGTGCCCGTGGTCTCGACGGTCACGTGGCAGATCAGCGGGACCCGCAGCCCCGCCGCCGCCATCGCCCGCCGGGCCCCGACCAGGGCGGACTTGCACTGCAGCAGGTCCTGGCAGGTCTCGACGATCACCGCGTCGGCGCCGCCGGCGAGCATGCCCGCGACCTGCTGCTGGTAGGCATCGCGCAGGACCGCGTACGGCGTGTGCCCCAGCGTCGGCAGCTTGGTGCCGGGGCCGACCGACCCGAGCACCCACCGGGGCCGGTCCGGGGTGGCGGCGGCGTCCGCGGACTCCCGCGCCAGGCGCGCCCCCGCCTCGCTGAGCTCGTAGATGCGATCGGTGATGCCGTACTCGCCGAGGTTGGCGTAGTTCGCCCCGAACGTGTTCGTCTCGACCAGGTCGGCGCCCGCGGCGAAGTAGGCGTCGTGGATGCCCCGGATCACGTCCGGCCGGGTCACGTTGAGGATCTCGTTGCAGCCCTCGTGGCCCTGGAAGTCCTCCAGCGGCAGGTCGGCGGCCTGCAACATCGTGCCCATGGCGCCGTCGGCGACGAGGACGCGCTCGGTCAGCGCGGTGAGCAGGGGCGACCAGCTGTAGTCAGGCACGCTCCCAGGCTACCGATCCGGACCGCTCCCGCGACTCGCTGTCCCGCCCCGCGGACGGTGAGCTGGGGCACGTCCGACGTAGGCTGTCGGGGTGACTGAGCCAAACGAGCGCCCGCAGCCGCCCGCCCGGTGTGGCGAGGCGGCCCGGTGAGCGAGTTCGACGGCCTGCCGAGCCTGCGCAATCCCGTGGTGGTCGCCGCGTTCGAGGGCTGGAACGACGCGGGCGACGCGGCCACGGCGACGGTCGAGCACCTGGAGCTGGAGTGGTCGGCCGAGCCGATGGCGATGCTCGATCCCGACGACTACTACGACTTCCAGGTCAACCGGCCCACGGTCAGCCTCTCCGACGGCATCACCCGGCGGATCGACTGGCCCACCACCCGCCTGTCGGTGTGCTCGCCGCCCAACGCCGAGCGTGACGTCGTCCTGGTGCGGGGCCTGGAGCCCAACATGCGCTGGCGGGGCTTCTGCGACGAGCTGCTCGACCTGTTCCACGCTCTCGAAGTCGAGCTCGTCGTGCTGATCGGCGCGCTGCTCGCCGACACCCCGCACACCCGCCCGTTCCCGGTCACCGGATCGGCGTCCGACCCGGCCCTGGTCGAGCAGTACGACCTGACCCAGTCCAAGTACGAGGGGCCGACGGGAATCGTCGGGGTGCTGCACGACGCGTGCGTCCGCGCCGAGATCCCGGCCGTGTCGTTCTGGGCGCAGGTACCGCACTACGTGAGCCAGCCGCCGTGCCCGAAGGCGACCCTGGCCCTGCTGCACCGCCTCGAAGACGCGCTCGACCTGCGGGTTCCGATGGGTGAGCTGGCCGAGCAGGCCGCCGCGTGGGAGTCCACGGTCGACGAGCTGGCCTCGCAGGACGCCGAGATGGCCGAGTACGTCCGCCAGCTCGAACAGCGCGACGGCGAGCCGCAGCTCAAGCAGGCCAGCGGCGAGGACCTGGCGCGTGAGTTCGAGAAGTTCCTCCGCCGCCGGGGCGGTTCGGGCACCCAGGGTCCCGCCTAGCGCCGAACTGCGGTAACTCCGGCCGGTCAGGACCGGCGCCGGTTACCGCACTTCGGCCAGGCCTCGGCGGTGGTTACAGCTTGACGCCGAGGAGGGCGTCGGCGAGGGTCCGGACGAGCTGGGGTGCTTCCTTGTCCTCGCCCTGGCCCGAGGCCGCCTCGCGGGCCCAGCGGTCGATCGCGGCGATCGCCGCCGGGGAGTCCAGGTCGTCCGAGAGCCGCTCGCGGACCCTGGCGAGCACGGGCTCGGCGTCCGGCCCGGTGGCACCGTCCACAGCCGACCGCCACAGCGCGATCCGGTGCTGGGCGGCGGTGAGCGCGTCG
>JAOPVE010000010.1 GCA_025963185.1 Actinomycetes bacterium
GAAGTGCGGTAACTCCGGCCGGTTATAGGCGGCGGGAGTTACCGCACTTCGGGGTGAGGGGTGAAGGGGTGGGGGCGCGGGTCGGGGATCCGGGGAATGGGTTGGGTGTTTGGGGGTGGGAGGGGGCAGACTCTGCCGGTTGTGGGCTACGTCGATGTGAATGCGGTCGGATACACGCTGCCGGACGGCCGGGAGCTGTTCCGGGAGGTCTCGTTCCGCGTTGGTGACGGCGCCAAGGTCGCGCTCGTCGGCGCGAACGGCACCGGCAAGACCACGCTGCTGCGGACCGTCGCCGGAGACCTCGCCCCCATGGCCGGATCGGTCGCGCGCGTCGGTGGCCTCGGGGTCATGCGCCAGTTCATCGGATCGGTGCGCGACGACACGACGATCCGCGAGTTCCTGGTCGGTCTGGCACCAGCCGGACTCCGAGCCGCGGGGGAGGCACTGGAGGCCGCCGAGCTGGCGATGATGGAGAACGACGACGAGCGCACCCAGATGAAGTACGCGAACGCGCTCGCGGCCTGGGGGGACGCGGGCGGATACGACGCCGAGGTGCTGTGGGACACGGTCACGGTGGCCGCGATGGGCGTGGACTTCGACAAGGCGCAGCACCGGATGGTCCGGACCCTGTCGGGCGGCGAGCAGAAGCGGCTCGCGCTGGAGACGCTGCTGCGGGGCACGGACGAGGTCCTGCTGCTGGACGAGCCCGACAACTACCTCGACGTGCCGGGCAAGCGGTGGCTGGAGGAGCGGCTGAAGGAGTCGGCCAAGACGGTCCTGTTCGTGAGCCACGACCGTGAGCTGCTCGCCCGGACCGCGACCCACGTGGTGACCATCGAGGCGCGGTCGGCCTGGGTGCACGGCGGCGGGTTCGCGAACTACCACGAGGCCCGCAAGCACCGGCTGGACCGCCTCGACGAGCTGCACCGGCGCTGGGCCGAGGAGCACCAGCGGCTCAAGGACCTGGTCCGGACCCTCCAGCAGCAGGCCGCGATCTCGCCGGACATGGCCTCCCGGTACCGCGCGATGCAGACCCGCCTGCGCAAGTTCGAGGAGGAGGGCCCGCCGCCCGAGCGCCCCATCGACCAGAACGTGACGATGCGGCTGCGCGGCGGGCGGACCGGGGTCCGCGCGGTGACCTGCGAGCAGCTCGAACTGACCGGCCTGATGAAGCCGTTCGACCTGGAGGTCTTCTACGGCGAGCGGATCGCGGTGCTGGGGTCCAACGGATCCGGCAAGAGCCACTTCCTGCGGCTGCTCGGCCACGGCGAGGTGCCGCACACCGGCGAGTGCCGGCTCGGCGCCAGGGTGGTCCCAGGCCTGTTCGCGCAGACCCACGAGCACCCCGAGCTGGACGGGAAGACCCTGGTCGAGGTCCTGTGGCGGGGCGAGGGCAACCGGTCCGGCCTGGACCGTGGCCGGGCGATGGGTGCGCTGCGCCGCTACGAGCTGCACGGCCAGGCCGACCAGCCGTTCGGCACGCTGTCCGGCGGTCAGCAGGCGCGGTTCCAGATTCTGCTGCTCGAACTCGACGGCTGCACGCTGCTGCTGCTGGACGAGCCCACCGACAACCTCGACCTGCACTCGGCCGAGGCGCTGGAGGAGGGGCTGGAGGGCTTCGACGGCACCGTCGTCGCCGTCACCCACGACCGCTGGTTCGCCCGCGGCTTCGACCGGTTCCTGCTGTTCGCCGAGGACGGGACGGTCCGCGAGACGCCCGAGCCGGTCTGGGACGCGGCCCGCGTAGCCCGGCAGCGCTGAGACGCCCCGCGGTCACTGCCCGCGGGGCGTCTCAGGCTCACTTCCGGGTGTCGAGGCGCTGCTGGACGATCCGGAGCAGGTCGGTGTCGCAGTCCACCAGCGCGGCGTCCCGCCCGGTGATCTTCGTCCCCGAGGCATACGCGCTGGTCGCGAACGCCACCCAGTGCCCGCGCGGGGCCATCAGGAACCACCACGTGCTATCGGCGCCACCGGCCTTGCCCTCGGCGGGCTTGCCGTGGGTGCGCGGGACGAAGCTGCCTATCTTGCCGTCCCGCATGGCCTCGACGAGCTTGCCCGCGGACGCCTGGTCCGGCAGGTTCAGCGCTCCGAACGTCGTCACGCAGCCCTTCTCGGTGTTGACCGCCGTCACGCTCACGACCTGGGTGCAGCCGAGCGGCTTGAGGGTGGCGGCCACCGACGGATCCGCCGCGGTGGCGCAGTTCACCGACACGTCGGTGCCCGTGCGGGTGTACTCGCCGGCCAGCGCGGTGTAGCTCGGGGCGCTGAGTTCGGTGAGCTTCAAGGGCGCCGGGTCCGTCGCGCGCGCGGCGAGCCGGCTGTTCGCCGGCACCGGGGTCGCGAGCACGCCGCTCAGCCGTGGGCCCTTGCCCTCGACTCCGGTGACCTCCTGGCCACCGGCCGCGGGGGCCTGGACCTGCAGCTTCGGCAGGGTGAAGTAGTACGCGGCGCCCAACCCGGCCGTCGCGGCCACGAGCAGGACGACCGCCGCGCTGGCGAGCTTGCGCGCGGTGATCCGCCGCCGCGGCCGCCGGACGAGGATCGGCTTCTCCGGATCCGCCTGCGCCCGGTCTGGACCCGGACCGGCCTCGGTGGGCTCGCCCGTGGCACCCGCGGCCGCGCCGCTGGTGATCGTGGCGTACATCCCGGTCTCCTCGCCGTCCCGCGAGCGAGAGGTGATGGGCGGGATGAACGTGGTCGCGCCGGGGTCCGATCCGAACGCGGTGCCAGGGCCGTCGTTGGTCAGGCCCTCGTCCTCGCCGGTCACCGGGGCGGGTCCGCCCTTGAACGCGGTCAGCGGACGGGCCAGGTGCGCCCCCGTGTGCTCCGCGTACGGGTTGGCCGCCGGCCGTGGCTGGTACCCCTCGGCGGGGTCCTGGGCGTGCTCGGGCCACTGTGCGGGCTGCTCGGGGGACTCCCAGGCGGCCGGGTGGGCACCGGTGTGCGGGGCGGCCGGGTAGGCGCCCGTGTGCTGGGGCGGCGGGCTGCCGGCGGGCTGGCGGGGCGCTTCGCGGTACTGCGGCTCCGCCAGATACGGATCGCCGCTGGAGACCCCGAACGGCCCGTCGGCCTGGTACTGGCCCTCGGGCCGATAGGGCTGCTCGGACCGGTACCGGGGGTCCGGCTCGAACCGCGGCTCCACCTCGTAGCTCGGCTCCGCCGGGTACATCGGCTCGGGCTGGTACGCCGGCTCGGGCTGGTACGCCGGCTCGGCCGATGGCTGGCCGGCCGGGGCGGGTGCCGCGGGCAGGGCCGGGGATCCGTAGGGGGCTGGGGGGTATCCGGTCCGCTGGGCGGCGGGCGGCTCGTAGCCCGGCGCCGTATGGACCCGCTCGCCATGCGGATCCGCTGCATAGAGCGGCTCGGCGTACGGCTGCTCGGCGTAGGGCTGCGGGGGGCTGGGCTGATCCGAGTGCGGCGCGCCCGAGTACTGGGTCTCGGCATAGCCCTTCTCGGCGTAGCCCTTCTCGGCGTAGCCCTTCTCGGCGTAGCCGGTGGGGGCGTACCCGGGCTCGGAACGCGAGCGATCGGTACCGGGTGCCGACCGGGCGGGTGGCTCGTAGGCCACCAGTCCGGCGTTGTGGGTGGGTACCGCGGGGGCGGCGTGGGCTCCGGTGCGATCCGCTGCCGGGGCTCGGAGCGTGCCGGTCCGGTTCAGCTCGACGGCGGGGTGCGGTCCGGTCGCGTCGAACTGCGGGGGACGCGGGTACGTGCCGGTGGGATCCGTCGGCGGCGCGTAGGGCTGCCCCGAGTACGGCTTCCCGTACGCGGTCTCGACGGGATCGCCGGGCCAGTTCGCCGATCCGCTGGGCTGGTCGTATCCCGGTCTCGGTGCGAAATCGGCCGGAGCCAGTTCGGGACCGCGTTCGGCGAACTCGGCCGGGCTGAACCCCGAGGGCTCGCTGCGGTACCCGTCGGGCGGATCGCCGTGCCGCAGCCCCGTGCGCCCCCGCTCCCGGCGGGCCGGGCCGGTGTGGCCGGTGCTGTAGTCGTGGGTGGAGGCGAGATCGGGAGATCCGGGCCACTGCTCGTGCGGGTATCCGTGGCCGGACGCGGCGAGTGCGGGTGGCGCGGCGGCAGCGCGTCCGGACGGATCGGGGCCGGGTGCGGACCACTGCTCGCTGGCCTGCCGGTCCCTGCTGCCCTCCCGGCGTGGATCGTTCGTCATGCCGAGGAGGGTATCGACGTGAACGGGCGACACGGTTACCCGCAAATCGGTCACTATGCCCCATACAGGGCGCCGATCTGTCCGGTTTCCCCCGGCTCTGAGCAGGGCTCATGTCGGTGAACGCCGTCCGGGGCGCCACGCGCGACCGATCAAACTACCGGCCGCTTTGACCCTCGCGGAACTGGGAAGGTATCGTGGACCGCTGTTGCGTGGTGCGTCCTGTAGACGTGCCCCACCGCCGGCTCCAGCCCAGCGGTTCCGCTGATTGAGACGAGACAAGGTAGACCTGTGCGTACGTTTAGCCCGAAGCAGGGAGACGTCCAGCGTCAGTGGCACGTCATCGACGCCGCCGACGTTGTGCTCGGTCGTCTCGCGACCCACACCGCCACGCTCCTGCGTGGCAAGCACAAGCCCATCTTCGCGCCACACGTCGACACGGGTGACTTCGTCGTCATCGTCAACGCCGGCAAGGTCGCGCTGACCGGCAACAAGCTCACCCAGAAGATCGCGTACCGCCACTCGGGTTACCCGGGCGGCCTCAAGCGGGTCCGGTACGACGAGCTGCTGGCCACCAGGCCTGAGCGCGCCATCGAGCTCGCGGTCAAGGGCATGCTGCCGAAGAACACCCTCGGCCGTCAGATGCTCAGCAAGCTCAAGGTGTACGCGGGTCCCGAGCACCCGCACGCCGCTCAGCAGCCCGTCCCCTTTGAAATCACCCAGGTCGCGCAGTAGTCGCGTGTCGGGCCGTCAGCTGGGCTGGCGAAGCGGAGACCAGCGGTCATAGCGGCCGGGGTATTTATCTAGCCAGGCTCTAGGAGAGCGAAAGCGTGACCACGACAGAGAAGCCCATCCAGACTGTTGGCCGCCGCAAGGAGGCCATCGTCCGTGTCCGGCTCGTGCCGGGCACCGGCCAGTTCAAGCTCAACGGCCGCACCCTCGAGGAGTACTTCCCGAACAAGGTGCACCAGCAGCTCATCAAGGAGCCGTTCGTCACGCTGGAGAAGGCCGACCAGTACGACGTGCTCGCCAGCCTGCGCGGCGGCGGCATCACCGGCCAGGCCGGTGCGCTGCGCCTCGGTATCGCCCGCGCGCTGATCGTGATCGAGCCCGACGACCGTCCGCCGCTGAAGAAGGCCGGCTTCCTCACCCGTGACCCCCGGGTCAAGGAGCGGAAGAAGTACGGTCTCAAGAAGGCCCGTAAGGCACCCCAGTACAGCAAGCGTTGATGCTGGCTGCTTACCCGTTGGCACAACCGGACAGGCGGTCCTGATGGGCCGCCTGTTCGGCACTGACGGGGTCCGTGGGCTGGCGAACGGCAACCTGACTCCCGAGCTCGCGATGGCGGTCGCCGTGGCCGCCGCGCATGTGCTCGCGGGCATCGAGGGGCACCGTCCGCTGGCGGTCGTGGGCCGCGATCCGCGGGCCAGCGGCGAGATGCTGGAGGCCGCGGTCTGCGCCGGGCTGGTGAGCGCTGGTGCGGACGTGCTGCGCGTCGGCGTCCTGCCCACTCCCGCCGTGGCCTACCTGGTCGGTACGGCCGGAGCCGACCTCGGCGTGATGCTGTCGGCCAGCCACAACCCGATGCCCGACAACGGCATCAAGATCTTCGCCAAGGGCGGGCACAAGCTCCCCGACGAGGTCGAGGACGCGATCGAGCAAGCGATCGAGCACAACGCGGCCCGCGAGTGGACCCGGCCCGTCGGCGCGGGGGTCGGGCGCATCCGCGACCTGGCGGACGGCGCCGAGCAGTACCTCGCCCACCTGCTGGACAGCCTGCCCAACCGCCTCGACGGACTGACCGTCGTGGTCGACTGCGCGCACGGCGCGGCCTCCTCGGTCGCCCCGGAGCTGTACCGGCGGGCCGGCGCGACCGTGATCGCGATCGGCGCGGATCCGGACGGCCTCAACATCAACGACGGCGTCGGATCCACCCACCTGGGACCCCTCCGGTCCGCGGTCCGCGAGCACGGGGCGGACTTCGGCGTAGCCCTCGACGGCGACGCCGACCGGTGCCTCGCGGTCGCGGGTGATGGATCCGATGTCGACGGCGACCAGATCATGGCGATCCTCGCGCTGGCCATGCGCGACGCGGGCACGCTGACCGGGAACACGCTGGTCGCGACCGTGATGAGCAACCTCGGCCTGCGGATCGCCATGCGCGAGAACGACATCGAACTGCTCACGACGGGCGTGGGCGACCGGTACGTGCTCGAAGCGCTGCGGGAGAAGAAGCTGGCGCTCGGCGGCGAGCAGTCCGGGCACGTGGTGATGCCGTCGCACGCCACCACCGGCGACGGCCTGCTGACCGCGCTGCACCTGATGGCCAGGGTGGCGGCCACGGGCCGGTCCCTCGGCGAGCTGGGCTCGGTGGTCACGCGGCTGCCGCAGGTGCTCGTGAACGTCAAGGTGGGCGACAAGGCCACGGTCGCGGCGTCCCCCGAGGTCGCCGCCGCCGTCGCTGCCGGGGAGGCCGAGCTCGGCGAGTCCGGGCGCGTGCTGCTGCGGCCGTCGGGCACCGAGCAGCTGGTCCGGGTGATGGTCGAGGCGGGCACGCAGAGCCAGGCCGACGAGATAGCCCACCGCATCGCCAAGGTCGTCGGAGACGCCTGAGCGCGCGGCACGTACGACGACGGCACTGCCCGCCACGCTTCGCAGCGCATGGCGGGCAGTGCCGTCTGTCGTTGCCTATCGGCAGTCCGGCTCAGAAGGTGAGGGACCACCGGTTGATCCGCCCGGCGTTGTTCGCGTAGACGTCCCGGACCCGCAGGTTCCAGGTGCCCGAGGCGTTCTCGCTGGACGCGTTCACCGTGTAGGTGGTCGGCGCGTAGGCGTACCCGTCGGCCGGGTCGTAGTTCTTGAGCGGGTAGACGGATCCGTCCGGGGCGATGAGGTCGATCACCAGGTCGCCGCGGAAGCTGTGGGTGATGTCGACGTTGACGGCCAGGCTGGCGGGCGCCTTGCCGGTCACCGACGAGATGGTGAGCGGGCTGCTGACGTATGCGCCGGTGTCGGGGATCGCCACGGCGAGGGTCGACTGGATGGTCCGGATGAGCCCGCCGAGCAGGCTCGTGGTGGTGCCGGTGCTGAGCAGGCGGGTGGGGGATCCGGGGCCGGCGCCGCTGACGATCGCCGGGGTGGCGCCGGTGACCAGGGCGTCCCGCACCTGAGCCGGAGTCGCCGTGGAGTGGGCGGCGAGGTAGAGGGCGGCCGCGCCGGCGACGTGCGGGCTGGCCATCGAGGTGCCGCTCATCGACGCGGTGGCGGTGTCGCTGGTGTAGTACGACGAGGTGATCGCGTTGCCGGGGGCGAACAGGTCGACGCAGGTCCCCCAGTTGGAGAACGAGGCCTTGGCGTCCGCGCTGGTGGAGGCGCCGACGGTGATCGCCTCGGCAGTCCGGGCCGGGGAGGTCTTGCAGGCGTCGGCGTTCTCGTTGCCGGCGGCGACCGCGAAGGTCACGCCCGCGGCGATCGCGCGGCGGACCGCGTCGTCCATCGCCTGGCTCGCGCCGCCGCCGAGGCTCATGTTCGCCACGGCCGGCTTGACGGCGTTCTTGGCGACCCAGTCGATGCCGGCGACAACGCCCGAGGTGGATCCGCTGCCGGCGCAGTCGAGGACCCGCACGGCGACCAGCTTCACGCCCTTGGCCACGCCGTACTTGGCGCCGCCGATGGTCCCGGCCACGTGGGTGCCGTGCCCGTTGCAGTCGCTGGCGTCGGCGTCGTTGCTGACGAAGTCCCAGCCGGACCGGGCCCGGCCGCCGAACTCCGAGTGCGTGAGGCGGATCCCGGTGTCGATGACGTACGCGGTGACGTTGGACGCGGTCGTCGCGTAGGTATAGGTGCCGTTCAGCGGCAGGGCGCGCTGGTCGAGCCGGTCCAGGCCCCAGGTCGCGCCGGACTGGGTGGCATCGGCGGTGACCTTGGCGTCCTGCTCGACGTAGGCGACCGACGGATCGGCGGCGAGCGCGCGAGCGTCCGTCTCGCTCATCGTCGCGGCGAAGCCCTTGAGGATCGAGGTGTAGGTGTGCTGGAGCTTTGCCCGGTGCTGGCCCGCGAGGGTGGTGGCCTTCGCGGCCGTGGCCGTCGATCCCTGGGTGGAGTCCTTGAAGGTGACGAGGTAGCTTCCGGCGATCGCGGTCCCGGTGGCGGCGGCGCGGACGGTCCCGGTGGGCTCGGCCCGGCCGGTGGCGGCGCTCGCGGTCCCGGCTCCGAGTGCTCCGGCACCCACGAACGCGGCGGCAATGGCCACGGCGGCGGTAGCTACGGTGCGGCTCGGCTTCGTCACGTCGGTGCTCCCTGAGTTGCTGTTCAGCCGATCGGCTGAGGGGGGTCTTCGGCCACCCGGCTGTGTGGTCTTCAGCCATCCTGGGGAACCAGAGGTGCGCGATCCGATGCCGATTAGTTGCCGGACGGTTGCCTGAAACGCGTCGTAACCGTGTAGTTACGGGGCGCCATCGGGGGTTATCCACAGGTCGATCACGGCGGTATGCCGCGCGCGGCCCGGGCTATGCCAAGCTGGTCGGCGTGATCGTCAGCGTGGGGATGGACGTGGTCCTGGTGGAACGGTTCGAGCTCGCGGTCCAGCGCACACCGTTGCTGTCCGACCGGTTGTTCACCGAGTCCGAGCGCACGACGGCCTCGGGCAATCCACGGTCGCCCGAGTCGCTCGCGGCCCGGTTCGCGGCCAAGGAGGCGGTGGCCAAGGCCCTCGGCGCGCCGTCCGGCCTGAACTGGCACGACTGCGAGGTTGTCTCCGACGGTGACGGGCGCCCGTGGCTCACGGTCTCGGGCACGGTCGCCCAGGCGGCCACCGCGCTGGGCATCACCCGGTGGCACCTGTCCCTCTCGCACGACGGCGGCATCGCCTCGGCCATGGTGGTGGCCGAGTCATGAGCGAGCGAATCTTCAGTACAGCGCGTCCCAGGGGAGTGGCCGGCTCGAGCGAAGCGAGGGCCGTGGCATGAGCGGCACCGGTGCCGGAGCGGCTGCGTGGCCCGTCGACGCGGTGCGCGCGGCCGAGGCCGTCCTGCTGGCTGAGCTGCCCGAGGGCGCGCTGATGCGGCGGGCGGCCGCCGGGCTCGCGCGCCGCTGCGCGGAGCTGCTCAAGGACGGTCGGGGCGGGGTCTACGGCGCCCACGTCGTGGTGCTGGCAGGTGCCGGGAACAACGGCGGCGACGCGCTGATCGCCGGGGGCATCCTGGCGCGCCGCGGCGCGTTCGTGGAGGCGCTGACGGTCCGTGGTGGGCATGTGGGCGGCCTCGCCGAGCTGCGGGAGGCCGGTGGCCGGGTCCACGCCAGCGGCTACGGCGAAGACTACGGCCGCATCACCACGGCCGACCTCGTGCTCGACGGGCTGGTCGGGATCGGGGGCAAGGGCGAGTTGCGCCCCGAGGCCGCCGCGCTCGCCGAGGCAGCCGCCCGGGCGCGGGCCAGCGGGGCCGTCGTCGTGGCCGTGGACGTGCCGAGCGGCGTCGACTCCGACACCGGCGAGGTGCCCGGCCCGGCCGTCGCCGCCGACGTCACGGTCACGTTCGGGTGCCTCAAGCCTGGGTTGCTCGTGGGGGCTGGAGCCCAGCACGCGGGGCTCGTCGAGCTGGTCGACATCGGGCTCGGGCCGTACCTCGCCGATCCGCCGCTGGTCCGGCTCGTCACCCTCGCGGCCGCCGCGGAGCACTGGCCCCGCCCGCGGGCGTCCGACGACAAGTACACCCGCGGGGTGCTGGGCATCGCCGCCGGATCCGCCACCT
>JAOPVE010000016.1 GCA_025963185.1 Actinomycetes bacterium
AGCCGGCCGAGGCGCCCGCGGCCCAGCCGCCGGCCGCTCCCAGCGCTGGTGAGCAGCAGGACGGTGGCGGCGCATCCGCAGACACCGGCCAGCAGCAGGACCAGCGCGGTGAGCGCCCCGACCGCCAGCGCAATCGGAGCCGCAACGACAACCGCGACCGCAACACGGGCGACCGCGACCGCAACGCAGGCGACCGCGACCGCAACGCAGGCGACCGCGACAACCGTGGCGAGAACCGCAACTCCGGTGACCGCAACCCGGCCGACCGCGGCGCGGGCGACCGCAACTCGGCCGACCGCAACGAGAACCGTGACGGCGGCGAGCGCAACGACCGCGGCCAGAACGACCGCGGCGAGCGGGGCGGCCAGAACGACCGTAGCCAGGGTGAGCGCGGCCAGGGCGACCGCACCCAGAATGACCGCAGCCAGAACGACCGCACCCAGAACGACCGTGGCAACCGCAACAGCAACCAGAACCAGGGCGGCCCGAACTCGGGCCAGAACCAGGGCGCCGGCCAGGGGCACCCCAACGATCAGGATGACGACGGCGAGGGCGGCAGCCGCCGTCGCCGTGGCCGGTTCCGGGAGCGGAACCGGCGTGGTGGCCGCGAGACCGGCAGCCCCGGCCCGCGCGAGCGCTTCACCAACGAGTCCGAGCCGCAGGTGGCCGACGACGACGTGCTGATCCCCGTCGCGGGCATCGTCGACATCCTCGACAACTACGCGTTCATCCGGACGTCCGGGTACCTGACCGGCCCGAACGACGTGTACGTCTCGCTCTCGCAGGTCCGCAAGAACGGGCTGCGCCGGGGCGACGCGGTCACCGGTGCGGTCCGGCAGCCGCGGGACGGCGAGCGGCGCGACAAGTACAACGCGCTGGTCCGCCTCGACACGGTCAACGGCATGGAGCCTGAGCAGTCGCGCAACCGGCCCGAGTTCCACAAGCTCACGCCGCTCTACCCGCAGTCGCGGCTGCGGCTGGAGACCGAGCCGCACATCCTCACCACGCGCGTGATCGACCTGGTCATGCCGCTCGGCAAGGGCCAGCGCGCGCTCATCGTCAGCCCGCCGAAGGCCGGTAAGACGATGGTGCTCCAGGCCATCGCCAACGCGATCACGCACAACAACCCCGAGTGCCACCTCATGGTGGTCCTGGTCGACGAGCGGCCCGAAGAGGTCACCGACATGACCCGCTCGGTGAAGGGCGAGGTCATCGCCTCGACCTTCGACCGGCCGCCGTCGGACCACACCACGGTCGCCGAACTGTCGATCGAGCGGGCGAAGCGGCTGGTCGAGCTGGGCCACGACGTGGTCGTGCTGCTCGACTCGATCACCCGCCTGGGCCGCGCCTACAACCTGGCGGCTCCCGCCAGCGGGCGCATCCTCTCCGGTGGTGTCGACTCGACCGCGCTGTACCCGCCGAAGCGCTTCCTCGGTGCGGCCCGCAACATCGAGAACGGCGGATCGCTGACGATCCTCGCCACCGCGCTCGTCGAGACCGGGTCCACGATGGACACCGTCATCTTCGAGGAGTTCAAGGGCACCGGCAACGCCGAGCTCAAGCTCGACCGCAAGATCGCCGATCGGCGTGTGTTCCCGGCCGTGGACGTCATCACGTCCGGCACGCGTAAGGAAGAGATCCTGCTGGCGCCCGACGAGATGGCGGTCGTGCACAAGCTGCGGCGGGTGCTCCACGCGCTCGACCAGCAGCAGGCGCTCGACCTCCTGCTGGACAAGCTGAAGAACACGAAGACGAACATCGAGTTCCTCATGCAGATCCAGAAGACGACCGTCGGACCCGAGTAAAACCACAGGTCACGGGCCGGGGAATGCCCCGGCCCGGGACCGCGTTTCGACCTCGTGGCACCTGTGGTGTCACACTGAGGGCACTTCAACCCGGTTCCGGTTCACGCCAGCACGATCGAGGCGACCCGGCGGCCACGAACGAGAGATAGGGATCCATGAAGCCCGACATTCACCCCGCGTACGTCGAGACGCAGGTCACCTGTTCCTGCGGCAACACGTTCACGACGCGCAGCACCGCGAAGAGCGGCTCGATCCACGCCGACGTCTGCTCGCAGTGCCACCCGTTCTACACCGGCAAGCAGAAGATCCTCGACACCGGCGGCCGTGTCGCCCGCTTCGAGAAGCGGTTCGGCAAGCGTCCCGGCAAGTCCGAGAACAGCTAGCTTCCGCGCGGCGCCCGCGCAGGCCACCTGGCCTGCTCGGGCGCCGTTCGTGTGTCCGGGTTCGGCCCGCCACAGCCGCCCCTTTCCGGCGGATCCGTACCGCCAGCCTCAAAAGCCCCCTCGGAGGCCACTCGCATGACCGACACAGCCGACCGAGCCGCCAATCGTGTCGGCGCGCTCGTCGCCGAGTACGCCGACCTCGAAAGGCAGCTCGCGGATCCGGGGGTCCACACCGACCAGGGGCGGGCCCGGGACCTGGGCCGCCGGTACGCCGAGCTGGGCCCGGTCGTCGCGACGATCCGGGAGCTGACGGCGGTCCGGGGCGACCTCGCGGCGGCGCGTGAGCTCGCGGAGGAGGATCCGGCGTTCGCCGAGGAGGCCGAGCAGCTCGCCGAGAGCCTTCCAGCGCTGGAGCAGCGGCTTCGCGAGTTGCTGCTGCCCCGGGATCCGAACGACGGCAAGGACGTGATCCTCGAAATCAAGGCTGGCGAGGGCGGCGAGGAGTCCGCGCTGTTCGCCGGGGACCTGCTGCGCATGTACCTGCGCTACGCCGAGCGGCAGGGCTGGAAGACCGAGATGCTGGGCTCCACCGAGTCCGACCTCGGCGGGTTCAAGGACGTATCGGTGGCGGTCAAGGCGCGCGGATCCGCCCAGCCCGGCGAGGGGATCTGGGCGCGGCTGAAGTACGAGGGCGGGGTCCACCGGGTCCAGCGGGTGCCGGTGACCGAGTCGCAGGGCCGGATCCACACGTCCGCCGCCGGGGTGCTCGTCTTCCCCGAGGCCGAGGACGTCGAGGTGACAGTCGACCCCAACGACCTGCGGATCGACGTGTACCGCTCGTCCGGCCCGGGCGGCCAGTCGGTGAACACGACCGACTCGGCGGTCCGCATCACACACCTGCCCACGGGCATCGTCGTGTCCTGCCAGAACGAGAAGTCGCAGCTCCAGAACAAGGAGTCGGCGCTGCGGATCCTGCGGGCACGGCTGCTCGCCGCCGCGCAGGAGGAGGCCGACGCCGCCGCGAGTGACGCGCGCCGGTCGCAGGTGCGCACGGTCGACCGCTCCGAGCGGATCCGCACCTACAACTATCCCGAGAACCGGATCTCCGACCACCGTGTCAACTTCAAGGCCTACAACCTCGACCAGGTGCTCGACGGAGACCTGGCCGCGGTGATCGACGCGCTCGTGGTGGCCGACAACGCGGCCAGGCTCGCGGGCGACGCGTGAGCCTGCGGGTCTCCCTCGCGCGGGCCACGGCCGAACTCGCGGAGGCGGGAGTCCCGAGCCCGGACTTCGACGCGGCCGAACTCGCCGCGCACGTCCTCGGTATCTCCCGCGCGGGACTGCTCACCGCCGCCGGACTCGACGAGAAGCAGGCCGAGCGGTACGCCGAGCTCGTCGCCGAGCGGGCCCGGCGGGTCCCGTTGCAGCACCTCACGGGGGTCGCCGGGTTCCGCTACCTGGAGCTCGCCGTCGGGCCGGGCGTGTTCGTCCCGCGCCCCGAGACCGAGCTGCTCGCCGGGTGGGGGATCGAGGCGGCGGGGATGCTCGGCACGCCGATCGTGGTCGACCTGTGCAGCGGATCCGGAGCGATCGCTCTTTCCGTGGCCAGTGAGTGCCCGGCGGCGGTGGTCTACGGGGTCGAGCGGGAGGAGTACGCGCTGGCCTGGGCCCGCCGCAACGCCGATGCCCGCGCCGCGGCGGGGGACCGGCCCGTGACGCTGATCCGGGGAGACGCCACCGATCCAGCGGTGCTCGCCGAGCTGGACGGCACCGTGGACGTCGTGCTCACGAACCCGCCGTACGTGCCCGACGACGCCGAGGTGGCGCCCGAGGCGGCCGAGCACGATCCGGCGGCGGCGCTGTGGGGCGGCCCGGACGGGCTGGCCGTGGTCCGGCGGCTGATCGCCCGCGCCGCGCTCCTGCTCAAGCCCGGCGGGGTGATGGGCGTCGAGCACGCGGACGTGCAGGGCGCCGCGCTCCCGCGCCTGTTCACCGAGGCCGGCGGCTGGATCGACGTGGCCGACCACCGCGACCTCGCCGGCCGCGACCGCTACACCACGGCCCGCCGCGCGGGTTAGGGCCTGGGCGACACTGCCCCGCGCGCCGGTGGCAGACTGCAACGGTGACGCGCACCTACGACTGCAGCAGCCCCGCCGAGCGCGAGGAGGGCATCCGCGCCGCCGTCGAGGCGGTCAACCGCGGTGACCTCGTCGTCCTGCCCACCGACACCCTGTACGGCCTCGGCGCCGACGCGTTCTCGCGCAACGCCGTCGCCAGCCTCCTCGCCGCCAAGCAGCGCGGCCGGGACATGCCGGTGCCGGTCCTCGTCGGATCGTGGCGCACGATCGACGGGCTGGTGACGACGGTCCGGCCCGAGTTGCGGGAGCTGGTCGAGGCGTTCTGGCCCGGCGGACTCACGATCGTCGTCGAGCACGCCCCGTCGCTGGTCTGGGACCTCGGCGACGCGGGCGGCACCGTGGCGGTCCGGATGCCACTGCACCCGATCGCGCTGGAGGTGCTCAACGCGACCGGCCCGATGGCCGTGTCCAGCGCGAACGTCTCCGGCAAGCCCCCGGCCACCACGGCGGCGGACGCCCGCGAGCAGCTCGGCTGGCTGGTCGACGTCTACCTCGAGGCCGGGGACTGCGGCGAGCCGGTTCCCTCGTCGATCGTGGACCTCACCACCACCCGGCCGCGTCTGCTCCGGGCGGGCGCGATCTCGGCGGACGAGCTGCGCGAGGTGATCCCGGACCTGGAACTCCCCGAGTCCGCGGACCGCGCGTGAGACTGGCTCTGGCGTGAGGCCGTTCTCCGTCCTGCACGTCTGCATGGGCAACATCTGCCGCTCGCCGATGGCCGAGCGCCTGCTCGCGGCCCGGCTGCGCGACGCGCTCGGCCCGGTCGCGGACGAACTGGTCCGCTCGCACGGCGCCGGCACTGGCGACTGGCACATCGGGGACGGGATGAACCCGCCGGCCGCTCGCCAGGTGCTGGCCAGGGGCGGGAGCACGGAGGGTTTCGCCGCGCGCTGGCTCGAACCGCCGCTGATCGCCGAGTCGGACCTGATCCTCACCGCCACCGCCGAGCAGTGGGAACACGTGGTGACCCTGGCGCCCGAGGCCGCGCCCCGCACCTTCGTGCTCGGCGAATTCGCCCGGCTGCTGGCCGCCGTCGACACCGCTGACCTGCCCGGATACCGCCCCGAGGTGGCCGCCGTCGCCGACCGGGGCCGCGCCCTGGTCGCCGCAGCTCACGCGGCCCGGGGCGGCGAGCCGCCGGTGCCCGAGGACGATCTGGAAGATCCGTGGGGCCGGGGCGAGGCGTTCTTTTCGCGGACTGCCGACCAGGTCGAGGACGCGATCAAGCCCCTCGTGGACGCGCTCACCGGCTGACCCGCCGGCCCCTACTCGCCGGCCCGCGGAAGTGCGGTAGCCGCTGCCGGTCCCGACCGGCCGCAGTTACCGCACTTCGCGGTCGTGCGGCCGCCGAGCCGTGCTGGGCGCCGGGAGGCCGCGACCAGCGACTTTGGGTATTCAGCACGGGGTTGCGCTGGTTGGAGCTCCTGCGGTAGGCGCGCGGTTAGAGTGAGGCGTCGGCGCGCGGGGGTGCGCCGCCGCCGAACCGGCCGGGAGCGTGATGGCGATGGGCACGCCGTTCTGGGGACCTGACTTCGACGCGCTCTCCGCACAGGATCCGGAGATCGCCGGGATAGTCCTGGGTGAGCTGGACCGCCTCCGCGGCGGGCTCCAGCTGATCGCCAGCGAGAACTTCACCTCTCCCGCCGTGCTCGCCGCGCTTGGGAGCACGCTGTCCAACAAGTACGCCGAGGGCTATCCCGGCCGCCGCTACTACGGCGGGTGCGCGGAGGTCGACAAGGCCGAGGAACTGGGCCGGGCCCGGGCGGCCGAGCTGTTCGGCGCCGACCACGCCAACCTGCAGCCGCACTCCGGGGCCAGCGCGAATCTCGCCGCGTACGCCGCGCTGCTCGTGCCCGGCGACAAGGTGCTCGCCATGGCCCTCCCGCACGGCGGCCACCTCACCCACGGCAGCAAGGTCAACTTCTCGGGGCGCTGGTTCGACACCGTCGGCTACACGGTCCGCGAGGACACCGAGCTCATCGACTACGACGAGGTGCGCGACCTCGCCCGCGAGCACCGCCCGAAGATGATCATCTGCGGCGCGACGGCCTACCCCAGGCTGATCGACTTCGCCGCGTTCCGCGCGATCGCCGACGAGGTGGGCGCCTGGCTCATGGTCGACGCCGCGCACTTCATCGGACTGGTGGCCGGCCAGGCGATCCCCTCGCCGGTCCCGTACGCCGACGTCGTGTGCTTCACCACCCACAAGGTGCTGCGCGGACCGCGCGGCGGGATGATCCTGTGCAAGTCCGAGCTCGCGGCGAAGATCGACAAGGCGGTCTTCCCGTTCACGCAGGGAGGCCCGCTGATGCACTCCGTCGCCGCGAAGGCCGTCGCGCTGAAGGAGTGCCTCCAGCCCGCGTACCAGTCCTACGCCAAGCGGGTGATCCGGAACGCGCAGGCGCTCGCCGAGGGCCTGGCGGGGGAGGGAATGCGGCCCGTGTCGGGCGGAACGGACACCCACCTGGCCCTGATCGACCTGCGCGAGGTCGGCGTGACCGGGGCGGATGCCGAGGTCCGGTGTGATGCTGCGAGGATCACGCTCAACAAGAACGCGATCCCGTACGACCCGCAGAAGCCGATGGTGGCCTCGGGGATCCGGGTGGGAACGCCCAGCGTGACGACCCAGGGCATGAGTGACGGCGACATGAAGGAGATAGCCTCGCTCATCGGCCGCGCGGTCCGGGACTCCGACGGCACCGCGGCGCCGGAGATCGCCGCGTCGGTGGCCACCCTCGTCGCCCGCCACCCCGCCTACCCCAGATAACCCAAGGAGCCCCACGTGCGCAAACGATTGCGGCACCTGCCCCCCGCGCTCGCCGCGTCGGCGGTGACCCTTGTGGTATTCGCGGTGGCGGCGTTTCTGCTGGACGGTCTCGCGAGCGCGGCCGGAGTGGCCGTCGGAGTGGTGATCGTCGCATTCTCATTCGTCGCGTCGTCGCTGGTGCTGGCGTGGGCCGACATCGTGGACCGCAAGCTGATCCTGCCAACTGGCCTCGTCACCTATGTCCTGAAGTTCACCCTCTTCGGGGTGGTGCTCGTCGTCGTCTCGGGGACGGGCTGGGCGGGCATGAAGGGCATCGGCGCAGGTCTGATCGCTGGAACCCTCGTCTGGGCCACTACGCAGGCGGTTTGGGTGTATCGGTCAAGAATCCCTTACGTTGACTTGACCGAGTCTTAGACGGGGGTCGATTCGTGAGCCTCGCCAAGCGGCTGATAATCTCGGCTCGGTCATGAGCGACACCAAACCACCCAGCGAAGACCCGGGTGGGGCCAACGTCGGGTGGGCCATCATGTCCACGCTCCTGGGCGGCATTGGCCTCTATGGATTCGCGGGCTGGCTCGTCGACAAGTGGCTCCACACGCACTTCGCGACGCCCGTCGGATTGATCCTGGGTATGGGGTTAGCGGTGTACGTGATCATGAAGCGATTTGGTGTGTGAGCACAGTAGACGTGGCGCGTGAAGTTTCCTAGCCGAAGGGCGGTCCGGTGAACGGCTTCTGGGATATCGGTGATCACTGGCCGCCGGGCACTCACAGCTTCGATTACGGCGTGGGCTGGGTCACCAAGATCACGGTCCTCGTCTGGATCGCCGTCGCGGTGCTGATCGTCTTCTTCTTGGCGACCTACCGGAACCCCAAGATCGTTCCGACCAAGAAGCAGTGGATCGCCGAGTCCATCTACGGATTCGCGCGCGACGGCATCGCCAAGGACTTCATGGGCAAGGACGGCGTGCGATTCGCACCGTACCTGGCCACGCTGTTCAGCTTCATCCTGCTGACGAACCTGTTCGGCATCATTCCGTTCGCGCAGATCTCCCCGAATGCCCACATGGCCTTCCCGGCGGTGCTCGCGGCGATCTCGTACGTCATGTTCGTCTACCTGGGAATCCGGAAGTTCGGCTTCATCGCGTACTTCAAGAAGAGCCTGATTCCGCCCGGCGCACCGGTTTGGCTGCTCCCGCTGCTGATTCCGCTGGAGTTCTTCTCGACCTTCATCATGCGGCCGATCACCCTCGCGGCCCGGCTCTGGGCGAACATGTTCGCGGGCCACCTGATCCTGCTGGTCTTCACCCTGGGCGGCGTGGTCCTCCTCAACTCCAGCAGCTTCCTGGTGAAGAGCGTGTCGGTCGCCTCGTTCGCGATGGCGATCGTGATGACGCTCTTCGAATTCATCGTGCAGATCCTGCAGGCGTACGTCTTCACCCTGCTGACCGCGTTCTTCGTCTCTGAGGCGCTCGCCGAAGAGCACTGACCCCCGTCGTCCGCGTGACTGTCGCGCGAACACTCTTGGAGGAATCAGCGTTATGTCCACTCTCGCAGCTGTAGATGGCAGCCTCAGCTCCATCGGCTACGGCCTGGGCGCTATCGGCCCCGGTATCGGTGTTGGCATCGTCTTCGCCGCGTACATCCAGTCGACGGCGCGTCAGCCCGAGTCGGCCGGCTTGACGCGTACGTACATGTTCCTCGGCTTCGTCCTCGTCGAGGCGCTCGCCCTGCTCGGTCTCGCGCTGGCGTTCGTCTTCCAGAAGGGCTAACCCCCCATTTCCGCCGGAAACGGAGTCACGATGGTTATCGCAGCCGCGCAAGAGAACCCGCTCATCCCGATCGGGCCCGAGCTCGTCATGGGCATTATCGGGTTCAGCGTGCTCTGCTTCGTCCTGATGAAGTTCGTCTTTCCGCGCATGGAGGCGACCTTCCAGGCGCGGGTGGAGGCCATCGAGGGTGGCATCGCCAAGGCGGAGGC
>JAOPVE010000030.1 GCA_025963185.1 Actinomycetes bacterium
GCTGGTGCAGCTCGCGATCGCGGCCGTGGTCCGCGGGCTGCACGGCTGGGCCCGGTACGGATCGTTCGAGGAGGCCGGATCCGCGGCGGTGGGCACGATCGCGACCGTGGTGCTGCTGGCCGGCGCCGGGCTGGCCACCGGGCGGGGCGAGCCGACGGGGGCGCTGCTGACCGGCGGCGCGCTGGCGCTCGTGGTCCAGGCCGGCCTGCGCTGGGCGTACCGCCGGGTGTGGGAGTACCGGCGCAGCCCCCGGGACGGGGTCCGGCACCGGGCCGTGGTGATCGGGGCGGGTGAGGGCGGCGACCAGATCCTGCGGGCGATGCTGCGCAACCCGGACAGCGCCTACCTGCCCGTCGCGCTGCTCGACGACGATCCGGCGAAGGAGGGGCTGCGGATCATGGCCGTGCCCGTCGCGGGCGGCCGTGAGCAGCTGGCCGAGCAGGTCTCCCGGCACGGGGCCGACACGCTGCTGGTGGCGATCCCCAGCGCGGGGCCGGAGCTGATCCGCGAGCTGGTGGACCTCGCCGCGCCGCTGCGGCTCGACGTGAAGGTGCTGCCGTCGGTCGCCGAGCTGCCCGACGGAGTGGTCCGGGTGGCCGACATCCGCCCGGTGAACTGGGCGGACCTGCTGGGCCGCCGCGAGATCCGGACCGACATCGAGGCCATCGCCGGGTACCTGACCGGCAAGCGTGTGCTCGTCACCGGGGCCGGCGGCTCGATCGGATCCCAGCTCTGCCAGGAGATCGCCCGGTTCGGTCCCGAGCAGCTGGTCATGCTCGACCGGGACGAGTCCGGGCTGCACGGCGTCCAGTTGCGGCTGGAGGGGCGGGCCCTGCTCTCGGATTCCAACCTCGTCGTGGCGGACATCCGCGACGCCGCGCGGCTGCACGAGGTCTTCGCCGAGCACCGCCCCGACGTGGTCTTCCACGCCGCCGCGCTCAAGCACCTGCCGCTGCTCGAACTGCACCCGGCCGAGGCGGTGAAGACGAACGTGCAGGGCACCCAGCACGTGCTCGACGCCGCGCTGGCGGCCGGGGTACGGCGCGTGGTCAACATCTCCACGGACAAGGCCGTCGATCCGACGAGCGTGCTGGGCTGGTCCAAGCGGATCGGCGAGCGGCTCACCGCCGCGGCCGCCGCGAGCGCCCCGGACGGCGCGAGCTACCTCAGCGTCCGGTTCGGCAACGTGCTGGGCAGCCGCGGATCCATCATGCCGGCGTTCCAGGCCCAGCTGGAGGCCGGCGGCCCGCTCACCGTGACCCACCCCGAGGTGACGCGCTACTTCATGACGGTGGAGGAGGCGGTCCGGCTCGTCGTGCAGGCGGGGGCCATCGGGCGGCCCGGCGAGGCGCTGGTGCTCGACATGGGCCAGCCGGTCCGGATCGCCGACGTGGCCCGCCGGCTCGCCGCGTCCGCGCCGCGCCCGGTCGAGATCACGTTCACCGGGCTGCGGCCGGGGGAGAAGCTGCACGAGTCACTGTTCGGGGTGGGGGAGAGCGACGAGCGCCCGGTGCACCCGATGATCGCGCACGTCCCGGTGCCGCCGCTCGCCGTCGCCCAGCTCGCCGCGCTCAGCCGCGCGGCCACCCGCGAGGACTGTGCCGCCGCGTTACGGACCGTCTGCGCGCTGCCCGCAGCCGAGCAGCCGGAGCGGGGAGCCGAGAGCGCGCCCCTCACGACCCGGCGGATCTACCTGTCCCCGCCGGACACCGGTGAGCTGGAGCGAAAGATGCTGCTCGCCGCGTTCGACTCCGGCTGGATCGCCCCCGCGGGACCGGATCTCGACGCGTTCGAGGAGGAGGTCGCCGCGCGGGTCGGGGTGGCGCACGCGGTGGCGCTGAGCAGCGGGACGGCGGCGCTGCACCTGGCCCTCATCGGCGCGGGGGTGGGCGCCGGTGACACGGTCCTGGTGCCCTCGTTCACGTTCGCGGCGACCGCCAGCGCCGTGCTGTACCTCGGCGCCAGACCCGTCTTCGTGGACAGCTGCGCCGAGAGCTGGAACGCCGATCCGCAACTGGTTTCGGACGAGCTCGGCCGCCGCGCCCGCACCGGCGACCTGCCCCGTGCCGTGATCGCCGTGGACATGTACGGGCAGTGCGCGGACTACGGACCGCTGGCCGCCACGTGCGCCCGGTACGGGGTCCCGCTGGTCGAGGACGCGGCCGAGGCGCTCGGCGCGACGTACCGGGGACGCCAGGCCGGCAGCTTCGGCACCGCCGCCGTCCTGTCGTTCAACGGCAACAAGATCATCACCACCGGCGGCGGCGGGATGCTGCTGACCGGCGACCGGCGGATCGCCCGCCGCGCCCGCCACCTCGCCACCCAGGCCCGCGAGCCGGTGCTGCACTACGAGCACCGCGAGGTCGGCTACAACTACCGGCTCAGCAACCTGCTCGCGGCCGTCGGGCGGGCCCAGTTGCAGGGCCTGGACGAGCGGGTCGCCGCGCGCAGGGCCACCGCGCAGTTCTACCGCGACGCCCTCGGCGACCTGCCCGGGATCTCGTTCATGCCGAATGCCGGCTACGGCGAGCCGACGTGGTGGCTGACGTGCCTGCTCGTGGATCCGCTGGTGGCCGGGGCGAGCCGGGACGAGATCCTCGGCGCGCTGGCCGCGGACGGGATCGAGGCGCGCCCGGCCTGGAAGCCGATGCACCTGCAGCCGGCCTACCGCAGGTACGAGGTGCGGGGCGGGGCGGTGAGTGAGCGGCTGTTCGCCCAGGGACTGTGCCTGCCGAGCGGATCCGGGCTCTCGGCGGCCGACCGCCAGCGGGTCGCCGGGGCGGTCCGGGCGGCCTGCACGCGCCGGGCGCCGGTCGCGGCCACTGTGGAGCGCGCGCGGTGAACCGCCCCTGTGCGCTGGCCCTCAAACGTGCGCTGGATCTCGCCGTGAGCGCCCTCGCGCTGCTGATCCTGGCCCCGGTACTGGCCGCGGCGGCGCTCGCCGTCCTGGTCTCCCTCGGCCGCCCGGTGCTGTTCCGGCAGGTCCGGCCGGGGCTCGGCGGGCGCCCGTTCGTCCTCTACAAGTTCCGGACGCTGCGGCCTCCCGCCGCGCCCGGCGCCGAGGTCACCGACAACAGCCCGGACCGGGAGACCCGCACCGGCCGGATCCTGCGCCGGAGCAGCCTGGACGAGCTGCCCGAACTGGTCAACGTGCTGCTGGGCGACATGAGCCTGGTCGGCCCGCGCCCGCTGCTCGTCGAGTACCTGCCGTGCTACACCGCCGAGCAGGCGAGGCGGCACCTGGTGCGGCCGGGGATCACCGGGCTCGCGCAGGTCAGCGGCCGCAACGCGCTCGGCTGGGACCGCCGCTTCGCCCTCGACGTGCATTACGTCGACCACCTGAGCCTGGGCCTGGACCTGCGGATCCTCGCGCGGACCGTGCCTTCGGTGCTCGGACTGGACAGCTCGGCCGGGCACCAGGTCACCGAGCTGTACACCGGGATCGGGCCGGCCCGGGCCGCGACCGGGCTGGGCAACGCGACCCGGCTGGACACCGCAACCGGGCTGGACAAGGGGTGAGCATGCGGATCGTCTACATCCACCAGTACTACTGCAACCGGCAGATGCCGGGCGGGACCCGCTCGTACGAGATGGCCCGCCGGCTCGCGGCGCGCGGCCACCAGGTCGACGTGATCACCACCGAGCGATCCCCCCGGCGGCGCCGCCTCGCGTGGCGGATGACCGTCGAGGACGGCGTCAGAGTGCACTGGTTCCCGGTGCCCTACTCGAACGGGATGTCGTACGGGCGGCGGATCCGCTCGTTCGCCGAGTTCGCGGGCGCCGCCGCGGTGAAGGCCGCCCGGCTCGACGCGGACGTGGTGTTCGCCACGAGCACGCCGCTCACGGTGGCGATCCCGGGGGTGTTCGCGGCCAAGGCCCGGCGGGTGCCGTTCGTGTTCGAGGTCCGCGACCTGTGGCCGGAGATCCCGATCGACATGGGCGCGCTGCGCAACCCGCTCGCCCGGCGGATCGCCGAGGGGCTCGCCTCGTTCGCCTACCGCAACGCCGACGAGGTCATCGCGCTCTCGCCCGGCATGGCGGCCGGCGTCCAGGCCAGGACCCCGGCCGCGCGGACCACCGTCGTGCCGAACGCCAGCGACCTGGACCTGTTCGGCGGATCCGAGGCCGCGGGCCGCCAGTTCCGCGCGGACCAGCACTGGCTCGGGGACCGGCCGCTCGTCGTCTACACCGGCACACTCGGGATCGCCAACGACGCCGGCTATCTCGTCCGGCTCGCCGCTCAGGTCCGCGACCTCGATCCGGAGGTGCGGTTCCTCCTCGTGGGCGACGGCGCGCAGTTCGTGCCGATCCGCGACCTGGCCGCGCGCCTCGGGGTGCTCGGGCACACGCTGCGGATGTGGCGCCAGGTGCCCAAGCAGCGGATCCCCGGGATCCTCGCCGCGGCCACCGTCGCGACCAGCGTCTTCCTCCCGCTGCGCAGCCTGGAGGACAACTCGGCGAACAAGTTCTTCGACGCGCTCGCCGCCGGAACGCCCATCGCCCTGAACTACGGGGGCTGGCAGCACGACCTGATCGAGGCGACCGGCGCCGGGCTGGCCCTGGATCCGGACGACCTCGCCATCGCCGCCAAGATCCTCGCCGGGCACCTCCGCGACGAGGACTGGCTGCGCGAGGCGGGCGAGGCCGCGCGCGCACTGGCGATCGGCGAGTTCGACCGCGACCTGCTGTTCGCCCGGTTCGAGAGCGTGCTGGAACGGGCCGCCGCGCGACACCGGGTACGAACGAGCCGGACCGGCGGCGACCGGCCGGCAACTGACCGGCGCGCAACTGACCGCGAGGCAACTGACC
>JAOPVE010000053.1 GCA_025963185.1 Actinomycetes bacterium
CCACATCGCCGCGGCGAACAGGGCCAGGAACGTGGCGTGCCAGAGATCCGCGAGCGGGCGGAGCCCGAAGGCCGCGTGCCGGACCAGCTCGACGCAGTGGAACAGCGGGTTGACCTGGCTCACCGCCCGCGCCCACGAGGGCAGCGTGGCGACCGGGAAGAACGTGCCGGCGACGAGGAACAGTGGGGTCAGGATCGCGCTGATCACGTAGTTGAAGCTGTCGATGCCCGGCACGACCGCGCTCACCCAGATGCCGAACAGCCCGAAGCCGAGGCCGGTGAGGAAGCCGATCAGCGGCACCAGCACCATGCCGGGACTGGGGTCCAACCCGAACGCCATCGCGACCAGCAGCGGGCCGCAGCCGTACACGCCGGCCTTGAGCGCGATCCAGAGCGCCTCTCCTGTGACGACCTCGTGGGTGTCGACGGGCGCGGCGAGTATGGCGTCGTAGGTGTGCTGGTAGGTGCGCCGGATGAAGGTCTGGAACATGCCCGAGAAGGCGGACGTGAACAGCACCGCCGTGGCGACCACGCCCGTGCCGACGAAGTCGATGTACCGGACCCCCGAGACGGTGGCGACGAGCGATCCGAACCCGAAGCCGAAGGCCATCAGGTAGATCGTGGGCTCGACCACGGCCGAGAACGTCGTGGACCCCCAGTACCGGCGGAAGATCGTCAGCTCGTGGAACAGCACGCCGGCCAGCGCGGACGGCTCGATGAACCGCAACCGGGGGCGTGCGGCGGACTCGGCGCTCATGCCACGGCCCTCGCTCCGCCCGAGCCGGCCATTCGTACGGGACGCGCTGTACCGATGATTCGCTCGCTCACTCGACGACCTCCCCGGTCAGGGCTACGAACACGTCTTCGAGCACCGCCGCGCGCTGGATGCCCTGGCCGAGTTCGTCCGCGAGCGACGGGGGGATCCGCTCGGCGCGCAGGACCGAGATGCTGGGGCCGGTGCGGCGGGTGGGGAAGCCGGCCCGCTGGGCGATCCGCTCGATGTCGGCGAGCCGGTCCGGCGGACCGTGGTACTCGGCCGCCCGGACCCCCGCGTGCTCGGTGACCAGCTCGGCGGGACGCCCCTCGGCGATGACCCGGCCCTTGTCCATCACCGCGACCTCGTCGGCCAGCCGCTCGGCCTCTTCGATGTAGTGGGTCGACATCAGGACCGTCGTGCCCTCGCCGCGCAGCCCCGAGATCAGCGACCACAACTCCTGCCGGACCTGCGGGTCGAGCCCCACCGTCGGCTCGTCCAGCAGCACCAGGCGGGGCCGGTGGACCAGCCCGCGCGCGATCAGCAGCCGGCGCTTCATGCCACCGGAGAGGTTCTCGACGCGGGTGCCCGCCCGATCCGTGAGCTGGGCCAGCGCGAGTGCCCTGGCGACCGCGGCCGCCCGCTCGCGGGCGGGGATGCGGTACAGCCGCGCGAAGACCTGCAGGTTCTGCTCGGCCGTCAGCTCGACGTCGAAGTTCTCGGTCTGCGGGACCACGCCCATGAGCGCGCGCGCGTGCTTGGCCTCGGCGGGGATGCGGTAACCGAGGACCTCGATCTCGCCTTCGTCGGCGATCGACTGGGCCGTGAGCATGCGCATGGTCGTGGACTTGCCCGCGCCGTTGGGGCCGAGCAGCCCCAGGCACGTTCCCGCCCGGACCGTCAGGTTGAGCCCGTCGACCGCCGTGATCTCGCCGTACCGCTTGACCGCGCCGGCGATCCGGAGGGCGGGTTCGGTGCCGGCTGGATCCACGAGGCCAGCCTAGATTCGGGGTGCGACAGAATTAATCGGCTTCCGTGGCCGCCCTGGCCGCGTCCAGGCGGGCGCGGGCGCCGTCGAGCCAGTTCTGGCAGATCGCCGCGAGCGCCTCGCCCCGCTCCCAGAGAGTCAGTGACTCCTCCAGGGTGATGCCGCCCGCCTCCAGCCTCTGGACAACCTCGCCCAGTTCGGCGCGCGCCTGCTCGTACGTCAGCTCGGGGGCCGGACTGTCGTCGGTGCCGGCCTCGGCCGCCTTCTTCGCCATCCGCACACCCTATGCGGCGGCCGCGGGACGGTTCAGCCCGGCGGATCAGCGGTGCGCCGCCGTCACCACCACTGCTGCCAGTCGCGGTTGACGTCGCAGGTCTCCAGCGTCGCGGACCGGTCGCCGTTGCCCTCGATGCACAGGTGCTGGTGGTGGCGCACCCAGGCCGAGTAGCTCTTGAAGACGATCGCACCGTTGCTCGCGTGGAAGATCTCCCACACCTGGTAGTCGCCGCCGTTGCAGCCCATCAGCCAGACCTTGTCGCCCTTGCCGGCGTCGTGGCTGTCGACGCAGCCGCCGTGGTCGTTGTCGACCAGTCGCCGCAGCGGGTTGCCGGTCCAGCCGGACGGCTTGAATGCCTGCGTGTGGTAGGTGTCGGCGCCCCAGCCGGTGTCGGTGACCCGGATCGGGGCGTTCGAGTGCGGGGTCTCCATGGGGTCCTGCTGGAGGTATTTGCCGAGGTGGGCGTTCTTGAACGTCTGGTGGCTGGCGTCCGCGGCGCTCGCCTCGGTGATCCCGGCGCCGGTCACCACCGCGACCACGACGACGGCAAGGACGGCGACGAACCTGCGGGTTCTGCTCGGCACGGGGGGCTCCCTGCGGGGTGCGGCGCCGGTGGGGGATCGGCGCGTCGACCGCCGACGATAACGGCGGACGCAACCGTCCTGAGCTGGGGCAATCTCGCTGGGCGCGAGAGACGCGGGTCAGCCTGCGGTCGCCGCGATCTCGCCACCCGCGATCCGGATCCGGAGCGGGTCGCCCGCCGTGACGTCGGACGGATCGCGCACCACAGCCGAGTCCGCCCGCTGGACCACGGCGTAGCCCCGGTCGAGGGTGGCCTGCGGCGAGAGCCCGGTGACGCGGGCGCGGGTGTGCGCGAGGTCCGCGATGGCGTGGTCGAGGCGGTGGCCCACGCAGCGGCGGGCGCGGTCGCGGAGGCCGTCCACGTCGTCGGCCCTGGCGTCGATCAGCACCTCGGGCCTGGCCAGCACCGGGCGGCTGCGGGCGGCGTCGAGCCACTGCTGCTCGCGGTCGATCCGGCCCGTCACGCAGCGCAGCAGGCGATCGCGGGCCAGGCCGATCCGGTGCAGTTCCTCGGCGAGATCCGGGACCACGCGCTTGCCCGCGTCGGTCGGGGTCGAGCAGCGGACGTCGGCCACGTAGTCCAGCAGCGGGGTGTCGGGCTCGTGGCCGATCGCGCTCACCACGGGGGTCCGGCAGGCGAACACCGCCCGGACCAGGCCCTCGTCGGAGAACGGCAGCAGGTCCTCGACGCTGCCTCCGCCCCGTGCGATCACGATGACGTCGACCTCCGGATCGGCCTCCAGGTTCCGCAGTGCCCCGATCACCTGCGGCACGGCGGACACCCCCTGGACAGCCACGTTCCGGATCGCGAACCGGACGGCCGGCCACCGCCGCCGCGCGTTCTGCAGCACGTCCCGCTCGGCGGCGCTCGCCCGGCCGGTCACCAGGCCCACCGTGTTCGGCAGGAACGGCAGGCGGCGCTTGCGCTCTGCCGCGAACAGTCCCTCGGCGCCCAGGGCGGCCTTGAGCCGTTCGAGCCTGGCCAGCAGTTCACCGACGCCGACGGGCTTGAACTCGGTCGCGCGCAGGGACAGCGATCCGCGAGCGGGGTAGAACTCGGGCTTGGCGTGGACGATCACCCGCGATCCCTCGGTGATCGCCGGGGTGGCGTCGTCGAACACGGACTTTGCGCAGGTCACCGGCAGGCTGATGTCGGCCGCCGGGTCACGCAGAGTCAGGAACACCGTGTTGGTGCCCGGCCTGCGGGAGAGCTGGGTGACCTGGCCCTCGACCCACACGTCGCCGAGCCTGGCGATCCAGCCGCCGATCTTCTGGCTCACGACCCGGACGGGCCACGGCTGCTCGGGGGTGCTGCCGGGCTTGGCTTCGGCGTTGCTCGCTGTGGACTGGCTCACGCTCCCAGAGCCTAGGCTGCGGCGCCCGCCTACGATGGATCACATGACTGCCGGGAAGCGTGTCCTGCTCGCCAAGCCGCGTGGATACTGCGCTGGCGTCGACCGCGCGGTCGTCACGGTCGAGAAGGCGCTGGAGCTGTACGGGGCGCCGGTGTACGTCCGCAAGGAGATCGTGCACAACAAGCACGTGGTGCAGACCCTTCAGGCCGCCGGCGCGATCTTCGTGGAGGAGACCGACGAGGTGCCCGAGGGCGCGACCGTCGTCTTCTCCGCGCACGGGGTGGCCCCGGTGGTGCACTCCGAGGCCGCGGCCCGCAAGCTCAAGGCAATCGACGCGACGTGCCCGCTGGTCACCAAGGTGCACCTGGAGGCCCGCCGGTTCGCCGCCGAGGACTACGACATCCTGCTCATCGGCCACGAGGGCCACGAGGAGGTCGTCGGCACCACCGGCGAGGCGCCCGATCACATCCACCTCGTCGACGGCCCGGCGGACGTGGCGAAAGTGCAGGTCAGGGACGAGTCCAAGGTCGTCTGGCTGTCGCAGACCACGCTGAGCGTCGACGAGACGATGGCCACCGTCGGCGCGCTCGGCCAGCGCTTCCCGCTGCTGGAATCCCCGCCGAGCGACGACATCTGCTACGCCACCCAGAACCGTCAGCTCGCGGTGAAGGAGATCGGCGCGGAGTGCGACCTCGTGCTGGTCGTGGGGTCCAAGAACTCGTCCAACTCGGTCCGCCTTGTCGAGGTCGCCCTCGATGCCGGCGCGCGCGCCTCGTACCTGATCGACTTCGCGAGCGAGATCGATCCGGCGTGGCTGGCGGGCGTGTCGACGGTCGGGCTGACGTCCGGGGCTTCGGTGCCCGAGGAGCTGGTCCAGGACGTGCTGGCAGTGCTGGCCGAGCACGGTTTCGCCGACGTGGAGGAGATCCTCACGGCGGACGAGCGGCTCGCGTTCTCCCTCCCGCAGGAACTCCGGCGCGACCTCAAGGCCGCCGGCCTCCCCAGCTGACAACCCCCGACGTTCGCCGGGCCTCGCGCCTTTCCCCACCCCTCGCCGTTCGCCGGGCCTCGCGCCGTTCGCCGGGCCTCGCCGTTCGCCGGGCCTCTGGCGGAAGTGTGTGCCGCTGTGCCGGTGATAGCCGGTCCAACGGCACACACTTCGGCGGATCGGCCGGGTGCGCGGCAGGGCTGAGCCTCGGCGGGAGCCCGCTCGGGAGATGGGCCGGGGCTAGCCGGTGAGTACGTAGCGGGTCATCGCCGTGACCTGGCCGGCGAAGAAGGCGTCCTGGGCTGTGACGACGTTGTCGAGGCGGCCGAACAGCTCGAAGCTGATCGCCCCGTAGAGCTGGACCCAGGCGTGGAACCCGCGGAGCAGGGCGGCCTCGCCGATCCCCGCGAAGTGCGGATCGGCGAGCACCCGGGCGAGATCCGCGGCGAGCTCGGGCGGATCCGGCGGGGGCGCCACCTCGATCACCCCCGCGGCAACGGCGTCCCGGAGTACGGATCCGAGTACGGCGACCGGCCTGTTCGCGGGTCCGATCGTGGCCTCGGGCGCCGCGTAGCCGGGCACCGGGCTGCCGTAGAGCAGCGCGTACTCGGTCGGGTGCGCGAGCGACCAGTCCCGGACGGCGTGGCAGCACGCCGAGAACCGGCCGGCGTAGTCGTCGCGGGCGACGGTTGCCTCGGCCCGCTCGGCCGCCTCGCCCATGGCCTCGTAGGCCTCGAGGATCAGGGCGGTGAGCAGGTCGTCGCGGCTGGCGAAGTAGCGGTACAGCGCGGAGGAGGCCATGCCGAGTTCGCGGGCGATGGCCCGGAGCGAGAGGTTGGCGCCCTCGGCCGCGAGCTGCCGGCGCGCGGCGGCCTTGATCTCCGCGGTGAGCTCGGCGCGGACCCGAGCACGCAGTCCAGTCATGAGCGGCAGTCTAAACCGAGAGCACCGCTCTTGCTTTCGGTGACCCGGTATGGCTCAATGTGAGAGCACTGCTCTCGAATTGAAAGGGTGATCTCGATGGACCTGCACGTCGTCGTCGGAGCCGGACCCGTGGGCACGGCCGCCGCCCACCTGCTCGCCGAGGCCGGGCACCGGGTACGGGTCGTGACCCGCAGCGGATCCGGGCCAGCCAGCGCCGAACTCGTCGCCGCGGACGCCTCGGATCCGGCCCGGATCGCCGAGCTCACCCAGGGCGCCACCGCGATCTACAACTGCGCCAACCCGTCCTACGACCGCTGGCCCACCGACTGGCCGCCGATCGCCGCGGCCCTGCTCGCCGCCGCCGAGCGGTCCGGGGCGGTGCTCGCGAGCGTGGGCAACCTCTACGGGTACGGGCCCGTCGGCGCGCCGATCAATGAGGCCGCTCCGCTGCGGCCCACCAGCGCGAAGGCCGAAGTGCGGGTGCGGATCTGGCAGGACGCGCTCGCCGCACACGAGGCGGGGCGGATCCGCACCACCGAGGTCCGCGGGTCGGACTACCTCGGCGCCGGCGCCCGGACGATGTTCACCGAGGCCGTGCTCCCCGCGGTGAAGGCGGGGCGGACCGCGTTCGTCCCCGGGGATCCGGACGCCCCGCACTCGTGGACCTACACCGGCGACGTGGCCCGCCTGCTGGTCACCGCGGCCGCGAGCGAGCGGGCCTGGGGCCGGGCCTGGCACGTGCCGACCGCGCCGCCCGTGTCCGTTCGCGCGCTCGCGGCGATGGCCGTCGCCGGGGCGAAGGTGCGGCGCGCGCCGTCGTGGCTGGTCCGCGCGGCCGGTGTGGTCAGCCCGGACCTGCGCGAGGTGCGGCACGTGCTCTACCAGTTCGACCGGCCGTTCGTGATCGACTCCGGCGCGGCGACGGCCACCTTCCGCCTCGCCGCCACCCCGCTGGCGGACTCCCTCGCCGAGACCGTCAGCGGTCGTTCCCCGCTTGACGCTCGGCCAGGTCGATGAGCGCCTGGGACTCCGAGGCGATCAGCTCGGGCGCCTGCAGCTGGCGCCCGACGATCTCGATCTGGGCCGGAGTTTCCAGGTCGGCCGTCGTGACGTGCAGGTCGGCGAACTTGCGAGCGGACACGAGCACGCGGCCCTCCAGGGATCCGACGGCCTCGTTGTAGCGGGCCACGGCGCCGTTGAGCGAGGACCCGAGACGGCCGAGGTGGCTGCCCATCGTGGCGATCCGGCCGTGGAGTTCGCGGCCCAGCGCGTGTACCTCGGCCGCGTTCTGGGCCAGCGCCTCCTGCCGCCAGGTGTAGGCGATCGTGCGCAGCAGGGCGATCAGCGTGGACGGTGTCGCCACCACGACGTTCCGCCCGAACGCGTGCTCCAGCAGGGTCGGATCGCGCTGCAGCGCCGCGTCGAGGAACGTGTCGGCGGGCACGAACAGGATCACGAACTCGGGCGACGGCGCGAACCGTTCCCAGTACGCCTTGCTGCCGAGCGCGTCCACATGCGAGCGCAGGTGCCGGGCGTG
>JAOPVE010000220.1 GCA_025963185.1 Actinomycetes bacterium
CGACGTCGCCCAGAGTCCGGCCCGCGTCGCCCACCACGTCGGCGACGAGCCGGGCCGCGTGGTCGAGCATGACGGCCGCAGTGTGCTCTTCGGACGGATCCAGGGTGAGCCCGCGCTCGGCGAGCACGGTGTGGGCGAGGTCGGAGACCGCGACGTGGACGTGCCGCCGTCCGATGTCGACTCCGACGGCGATCCCCGCACTCGGGGAGAGCTGTACGACGCTGGCGGGGCGCCCGCCGGATGGTCCGGCCGGGGCCGTGGCGCCGGGCTCGACGACCAGCCCGGTGCCCGCCAGCTCGCCGAGGGTGGCCGAGACGGTGGCGCGCGAGAGGCCCGTGGCGGCGGCCAGATCGGCGCGTGTGGACGGTCCGAGTGCGCGCAGCGCCGCGGCGAGGCGGCGTTGATTTCCCGCCAGGGTCGTGAGCCGGTGCGCGGTCATCCGCGCATCCTGAGACGTTCATCGACCTTTTGTCAAAGGAAGCACAGAACACGGCCCCAGAAGCGGTATACGCGCCGTTTGGTGGTCCGTTCCCGGCCGATCGACGTTCCATGCTGGACAGCATCAAATCGTTACGTAGCAACCTTGACAGAACTTGCCTGTTACCCGAAGGTGCCTCCAAGGCGTTCACGTCGGTTACACAGCATCGCCGCGAGGGCGTTCATGGGGAGGTTCGGCCGGTGTTGACCAGTCGTCACGGAACACGTCACGACACCCTCCAGGGGCCGCGTCGCGACGACGTCCGGCGGCCACCTCCGCGCTCCACGAACGACCTCGACCGCCGCCCCGCGCGGCACAACCTGGCTGCCTGAGACGACCCCGAACGGCCTTCCGCGGTGCGCGGCCGGTGGCAGTCCGCTGCCCACCTTGCGCACCGAGACTCCGTCCGGGCCCGCAGTCATGCCCGCAATGACATCGTTATCGCGACTACATGGAGGATCCATGCGTTTCACGAAGGGGGCTGCGGTCGCCGCGGCCGGCCTCGCCGTCTCGCTCTTAGTGGCGGGCTGTGACACCAGCGGTGGCGCCACCGCGACCGGTGGCAACACCAAGGAGGTCGAGGTCTTCACGTGGTGGGCCGACGGCGGTGAGAAGGCGGGTCTCGACGGCCTCGTGGGGCAGTTCAAGACCGACTGCGCCAAGTTCGAGTTCAAGAACGGTGCGGTCGCGGGCGGCGCCGGCGCGAACGCCAAGCAGGTGCTGGCCTCCCGGCTGCAGACCAACGACCCGCCGAGCACCTTCCAGGCGCACGCGGGCGCCGAGCTGACCGACTACATCAAGGCCGGCCAGGTCGAGGACCTCAGCGCCGACTACAAGACCTGGGGCCTGGACGCCGCGTTCCCCAAGGGCCTCCTCGACAGCCTGACCGTCGACGGCAAGGTCTACTCGGTTCCGGCGAACATCCACCGCGCCAACGTGCTGTGGAGCAACAAGAAGGTCGTCGCCGCCGCGGGCATCACCGCCGCGCCGAAGAACCTGACCGAGCTGTTCGCCGCCCTGGACAAGCTCAAGGCCAAGGGCGTAACCCCGCTGGCGCTCGGCAAGGACTGGACGCAGCTCATGCTGCTCGAGTCCGTCCTGATCAGCGACCTGGGCCCGGACAAGTTCAAGGGCCTGTGGGACGGATCGACCGACTTCGCCAGCGCGGACGTCACCAAGGCCCTCGGCGACTACAAGAAGCTGATCGGCTACGCGAACAAGGACCGCGACACCTTCGACTGGACCGACGCCGAGAAGCTCGTCATGGACGGCAAGGCCGGCTACCAGCTCATGGGTGACTGGGAGGCCGCGGACCTGGACACCAAGGGCTTCAAGGACTACGACCACATCGCATTCCCGGGCAACGACACCGCCTTCCAGTGGCTGGCCGACAGCTTCGTGCTGCCCAAGGGCGGCAAGAACCCCGAGGGCACCAAGTGCTGGCTGAAGACGGTCGGCAGCGCGGCCGGCCAGAAGGCGTTCAACACCAAGAAGGGCTCGATCCCGGCCCGCACCGACGCCACCGCGGCCGACTACCCGGCCTACCAGCAGTCCGCCATGGCCGAGTGGAAGACCGGCGTCGTCGTGCCGTCCTGCGCGCACGGTTCGGCCTGCTCGCAGGGCATGCAGGGCGCGGTCGCCTCGGCGATCGGCAAGTTCTCGTCCGACCAGGACGCGGCGGCGCTGCAGAAGGCGCTGTCCGAGGCGCAGAAGCAGTTCGTCACCAAGAAGTAAGGCCAGCCGCCCTCCCGCCCGCCGCCGACCGCGGCGGGCTGGAGGGCGCGGGTGCGCCGCGGGGCGGATCGCCGGGAACAGTCCCGGGGGGTCCGCCCGCCCGACCCGGGATCGCACGGAGGTTCCTTCCCTTGACTGCAAGCCCGACACCCAGCCCGACCACCGCACCACTCGAACCCGCCCGCGCCCCCGCGCAGAAGTTCCGGCGGGTCTCCGCCCACGGCCGAGTGCGGCACTGGGGGCCCGGACTGCTGCTGCTCTCGCCCTCGCTCGTCCTGCTCGCGGTCTTCGTCTACGGCCTGATCGCCTGGACCGTGCGGCTCTCGCTGAGCGGCCAGCACTCGGCGATCGACAAGCAGACCTTCGAAGGCACCAAGACCTTCACCAACCTGTTCACCCACGACATCAGCGACCGGTTCACCCACTCGCTGGGCAACCTCGGCCTGTTCACGCTGGTGTTCCTGCTCGGCACCCTGTTCATGGGCGTGCTGTGGGCGCTGCTGCTCGAGCGCAAGATCCCCGGTGAGGGCATCTTCCGGGCCATCTACCTGTTCCCGATGGCGGTCTCGTTCGTCGCCTCGGGCGTCGTGTGGCGCTGGCTGATGAACGCGGGCACCGGCGACAGGGCCGGCGGGCTCAACGCGATCTTCCACGGGCTCGGGCTGACGTTCCTCGAGAACCCGTGGGTGCTCGATCCGCACTGGGGCATGGCCGCGATGGCGATGCCGGCGATCTGGCAGCTGTCGGGCTATGTGATGGCGCTGTTCCTGGCCGGCTTCCGCGGGATCCCCGCCGAGCTGCGCGAGGCCGCCGCGATGGACGGGGCCGGCACCTTCCGGCTCTACCGGAACGTGATCTTCCCGCAGCTCACGCCGACCGCGCTGTCGGTGCTCATCATCCTCGGGCACATGTCGATGAAGATGTTCGACCTGATCATGTCGGTCACCGGGCCGGGCTGGATCACCGAAGTGCCGGCCGTCTACGTGTGGCAGACCCTGCTGACGTCCGACTTCGCGAAGGCCGCCGCGATCTCGGTGATCCTGCTGCTGCTCGTGGCCGTCGTCATCGTGCCGTACCTCATCTACAACAACAGGGTGGAGCGCCGCTCATGACCTCCACGACCACCACCCCGCCGCCCGCCGCCCTGCCCGCGGTGGCGCCCAAGCCACGCAAGGCCAAGCCGAGTGGGATCAACCGCCGCTCGCCGGCCGGGCGCGCGGTGACCTACGTGCTGCTGCTGTTCTTCCTGATCGTCGTGCTCATGCCGGCCTACGTGCTGGTCGTCACGAGCTTCAAGAACGGCCGGGACATCGGCGTCAACGGCCAGTGGGGGCTGCCCACCGTCTGGACGACGATCTCGTGGGCGAAGGCGTGGACCGCACTCGGTCCCTCGTTCTTCCGGACGTTCGAGCTGGCGATCCCCGTCGCGCTGATCTCCTCGTTCCTCGGGGCGGCCAACGGGTTCGTGCTCGCCCGCTGGCGGTTCCCCGGTGCGGACGTGGTGTTCACGCTGATCCTGTTCGGCATGTTCATCCCGTACCAGTCGGTGATGATCCCGCTGCGGGAGGTCGTGCACTCGATCCACCTGCTGCCGGGCATCCCGACGCTGATCTTCGTGCACTGCGTCTACGGGATCCCGATCTGCACACTGATCTTCCGGAACTACTACGCGACCACCGTGCCGGTCGAGATCATCGAGGCCAGCCGGGTGGACGGGGCCGGGCTGCTGCGCACGTTCGCCTCGGTGATCCTGCCGATCTCGATCCCCGGGTTCGTGGTGACGATCATCTGGCAGTTCACCTCGGCCTGGAACGACTACCTGTTCGCGATCTTTCTGTCGAACACCAACAACGGGCCGATCACGATCGCGCTGAACGCCCTCGCGGGCGCCCAGTCGCCGGACTACGCGGCGTCGATGGCCGGGGCACTGATCGCCTCGCTGCCGACCCTGGTCGTCTACGTCGTGCTCGGCCGCTGGTTCATCGGCGGCCTGATGGCGGGCTCCGTCAAGAGCTGACCCGGAGCCCGCTCCCCGACCCCCGCCGCCGTTCCCGTTCCCGCCAAGTGCGGTAACTCCGGCCGGTCCCGACCGGCCGGAGTTACCGCACTTCGCAGCGTCCGGGCATCGGCACCGCTGGGCCGACGGCCCGGACGTCCTGACACGCCGCAGGGCGCCCAGCCGGAACCGGGCGCCCTGCGGATGGTGACGCGGGGTTAAGAGTCCACGCGGATCAGTGTGGCGCCGGCCGGAGCCGTGCCGTCGGAGAAGTCCAGCGATCCGAGCCAGCGCTGGCCGGGCGCCAGGCCCGTCCAGGTCACGGTCACCGCGGTGGGCTTGGCGATCGTGACCGCCTGCGAGGCCGGAGTCGCGGCCGCGTTGCCCGCCGCGCCCGACCCGAGCGCCCAGCTGTCCAGCTTGACGTTCAGCGAGGATCCGCCGCCGCCGACCGCGTACAGGTCGACGTAGACGTCGTAGTCGCCGGCCGCAGGCGCGACCACATCCACCTGCTCCTCGGCGGTGCCGCCGGTGCTCTTGCCCACCTGCGTCGCCGTGCCCGCCTTGTAGAGGAAGATGTCGAGGTCCGAGCCGTCGGGGTAGTCGGCGTCGAAGGTGGAGAACCGGGCGAGCTTGGTGCCGGCCGGGACCGACACCGTGAACTTCGCCGTGTGCTCGCTGGCCACCGGCTGCGCCTCCGGGAACTGCTGACCCGTCGGGTTCTGGACGGTCCCGGCCGAGACCGCCGCCGGGACCAGGCCCGACACCGCCGAGAACAGGGTCCCGGTGTAGCCCGCGCTGACCGGCACGCTCACCGATCCGCTGGTGCCCTTGCCGCCCGCCTGCACGGGTGCCGCGACGGCCACCGGGCGCACCGCGATCGGGATCCGCACCTGGTGTGCGCCGTCGCTCCAGGTCAGGCCGCCGGTGGTGTAGGCGCCGTACGGTGCCGACACGCGGGTGATCGTGACCTTGAACGACTTCTTCGCGCCCGGCGCCAGGGTGAATTTCGCCGGGCTCACGGTGACCGTCGTGCCGGCCGGGGCCTCCACCGCGGCCACGTAGGTCTGGGCCTTGGCGGCGACGCTGGTCACGGTCCGGGTCACCGTCTGGATCCCCGGGAGCGCGCCGATCGCGAGCGACGGGGAGTTGAAGTCGCTCGGGTCGATCGCCCCGCCGGCCGCGGCACAGTCCGTGGACGAGGCGGGGAGGTCGCCGGTGCCGCACAGGTAGCGGACCCAGTCCTTGGGCGCGCTGTCGTACACCAGGCCGGGGTTGAACGACTTCGCCGGGACGACCCAGCCGGATCCGTAGTCGAGCGCGCCCGCGGGGCCGTTCGAGTCCGTGACGATCGGCTGGCTCTTGTTGTCGCGGGTCGTCGCGGTCGTCATGAGGGCGGACTTGACCGCCATCGGCGACCACGCCGGGTGCTTGCCGATCACCAGCGCGGCCAGGCCGGCGATGTGCGGGCTGGCCATCGACGTGCCCGAGAGCAGGTCGAAGTTGCGGCCCTTGCCCTCCATCGGCGAGACCGCGGCCAGCACGTCCACGCCTGGTGCCATGATGTCGGGCTTGAGCAGGTCACCCGAGCCCGCGAGCGCGGGGCCACGCGAGGAGAACGCGGCCACCTTCGGCGCCTCGACGCCCGGCACCGGGACGCCCTTGGACAGCGATGCCGTCGCCGCTGGATCGGCCGCGTAGGCCTTGACCGCCGCGCCGGACACATCGTCCAGGTGGACCGTCGGGAGCACGTGCAGGTCGGCGTTCAGCGAGTTCGGGCTGGTGTTCGCGAGCACCACGCCCACGCCGCCGGCGTCCTTCACGGACTGGCTCTTCTCGGTGCGGCCGTTCTCGCCGCGGTCGCAGACCACGATCTTGCCGGTCGTCTTGACCGGATCGAGCGCACCGGCGAAGCACAGCCGGGCGTCGTGCTCGGTCGCGCCGGACTTGGCGACCGCCGACGACAGCGCCAGCGGGGCGCTCGGCACGGCGGCGCCCAGGCCCACGCCCGTGTACGACTTGCCGTTGCCGAGTGCGACCGTGGCCGCGAAGGACCGGTCGTGGGTGCCCGCCGCGACCGTGGTCACCCACGGGTCGTTGTGCGCGACCGTGCTGGCCGGCGGCCCGCTGTTGCCCGCGGACGCCGCGACGAAGACTCCGGCCTGCGCGGCGCGGAAGAACGCCAGCTCGGCGGGGTCCGCTGCCGTGGTGAGGGATCCGCTGATCGAGAAGTTGATGACGTCGACGCCGTCCGCGACGGCCTGGTCGATCGCCGCGACACTGTCGACGGTGTTGCAGCCGCCGCCGCCCGTCGCCTCGTCGGTGCCCCAGCAGACCTTGTAGACGGCGATCCGTGCCGCGGGGGCCATGCCCGAGACCTTGCCGAGGTCGATCCCGTCGATCGTGGCGGGGACACCGTTGTCACCGGCCGCGGTGGACGCGGTGTGCGATCCGTGGCTCTGGTAGCCGCGCGGCGAGAGGAACTCGCGCTTGATCACGTTGTCCGGCCCGGTGCCCTTGACGAAGTAGCGGCCGCCGATGACCTTGTTGTTGCAGGTGAAGTAGGGCGCTTCGAGGCCTGCGTCGCAGATCCCCTTGAACCGCTTCTTGATCTTCGCGTCTGTCGCCGAGGCTGGGAGCGGGGCGAACGAGGGGTTCTCGGGCCACAGTCCGGAGTCGACCACACCGACGATGACGCCGTCACCGGCCTTGTCCACGCCGCCGAACTGCTTCTGCCACACGCCGTCCGGGCCGGTCAGGCCCAGCATGGTCGTGGTGGTCACGGTGTCGACGTGGCGCACCTCGTCCTTGGTCACCGACAGCACACCGGGGGTGGTGGCCAGCGTGGCCGCCTGCTTGCCGGTCAGCGTCGCCGCGAAGCCCGTGAACGTGAAGTTGTAGTCGTAGAGCTTCTTGGCGCCCTTCACCTTGGCCAGCACGGCGTCGCGCCGGCCGTCGAGGTAGGTGACGTACTTCTGCACGTCCGGGCTGGACCGGTCGACGCGGGCACCCGCCGCGGGCTTGGTCGCCTTCAGCCCGGCGACCGTGCCGTCGTAGATCGCGACGGGGGTGTCGGCGAGCTGGACGAGGTAGTTGCCGTCGCCGGCGGCGGCCTGCGGTCCCGGCGCGGTGGCGTCGGATCCGGCGAAGGCCGAGGTGGCCGATGCCAGCGTGGCCGCGGTGACGGCGACGGCGGCGGCGGCGAGCAGCGCGGGTCTGCGCCGTCCCGCGGAAAGACCTAATGACACGGTGGCCCCTTAGTCGGTGTGGGTGCTGGCCGGGAAATATGCCGTGACCTGCCAGGCCGGCGCAATAGTGGGGCGTGCACGCAAGTGCCTGACCTGCGCGTTGGCGGCCCCAGCCGGCGAGGGACTGCCCAGAAAGGCCACCGCGGACCCGGAAAGGCCTGCCGGAAAGCCACAGCCTGGCCGCTCCGGGCGCCGAACGGGGATTGCGGCGGGAGCGGCCAGGCTGGGGGATCGGGGGGTCGGGGTCGCGGTCGGTCAGCGGACCGGCCCGGCGGGCGGAATGCCTGCCGGGCCGGTCCGATCGTCAGGTGCTGCTCGGGGATCCGGTCAGAACTGCAGGCCCCACAGGTCGATCTTGCCGGTGTCGCC
>JAOPVE010000079.1 GCA_025963185.1 Actinomycetes bacterium
AGGGAGATCGTGTACTTTCCGCTCGCCGGCACGCGCTTGAGGTACGCGGGGACCAGGGCCTTCAGCGTCGCGGGCTTGGTGCCCGTCGAGGCGTACATGGCCTCGGACGCGACCTCGACGTTCCGGATGTCGGCCTTGCACGCGGCTGCGGTGCGGTGGGTGCCCATCCGGGTCGCGGTGAAGATCGCGGCCGAGGCGAGTATGCCGACCACGATGATCGCGACCAGGAACTCCAGCAGGGTCCGTCCGTCGTCCCGGCGGGCATTCCGGCGTGCGGCGCGCTGGCGCATGGCGTTGTCTCCTCGGGGTGTGGCGCGTGCTAGCGATCGGTGCTGCCCTAACCGAGCATCCTGAGGAGGGGACAAATACGGCACCGGATCCGTCGCGGGGTGCTCCTGGTGTGATCTGCGGCACGCATACTTTCTTGTCTATTGCCGCGCTGAGCTGCGGCTACCACGCTGGGTAATGCCCGTCAGCCTGGGCTTGTACGCGATTCGGCCGCGCAACTCCATTGCATGGATATGCACTGGCATGAATAATCTCCCAGGACGGAACGAGTGAGGGAGTGAGTGCGGTGCCGATCCAGGTCGCGGTCGCGGGAGCCAGCGGATACGCCGGCGGCGAGCTGCTGCGCCTGTTGCTCGGCCACCCCGAGGTCCGCATCGGCGCGCTCACCGCGGGCGGCAACGCCGGCACCTCGCTGGGCGCGCATCAGCCGCACCTCGTCCCGCTGGCCGGCCGGGTCCTGCAGGAGACCACCGCCGAGGTGCTCGCGGGCCACGACGTCGTCTTCCTCGCGCTCCCGCACGGCCACTCGGCCGCGGTCGCCGCGCAGCTTCCGGCGGACGTCCTCGTGATCGACTGCGGCGCCGACCACCGGCTCACCGATCCCGCCGCGTGGGCGCGCTGGTACGGCGGCGAGCACGCCGGCAGCTGGCCCTACGGGCTCCCCGAACTGCCCGGTGGCCGCGCCGCCCTCGCCGGTGCCCGCCGCGTCGCCGTTCCCGGCTGCTACCCCACCTCGGTCAGCCTCGCGCTCGCGCCGGCGTTCACCGCCCGCATCGCCGGCCCGGAGGTCGTCGCCGTCGCCGCCAGCGGAACGTCCGGGGCGGGCAAGTCGCTCAAGCCGAACCTGCTCGGGTCGGAGGTGATGGGCTCGCTGAGCGCCTACGGCGTCGGCGGCGCGCACCGGCACACCCCCGAGATGATCCAGAACCTGTCGGCGGTGGCCGGTAAGCCCGTGAGCGTGTGCTTCACCCCCGTGCTGGCGCCGCTGCCGCGCGGCATCCTCGCCACGTGCACCGCCCCGGCGGTCCCGGGCCTCACGGCCGCCGCGCTGCGATCCGCCTACGACAAGGCCTATGCGGACGAGCCGTTCGTGCACCTGCTGCCCGAGGGATCCTGGCCCACCACCGCGGCGACGCTCGGCGCGAACACCGCGCTGATCCAGGTCGCGCTCGACGAGGGCGCGGGGCGCATCGTCGCCGTCGCCGCCATCGACAACCTCACCAAGGGCACCGCAGGGGGCGCGATCCAGTCCATGAACATCGCCCTCGGCCTGCCGGAGACCGCTGGGCTGCCGACCGTGGGAGTGGCGCCGTGAGCGAGCGGAGCGAGCGAACCGATAAGCGCAGTGCGACCGGGTCAGGCCGGCTAGAGCGAAGCGAGGGCCGCGCGTGAGCGTGACCGCAGCGCAGGGCTTCCGGGCGTCGGGCGTGGCCGCGGGCATCAAGGCCAGCGGCGGCCCCGACCTCGCGCTCGTCGTCAACGACGGCCCGCTCGACGCGGCCGCCGGCGTGTTCACCAGCAACCGGGTGAAGGCGGCGCCGGTGCGCTGGTCCGAGCAGGTGCTCCGGTCCGGGCGGCTGACGGCCGTGATCCTGAACTCCGGCGGCGCGAACGCGTGCACGGGCGCCGCCGGCTTCCAGGACACGCATGCGACCGCCGAGCGGGTGGGGGCGGCGCTCGGTATCGGCGCGGCCGAGGTCGCGGTCTGCTCCACGGGCCTGATCGGCGACCGGCTGCCGATGGACGCGCTGCTCCCGGGCGTGGACACGGCCGCGAAGGAGCTGGCGGCCGACGGGGGCCCCGCCGCGGCCACGGCGATCATGACCACCGACACCCGGCCCAAGACGGCCACCCTGACCCGGAGCGGTTTCACGGTGGGCGGCATGGCGAAGGGCGCGGGCATGCTCGCCCCCGGCCTCGCCACGATGCTCGTCGTCGTCACCACCGACGCCGTCGCCGACTCGCAGACCCTCGACGCGGCACTGCGCGAGGCCACCCGCGTGACGTTCGACCGGGTCGACTCCGACGGCTGCATGTCCACGAACGACACGGTGCTGTTGCTCGCCAGCGGCGCGTCCGGGGTTACCCCGGCGCCCGGTGAGCTGGCCGAGGCGGTCACCGCGGTCTGCCACGACCTCGCCCAGCAGCTCGTGGGCGACGCCGAGGGCGCCTCGAAGGACGTGGCGATCACCGTGGTCAACGCGGCCAGCGAGGCGGACGCCCTGGAGGTCGGGCGGTCCATCGCGCGGAACAACCTGCTCAAGTGCGCGCTGTTCGGCAACGATCCGAACTGGGGACGGGTGATGATCGCGATCGGCACGACCAGTGCGGCCTTCGATCCGGACCAGCTCGACGTGGCGATGAACGGCGTCTGGATCTGCCGCGACGGCGCCACCGGGGACGACCGCTCGCTGGTCGACCTGTCCGGCCGGGCAGTCGAGATCGCGGTCGACCTCAAGTCCGGCGGTTCCAGCGCCACGGTCTGGACCAACGACCTGACCACCGACTACGTCCACGAGAACTCGGCGTACTCCTCATGAAGCCACTCCTCATGAAGGCGCTCGCCGTGACTGTGACCGAACTCGGGAGGATCTGAGAGATGCTGCTCGACAAGAGCGCACAGGCCAGCACCGATCCGAAGACGCCGGTGATCGGCCGCCGCATGGGCGCCGCGCTGGACAAGGCCGCCACGCTCGTCGAGGCGCTGCCGTGGCTCGAGCGCTTCCACGGGGCGGTCGCGGTCGTGAAGTTCGGCGGCAACGCGATGATCGACGAGGACCTCAAGCGCGCGTTCGCCGCCGACATGGTGTTCCTCCAGCGGGTCGGCCTCAAGCCCGTCGTGGTCCACGGCGGCGGCCCGCAGATCACCGAGATGCTCGGCCGGCTCGGCATCGACAGCGAGTTCCGCGGCGGCCTGCGCGTCACCACTCCCGAGACGATGGACGTCGTCCGGATGGTGCTGATGGGCCAGGTCAACCGCCAGCTCGTCGGGCTGATCAACGAGCACGGCCCGTTCGCGGTCGGCATGTCCGGCGAGGACGCCCAGCTCCTCACAGCCGCCCGCCGGCTCGCCACGGTCGACGGCGAACTCGTCGACGTGGGGCTCGTCGGGGACGTGGCGCAGGTCGACACCGGCGCGATCCGGGCGCTGCTCGACGTGGGCCGGATCCCGATCATCTCCACCGTGGCGCCCGACATCGACGGGCAGATCCACAACCTCAACGCCGACACCGCGGCGGCCGCCCTCGCCGAGGCGCTGGGCGCGCAGAAGCTCGTGATCCTCACCGACGTCGAGGGGCTCTACGCCGACTGGCCCGACCCGTCCTCGCTGATCAGCCAGCTCAGCGCCGACGAGCTGGAGCCGATGCTCGGGTCGCTGAAGGCCGGGATGGTGCCCAAGATGGAGGCGTGCCTGCGCGCGGTCCGGGGTGGGGTACCCCAGGCGCACGTGATCGACGGCCGGGTGCCGCACTCGATCCTGCTGGAGATCTTCACGACCGAGGGGTTCGGAACGATGGTGCTGCCGTCATGACCGCCGACGACGAGCTGCTGACCCGCTGGCAGGGCGCGCTCATGGACAACTACGGCACCCCGGCGCTCGCGCTGGTCCGCGGCGAGGGCGCCATTGTCTGGGACGCCGACGGAAACTCCTATCTGGACCTGTACGCCGGCATCGCCGTGACCGCGCTCGGCCACGCGCACCCCGCCGTTACCGCCGCCGTGACGACGCAGGTCAACACCCTCGCCCACGTGTCGAACATGTTCGCCACGATCCCCGCGGTGACCCTGGCCGAGCGGCTGCTCGCGCTGTCCGGCCGCGACGGGCGTGTCTACCTGTGCAACTCGGGCGCCGAGGCCAACGAGGCTGCGTTCAAGCTGTCCCGGCGCACCGGCCGTACCCACATCGTCGCGGCCGAGGGCGGCTTTCACGGCCGCACGATGGGTGCGCTCGCGCTGACCGGCCAGGCCGCCAAGCGCGATCCGTTCCGGCCGCTGCCCGCCGAGGTCACGCACGTGCCCTACGGCGACACCGCGGCGCTCGCCGAGGCCGTGACCAGCGAGACGGCCATGGTGATCCTCGAGCCGATCCTCGGTGAGGCCGGCGTGATCCCCGCCCCGCCGGGCTACCTCGCGGCGGCGCGGGACATCACGACCTCCCACGGCGCCCTGCTCGCGCTCGACGAGATCCAGACCGGCACCGGGCGCACCGGCACCTGGTTCGCACACCAGGCCGACGGCGTGACCCCCGACGTGGTGACCCTCGCCAAGGGCCTCGGCGGTGGCCTCCCGCTCGGCGCCTGCCTGGCATTCGGCGAGGCCGCGAACCTGCTCGGCCCCGGCAGCCACGGATCGACGTTCGGCGGCAACCCGGTCTGCTGCGCGGCGGCCCTGGCGGTGCTCGACACGATCGCCTCCGAGGGGCTGCTCGCCCGCGCCAAGCACCTCGGCGACCGGCTGCGCACCGGCATCGAGGCGCTCGGCCACCCCGCGATCTCCGGGGTCCGGGGCGCCGGGCTCCTGCTCGGGGTGGTCCTCGCCGACGACGTAGCCCGGGGTGCCGAAGTGGCCCTGCGGCGGGCCGGATTCCTGGTCAACGCGGTCGCGCCCGGGGTCCTGCGGCTCGCACCGCCGCTGATCCTGACCGACGAGCAGGCGGACTCGTTCGTCGCCGCCCTACCCGCAGCATTGGAGAACGCGCCATGACCCGGCACTTCCTGCGGGACGACGACCTGGACCCGGCCGAGCAGGCCGAGGTGCTCGCGCTCGCCGCCGAGCTCAAGGCGGACCGGTTCGCCCGCCGCCCGCTCGACGGCCCGCAGACCGTGGCGATCCTGTTCGACAAACCGTCGACCCGCACCCGCGTCTCGTTCGCCACCGGCGTCGCGGATCTCGGCGGCAACCCGCTCATCATCGACTCGCACGTCAGCCAGCTCGGCCGCGGCGAGCCGATCGCCGACACCGCCCGGGTGCTCGAGCGGATGTGCTCGGCGATCGTGTGGCGCACGTCCGGCCAGTCCCGGGTGGAGGAGATGGCCGCGGGCACCACGGTCCCGGTGGTCAACGCGCTCACCGACGACTTCCACCCGTGCCAGCTGCTCGCCGACCTGCAGACGATCACCGAGCGGCTCGGCGGCACCGAGGGCCGCACCCTCGCCTACCTCGGGGACGGCGCGAACAACGTCTCGCACTCGTCGCTGCTGGCCGGGGCCGTCGCGGGCATGCACGTCCGGGTCGCCGGGCCGCCGGGCTACCAGCCGGATCCGCACGTCGTCGCGCGCGCCGCTGCCATCGCCGCCACCACGGGCGGATCCGTCGCTGTCACCGCCGATCCGAAGGAAGCCTGCGAGGGCGCCGACGCGATCGCCACCGACACGTGGATCTCGATGGGCCAGGAGGCCGAGGCGCTGGACCGGGCAGGCGCGCTCTTCGGCAGCTACCAGATCGACGCCGAGAAGCTGGCGCTCGCCAATCCCGGCGCGATCGTCCTGCACTGCCTGCCCGCCTACCGTGGCAAGGAGATCGCGGCCGAGGTCATCGACGGCCCGCAGAGCGCGGTCTGGGACCAGGCGGAGAACCGCCTGCACGCCCAGAAGGCCCTGCTCACCTGGCTGCTGCGGCAGCGCGAGCCGATGGGGCACCGATGAACCTGCCCCGCGTCGACGTGAACTACCCGCCGATGCGCGTCGAGCTCACCATGCCGGTGACGAAGGCCGCCCGGCACGCGCGCATCGCCGATCTCGTGCGCCTGCACCCGGTCCAGTCCCAAGCCCAGCTCGTCCAGCTGCTCGCCGCGGACGGGATCTCGGTCACCCAGGCGACGCTCTCGCGCGACCTCGAAGAGCTGGGCGCGGTGAAGGCCCGGACAGCGGACGGCGGCCCGCCGGCGTACGTGCTCCCCGAGGACGGCACCCGCCCGCTGCGGCCGTCGGAGGCCGCCCCTGCCCGGCTGGTCCGGCTGCTGGAGGAGCTGCTGACCGGCGCCGACGCCTCGGCCAACCTCGCGGTTCTGCGAACCCCGCCCGGAGCGGCGCATTTCCTCGCGTCCGCGCTGGACCGCTCCGGGCTCCCCGAGATCATCGGCACGATCGCCGGTGACGACACGATCCTCGTGATCTGCCGCGATCCTGACGGCGGCGCGGCGTTCGCCGACCAGGTACTGCGCTGGGCCACCCGCGCGCCCGACGAGCTCGGATCCTTCCCACCCCATCATCAAGGAGCACGACCGTGACCGACCGCATCGTCCTTGCCTACTCGGGTGGGCTGGACACCTCCGTTGCCATCGGCTGGATCGCCGAGGAGACCGGCGCCGAGGTCATCGCCGTCGCCGGTGACGTCGGCCAGGACGGCGAAGACCTCGAGGTGATCCGCGAGCGCGCCCTGGCCTGCGGGGCGGTCGAGGCCGTGGTCGCCGACATGAGGGACGAGTTCGCCGACGGGTACTGCCTGCCCGCGCTCCAGGCCAACGCCCTCTACATGGACCGGTACCCGCTGGTCTCCGCGCTGTCCCGCCCGGTGATCGTCAAGCACATGGTCGCGGCGGCCCGCCAGTACGGCGCGGCCACGATCGCGCACGGCTGCACCGGCAAGGGCAACGACCAGGTCCGCTTCGAGGTGGGCATCGGCGCGCTCGCGCCCGACCTGAAGGTGTACGCGCCGGTCCGCGACTCGGGCATGACCCGGGACAAGGCGATCGCGTTCGCGGAGGAGAAGAACCTCCCGATCGACGTCACCAAGAAGTCCCCGTACTCGATCGACCAGAACGTGTGGGGCCGCGCGATCGAGACCGGCTTCCTCGAAGACATCTGGAACGCCCCGATCGAGGACATCTACGCGTACACGAAGAACCCCGCGGAGCAGCGCGAGGCCGACGAGGTCGTCATCACGTTCGACCAGGGCGTCCCGGTCGCGATCGACGGCACGCCGGTCACCGTCCTGCAGGCCATCGAGCAGCTCAATGCCCGCGCGGGCGGCCAGGGCATCGGCCGGCTCGACATGGTCGAAGACCGCCTGGTCGGCATCAAGAGCCGCGAGGTGTACGAGGCGCCGGGCGCGATCGCGCTGATCACCGCCCACCAGGAGCTGGAGAACGTCACCGTCGAGCGGGACGTGGCCCGGTTCAAGCGGCAGGTGGAGCAGCGCTGGGCCGAGCTGGTCT
>JAOPVE010000110.1 GCA_025963185.1 Actinomycetes bacterium
TGCTGTCCGGCGCCGTGCCCGGCCGTGGCTGGCGCAACCCGGTCCCGCTGATCGACGTGGTCCGCGGGGCCGTCGCCGAGGTCGAGGACTACGCCCGGGTCTCCGTCGGATCCATCGCCAGGGCCTCGGTGGCCGGCCGTGCCGTCGGCGACATCATCCACCTGCTCGCCGAGCTCGTGGAGAACGCCGCGTCGTTCTCCCCGCCGCACACCAGCGTCGAGGTGAGCGGCCAGATGGTCGCCAACGGCTTCGTCATCGAGGTCGAGGACCGCGGCCTCGGCATGAGCCCCGAGGACCTGGAGTCCGCGAACGACCAGCTCGCGAACCCGCCGGAGTTCAACCTCAGCAGCACCGCCCGCCTCGGCCTGTACGTGGTCGGGCGGCTCGCCGAACGGCACGGCATCCGGGTCCAGCTGCGGCACTCGGCGTACGGCGGCACCACCGCGGTCGTGCTGATCCCGCGGGTCCTCGTCACCGGCGACTCCGGCGGCGACGACGAGCCGCGCAGCCTGCGCCAGGACCACCTCGCGCATACCCGCACCGCCCCGGCCCCGGTCGCCGCGGCCGGATCCCCCGCCGACGGCCGGACCGCCGTCGCGACCCCGATCACCACGCCGATCACGACGTCACTCGGGCCCGCCCAGCTCGACCGCCGCCGCGACCGCCTGGGCCAGCGCCGCCAGTGGAAGGTGGCCGACCAGCGGCCCGCCCCCACCGAGTCGCCCGAGCTGTCCGAGACCCAGCCTTCCGAGGCTGCCGCTGCCTCCGCGCAGGTGCTGGAGGGCGAGGTCCTCGACCGGTCCTCCGTGGACGATGCGGTTGCCGAGCCAGTGTCCGCCGATCCCGTGGGCGCCCACGCCGAGCCGTCCGTCGTGGACTCCGGACCACGGCACAGCGAGGTCCCGGCCGACGAGGACGGGCTGCCGGTCCGGCGCCCTCGCGAGTCCGATGTGACCGGTCCGGCCGGGCGGGTGATCGAGCAGCCGACACAGCAGCTGCCGAGGCAGCCGCTCACGCCGCGGACGGAGAACGGAGTGCCGCAGAACGGATCGCCGCAGCCCGCGAACCCGGGCACCGGTGACCAGCCGACCCCCGGGCTCCCGCAGCGCTACCGCGGTACCCCGCCGCCCGCGGACCTGATCAGTCCCGAGGCCCCCGCCGCCGGGCTCCCGCAGCGCAACGGAGGCGGCCACGCGGCCCCAGTCCACCCAGAGACCCCGGCGAGCCCGAACGGCACGACACCCCACAGCGGATCGCCGAACGGCAACGGGCCGAACGGCGGCACGGCCGGCCTCCCGCAGCGGGTCCGCCAGGCGAGCCTCGCCGAGCCGCTCAAGGGCGCCGAGTCCGCGCCCGACCTCGAGGACGCCGGTGAGCTCGCGCCCCGCCCGCCGGAGGAGGTGCGCCGCAAGATGGCGTCCTACCAGCTCGGCACCGTCCGGGGGCGGATCGAGTCCGAGACGATCGCCGCCGGGCCTCCGGCCACCAGCGCACCCAGCAGCACCCCGGACGGGCAGCCCGCCGCCGCGGCAGACGACGACGCAGACCGCGACGGTCCGGCTCCCTCGTGGAGCGGACCGGCGCCCGGGGACAGGTAGGAAGGACGTTGGTGACTCAGAAGGCAAGCACTGTCGGCGACCTCAACTGGCTGCTCGACGACTTGGTCGATCGCGTGGCGGAGGCCAACCAGGCCGTCGTCCTGTCCGCGGACGGCTTGCTGATCGCCGCGTCGCGGGGGCTCAGCCGGGAGGACGCCGAGCACCTGTCGGCCGTCGCGGCCGGGTTCCAGAGCCTGGCCCGCGGCGCCGGACGGCACTTCGGCGGTGGTGCGGTCCGCCAGACGATCATCGAGATGGAAGCGGCGTTCCTGTTCGTCACCGCGGCGGGCCACGGCGCCTGCCTGGGCCTGCTCAGCTCCGAGGACGCCGACATGGGGCTGATCGGCTACGAGATGGCCATGCTGGTCACGCGCGTCGGCCAGTACCTCGCCACCCCGGCACGCACCGGGATCGCCAATCTCGAGGGGGAGTGACCGGCTGCTATGGCGCCAGTCGAAGATCCGTCGGAGAACGTCTGGCTTGACGAGGACGCGGGGCCGGTGGTCCGCCCGTACGCGATGACGCGGGGGCGCACCAGGCCGAGCAGCGGCGACTTCGACCTGATCGCGCTGATCGTGGCGACGCAGTCGTCCCCGGCGGGCGTCGCCGGGCTCGGCCCCGAGCACCTGGAGATCGTCGCGATGTGCGCGCGGCCACAGTCCGTGGCGGAGATCTCGGCGCACCTGGACCTGCCCGTCGGGATCGTCCGGGTGCTGCTCGGGGATCTGCTCGACGGCGGTCTCATCCTCGTCCGCGAGCCCCGGCGCACCACCCAGCTTCCCAGCGAGCCCGTACTCAAGGCGGTTATCAGTGGGCTTCGGTCACTCTGACGACGACGACCTACCGGTCGCCGTCAAGATCCTGGTCGCCGGCGGGTTCGGGGCCGGCAAGACGACTCTCGTCGGCACGATCAGCGAGATCCGGCCACTGCGCACCGAGGAACTGCTGACCGAGCAGAGCGTCGGCATCGACGACACCTCGGGCGTGGAGGCGAAGTCCACCACGACCGTCGCCATGGACTTCGGCCGGATCTCGTTCACCGAGCAACTCGTCCTCTACCTGTTCGGCACCCCCGGCCAGGACCGGTTCTGGTTCCTCTGGGACGAACTCGCGCTCGGCGCGGTCGGCGCGGTGGTCCTGGCCGACACCCGGCGGCTCGCCACGTGCTTCCAGTCCGTCGACTACTTCGAGCGCAGGGGCACCCCGTTCGTCGTGGCCGTGAACTGCTTCGACGACGCCCCGCGCTTCGCGTCGGCGGACGTCCGGGGAGCGCTCGACCTCGATCCGGGGGTCCCGCTGGTGTTCTGCGACGCCCGCGACCGCGAGTCGGTGAAGAACGTGCTGATCACCCTCGTCGAGCACGTCCTCCAATTCGCCGGCCCGGAGCCCGCCCTGAGCTGACCCACCCGTCGCTGACCTCCTGCAACCCGCCCTCCCGCAGCCTTCCTCGGGCTACCGGCGAGCTCTCCACGGGCACTCCAAGGGCTCTCCACGGGCTCTCCACGGGCTCTCCGTCGCGCGTCCCTGCTGACCGGACTGTTCGGGTATTTGCTGCCATACCGCCTCGGCATGACCGCCATATCCCCGATAGTTGCGCGGGGCCGGGCGCGCAGGTGACGGCGCAGCCGGTCGTCGTTCCCTCCTCGCAGGCGGGGTCGCCGCGCTCACTCCTGACCGCCCCGCTCTTCGTGTGCGCGCATCGGCCCCACCTGGCCTTGTCCGTGCGATCCCACCGGATCCCACGGATCTCCACGCACCTTCGACGGACTTTCCG
>JAOPVE010000130.1 GCA_025963185.1 Actinomycetes bacterium
CGGCGCTGTGCGGTGGCGGCGGCCAGGGCGACGCGCTGATCCTGCACGTGCCTTCCCCCGCAACGCCGAGAGGCTGACCCCTTTGACCACTGCCCCACTGGTCTTCCAGGCCCGGGCTGTCTATGTATGACAGTCCGATCAGGCCGAATGCTTCATGGTCGCCCTCGCCGACCACGCCGAGGGCGCCCGGCCCCAGTGCGGCGAGCGACCGGGCGACATGACCGGCGATCCGGGTGCCGGAGGCGCCGATCGGGTGGCCGAGCGCGATCGCGCCGCCGTTGACGTTGACCTTCTCGGGATCGATCCCCAGCGCCCTGGGCGAGGCCACTCCGACGGCGGCGAACGCCTCGTTGATCTCGACGAGGTCGAAGCCGGCCGGGTCGCGGCCCTCGCGCTGGGCGGCCTTGACGATCGCGTTGGCGGGCTGGAGGTGCAGCGACGCGTCGGGGCCTGCGACGACGCCGTGCGCGCCGATCTCGGCGATCCATTCCAGACCCAGTTCCTCGGCCTTGGCCCTGCTCATCACGAGCACTGCGGCGGCGCCGTCGGAGATCTGCGACGAGGATCCGGCCGTGATCGTGCCTTCCTGGGCGAACGCCGGGCGGAGCCGCGCCAGGGACTCGGCGGTGGTGTCGGGGCGGATCCCCTCGTCGGTGGCGAACACCACCGGCTCGCCCTTGCGCTGCGGGATCGACACCGGGGCGATCTCTTCGTCGAAGAGCCCGTTCTTCTGGGCCTCGGCGGCGAGCCGGTGGCTGCGGGCCGAGAACTCGTCCTGCTCGTCGCGGGAGATCGCGTGCAGGGCGTTGTGGTTCTCGGTCGAGAGTCCCATGGGCAGCTTGTCGAACGCGCAGAACAGGCCGTCATGGGCCATCGAGTCGACGAGCGTGGCGTCGCCGTACTTGATGCCCTCGCGCGACTTGGGCAGCAGGTGGGGGGCGTTGCTCATCGACTCCATGCCGCCGGCCACGACGATCTCGAACTCCCCCGCCCGGATCAGCTGGTCGGCCAGCGCGATCGCGTCCAGCCCGGACAGGCACACCTTGTTCACGGTGATCGCCGGGACCGTCATCGGGATGCCACCGGCGACGGCGGCCTGGCGCGCGGTGATCTGCCCAGCCCCGGCCTGGAGCACCTGGCCCATGATCACGTACTCGACCTGCTCGCCCGACACGCCGGCCCGGCTCAGCGCGGCCTCGATCGCGATGCCCCCGAGGTCGGCGGCGGAGAATCCCTTGAGGGAGCCCTGGAGCCGGCCCATCGGGGTGCGGGCGCCGCTGACGATGACCGAACTGACCATGGGACGCCTCCGGGAGAGAGATCGGGATGCCGAGGTTGAGGGCCTGTTTGAGAACGCAGCGGACCGGCCAGAGATTCTCAGACAGACGCTAGGTCGGTACGGGAATGATCAGCCACGATAGTCCGCCCGGCGGGCCGCGTACGTGACTCACGCCACAGCCACCCCGAGGAGCCCCGACATGCTGTTCTCCCGGATCGACCACGTCGGCATCGCCGTCGCGGACATGGACGAGGCGCTGGCCTTCTACTCCCTCGCGTTCGACATGGAGCCGGTACACGAGGAGGTCAACGAGGTGCAGGGCGTGCGCGAGGCGATGCTGGCGGCCGGGGACGGCCCGCGGATCCAGCTGCTGGCACCCCTGCGGCCGGACTCGCCGATCGGCAAGTTCCTCGACCGCAACGGGCCGGGGATCCAGCAGCTCGCCTACCAGGTCGGGGACATCGAGGCGGTGTCGGCGACGCTGCGCGAGCGCGGGATGCGGCTGCTCTACGACACGCCGAAGCCCGGTACGGCCGGATCGCGGGTCAACTTCATCCATCCCAAGGATGCTGGCGGGGTACTCGTCGAGCTTGTGGAGCCGGCAGGCTGACGGACGGTAGTGGAACGGGTCACAGCCCGGCACCCTGGATCGTTACCGGCGGGTAACATCCGGCGGATCTGACCGGCACCCTGCGGAGGCCGCCATGCAGAAGATCCTCGACGCCATCCTGTCCGCCGATTCCCCCGGCGAGCTCGCCGTTCTCGGCGCTCTGCCCGTCCCCGAGTCCTATCGCGGGGTGGTGGTGCGCAAGGAGGACGCCGGGATGTTCGAGGGGATGGCGAGCGCCGAGAAGGATCCGCGCCGGGCGCTGCGGGTGCAGGAGGTGGCGACCCCCGAGCTGGGGCCCGGCGAGGCGCTCGTCGCCGTGATGGCCTCGGCGGTCAACTACAACACCGTCTGGACCTCGATCTTCGAGCCCGTCTCCACGTTCGGCTTCCTCGAGCGCTACGGACGGCTCTCGCCGCTCACCCGCCGCCACGACCTGCCCTACCACGTCGTCGGATCCGACCTGGCCGGCGTCGTGCTGCGCACCGGGCCCGCGGTCACCGTGTGGAAGCCCGGCGACGAGGTGGTCGCGCACTGTCTCTCGGTCGAGCTGGAGTCGCCCGACGGCCACAACGACACTCTCCTCGATCCGGAACAGCGCATCTGGGGTTTCGAGACCAACTTCGGCGGGCTCGCCGAGCTCGCCCTGGTCAAGTCGAACCAGCTCATGCCCAAGCCCGCGCACCTGACCTGGGAGGAGGCCGCGAGCCCGGGGCTGGTCAACTCCACCGCGTACCGCCAGCTCGTCTCGCGCAACGGCGCCGGGATGAAGCTGGGCGACACCGTGCTGATCTGGGGCGCGTCCGGCGGGCTCGGCTCGTACGCCACCCAGCTTGCCCTGGGATCCGGCGCGACGCCCGTGTGTGTGGTGTCCTCCCCGGCGAAGGCCGAACTGTGCCGCCGGATGGGTGCCGAGCTGATCATCGACCGATCCGCCGAGGGGTACCGGTTCTGGAAGGACGAGCACACCCAGGACCCACGGGAGTGGAAGCGGTTCGGCGCGCGGATCCGCGAGCTGACCGGCGGCGCCGATCCGGACATCGTCTTCGAGCACCCCGGCCGCGAGACCTTCGGCGCGAGCGTCTACGTGGCGCGCAAGGGCGGGACAATCGTCACGTGTGCGTCCACATCGGGCTTTCTCCACCAATACGACAACCGGTATCTCTGGATGAACGTCAAGCGAATCATCGGCTCCCACTTCGCCAACTACCGCGAAGCCTGGGAGGCCAACCGGCTGATCCAGCTCGGCCGCATCCACCCCACCCTGTCGAAGACGTATCGCCTGGAGGAAACGGGGCAAGCCGCCCATGACGTGCATCGCAATGCACACCAGGGCAAAGTAGGCGTGCTTTGTCTTGCGCCACAGGAGGGTCTCGGCGTCCGGGACCGTGAACTCCGCTCACGGCACGAGCAGGCAATCAACCGCTTCCGGACCAGCTAGACATTGCACGCCTCAAGCGGTCCGCAGTGGGCAGAAGCGTTACCACACACGGCTAGAACCGGGCCCCGGGCTTCTGCGATAGTGGTTGGCATGCAGCCGACAGATCAGCCCATGTCTTTCTTCGACTCGCGGTCCGGGAACCCGGATTTCACCACCGCGCTCCGCGGATACGACCGTCATCAGGTCGATGAGCACCTCCAGCTGCTGACCACCGAACTGGCCCAGCGCGTGGCCGAGAAGAGCTCCGCCGAACAGCGCCTCTCCGACGCCCAGCACCGGCTTCGCTCGGTGGAGCAGCAGCTTTCTGGCCTGCAGCAACAACTCCGCTCGCAGCAGAAACAGCTGCAGGAGAACCAGCGGCCCACGCTCACGGGTATCGGCACCCGCATCGAGCAGCTGCTGCGCCTGGCCGAGGAACAGGCCAACGAGCACACCAGCGAGGCCGAGAAGAAGGCCGAGGAGACGCTGTCGGCCGGCCGCCTGAAGTCCCGCGAGCTGACCGAGAAGGCGCGCGCCGAGGCCGAGGCCGTCAAGGTCGCCGCCGAGCGCGAGGCCACCGGGGTCCGTGAGGCCGCCGAGCGCGACGCCGCCGAGATCCGCGGTGAGGTCACCCGGGAGGTCGAGGCCAAGCGCTCGACCGCCGAGCGCGAGACCCGCCAGATGCGTACCACCGCCGACCACGAGGTGGCCGAGCTCAAGGCCCGCGTGCACCGGGAGGTCGCGCAGCTCCAGGCGACCGCCGAGCGCGAGGCCACCCAGCTGCGCGCCACGGCGAAGCAGGAGACCGAGCAGCTCAGGGTCAAGACCAAGGCCGAGACCGACCAGCTGCGCGCGGCCGTCAAGACCGAGACCGACGCGGTGCGCGCCGAGGCCGCCAAGGAGTCCGAGACCAAGCGCGGCGAGGCCACGAAGATCCTCGCCGAGGCCCGCGAGAAGCGCGACCGCGAGCTGGCCGCCCTCGACCTCACCCTCGCCGAGCGGCGCGAGAAGGCCGAGCAGGAGGAGTCGCAGCGGCACGGCGCGGCCGTCGCCGAGACGCAGAAGCTCGTCGGCGAGGCCGAGCAGCGCGCCCGCGCCGCCGAGACCCGCGCCCGCGAGGTCGAGACCCACACCGAGTCCCGCCGCAAGGCCGCCGAGGCACAGTCCAAGGACATCGTCGACAAGGCCAGGGCACTGTCCGACAAGACGCTCAGCGAGGCCAGGGCCGAGGCCGAGCGCCTGGTGTACGACGCCAAGGCCACGGCCGAGCAGACCACCACGGCCGCGAAGCGCCAGGTCGCCGACCTCACCAAGCAGCGCGATGCCATCACCAGCCAGCTCGGCCAGCTTCGCGAGATGCTGCACGGGCTCATCGGTGGCGGCGGCGCACCGTCCGGAGTTCCCGTGCAGGCCGTTGCCAAGGAGGCACTCGCTGTCGTCGAAGACATCGAGTTCGAGCCAGACGTCACCCAAAGCGCGAACGGCACCAGTGGGAAAGCCTAGATCAGGCTCTGCCAGGCCAGATCCCCCCATCGGACCGGCCGAAGCGCCTCCAGCGTGTGAGTATGAATAGATGCCCAGGGAAGACGGGTACGGCCTCTTCCAACTGAACGACGGCCCTCGCGAGCCGGCGTTCGATGTCGTACGCCGCGGATATGACCGCCGCCAGGTTGATGATGCTTTGGCGACTGTTGAGTCCAACATGTCCGCATTGGTCCATGATCGAGACTCCGCGTACGGGCAGGCCCAGGCCTACGCGGCGCAGATCCAGCGGCTGCAGGGCGAGGTCTACGCGCTGCACCAGCAGATGGCCGCGATCCAGGGTCCGGCCGCCGAGGCCAGCGCGAAGATCAGCCAGATGATGCAGCTCGCCAGGGCTGACGCCGAGGCGGTCCGCAAGCAGTCCGAGGACGGGCTGATGGCCGCGGTCACCGAGGCCCAGGCGATGATCAACCGCGCCGAGGCCCAGGCCCAGCAGATCTCCGACGAGCTGGACGAGGTCCTCGCCGAGCGCCGCCGCAACGCCGAGAAGGAACTGGTCGAGCGCCTCGCGGAGCTGCGTACCCAGCTCGTCGAGGAGCACGCCAGGGCGGGCCAGGCCCAGGCCGCCGCCGACCGTGCGCTCGCCGAGGCGGACAAGCGGCTCGCCGACGCGGGCGCCGAGGCCGATCGCGTCCTCGCCAAGGCCCGCGACAGCGCGACGACCATCACCGCCGATGCCGAGCAGATCGCCACCGGCGTGCGCGGCAGCGCCGAGGAGTACGCCAGCCGAGTCTCGACCGAGGCCCAGGCCGCCGCCGACCGGGTCGCCACCGATGCCCGCGTCCGCGCCGAACGGCTCGTCGGCGAGGCCGAGCAGCGGGCCGAGCGGCTCACCGCGTCCGCGTCGTCGCTCGCCGATCGCCTGGGCAAGGAGTCCAGCGCGGACGCCCACAAGCTGCGGTCCGAGGCCACCGCCGAGGCTGCGACCTTGCGGTCCGACGCTGCCGCGGAGTCCGAGCGGGTGCGGTCGGAGGCTGCCGCCGAGGCCGCGACGCTGCGGTCCGACGCCGCCGCCGAGTCTGAGCGCGTCCGGTCCGAGGCCGCTGCCGAGTCGGAGCGGGTGCGGTCCGAGGCTGCCGCGGAGTCCGAGCGGCTCATGTCCGAGGCCTCGCGGCTGCACGCCGAGGCCACCGCCGAAGCGGAGAAGCTCCGCACCGAATCCGCCGCAGCCGCCGAGAAGCTGGGGTCCGAATCGACGGCCGAAGCCGAGACCCTGCGGTCCGAGGCCGCCGCCGAGGCTGAACGCGTCGTCGCCGAGGCCAAGGCGATCGCCGAGCGCCTGTCCACCGAGGCCGCCAACACCGCCGGGCTCATCACCGAGCCCGCGCGCAGGGACGCCGAGCGGGTCCGCGCCGAGGCCACCGCCGAGGCCGAGGGCCTGACGACCCGGGCCAGGCAGGACGCGGAGCGGGTGCGCACCGAGGCCCGTGAGGAGGCCCGCCGGCTGCGCACCGAGGCCCACACCGAGGCAGACCGGGTCACCGCCGAGGCCGCCACCAGGGCCACCGAGCTGGTGTCGGCCGCCGAGCAGAAGGCCGCCACCCTCACCGCGAACGCCCAGGCCAACGCCGACACCCTCACCGCCGCCGCGGCCGCCGCCGCCGAGCGGGTCACCGAGGAGGCCGCCGAGCGGGCCGAACGTGCGACCGCCGAGGCGACCGCGATGGCCGACCGGCTCACGGCCGAGGCACGCGCCGCCGCGGCCGCGCTCAGGTCCGAGACCCAGACCCAGATCGACCGGCTCGCCGCCGTCGCCGCAGACGAGGCCGAACTGGTCATCACCAGCGCCCGCACGAAGGCCGAGCAGCTCACCGCCGAGGCGGCCGCCGAGGCCGAACGCGTCCGCACGGAAGCCCGCGAGGAGGCCGCCGGGGTCACCGCCGAGGCCAGGCGCTCGTCCGCCGAGGCAGAGGCAGAGGCCGAGCGGATCGTCGCCGAAGCGAACACCACCGCCGACGAGATGATGCTCCCCGCCAGGGCCGAGGCCGAACAGGTGCTCGCCCTGGCCGTCGCGGAGGCCGAGTCGATCCGGTCCGACGCCGCCGCTGAGGCCGAGCGGCTGACCGCAACCGCCCACGCCGACGCCGAATCGGTCACGAGCAGCGCCGCCGCCGAGGCCGCGGAGGTCACCGAGCAGGCCAGGGCGGCGGCTCGCGAGGCCAGGGCCAAGGCCGACCTCTACGCCGCGCAGATCACCGCCGAGGCCGAGGAGCGGGTCGCGCACCTGGTCCCGCAGGCAACCGAGACGGCGGCGCGGCTCACGAGCGAGGCCGAGGAGTCCGCGCGGGAGCTCACCGAGACCGCCGCCGCCGACGCCGAGCGCATGATCAGCGAGGCCGTCGCCGAGGCCGAGCGGCTCACCGCCCAGTCCACCGCCGCGGCGAAGGAACTCACCGAGCGGTCCGAGGCCGCGGCGAAGCGGGTCCGCGAGGAGGCCGACGCGAAGGCGCGCCAGGTCACCCAGGACGCCGCCAAGCGCAGCGCCGCGCTGCTCGACACGAGCCAGTCCCGCGCCGAGGAACTACTCACCGAGGCGGGCGGCCAGGCCAGGGCGCTCCGGGAGGAGTCGAGCCGGCTCGCCGAGCAGCGCGACGAGATCACCGCCCAGCTCACCCGCATGCGCGAGATGCTCGGCGGGCTCGGCGGCGGCTTCCTGCTGCCCGGCCTGGGTGACGCGGGTTCCGGCGAGGGTGACGAGGTCACCGACGTGCTGGCGCGGCCGGACGGCGATCCGGACGCGACGACGGCGCTCGCCGTGCCCGCCGCCGGGGCTGGCACCAACGGGGGCGCGAACGGCCACGACGAGTCCACCACGACGATGTCCCTCGCGGATCTCGGCCTCGCCGCCACCTCCGTGCCGTTCCTCGAAGCGGCGGTCGGCCGGGCCGAGCACGCGGATCTCGCCCAGCTCATCCAGCGCCTCACCAGCCCGGTCGCCGGCGAGCAGAAGGCAGCCGACGACGAGCAGGCCGGCGAGCGGGATGCCGCCGAGCCCAAGGTTGAAGCCGAGGTCAAGACGGTCAAGGGCGGAAAGGCTGATCCTGAGCCACCCGTCACGGTGCCTAAGCCCGGGCCGAAGCCCTCGCCGGGGAAGTCAGCCGCCGAGCCGCCGGCCAAGACGAACGGCGTGAAGGCCACAGCGGATCCGAAGCCAGCCCCGCCGAAGACCGGCCCCGCTCAGACCGGCGCAACGACCGACAGCCCCAAGACCGAGACCCCGAAAACCGAGACCCCGAAAACCGACACCGCCAAGGCCGGCCCGGCGAAGGACAGTCCGGCCAAGGACGGCGACGGGCCGGACAGCGCGGGCAAGGTGAGTGGTGGGTCCGGCGCGGCCGAGGGCGGCGACGACGAGGACGAGGAGACCACCGTCCTCGCGAAGTCGGGACCAGGGTTGTTACTCGCGCGGTTACGGGAGTCCGGGCTGCTCGACGCGGGGCTCAAGGCCGCCGCGCACCCCGGATCCGGGGAGCGGGAGACGAGCCCAGGCGCCGATCCGCAACCGGGTGATGCCCAACCCACCGCCAAGGCGAGCACCGCGACGAGCGCCGCCCCCAACGGCGCGACCCGGCCCGGCGCGAAGGACGAGAAAGACGCGAAGGATCCCAAGGACACCGACGCCGCCAAGCCGCGGCCCCGCCCCGGGCCGACTCCGCGCCAGGCCGCCGCGATGGACAGTGCCGCCGCGCTGCACCGCTACCGGCGGACCGGAACGGCGAGCGCGGGCGGCGGATCGGGCAAGCTCGGCAAGGCCGACGCCTCAGTGCCGTCGAGCTGGTGGGCGCAGGCCGTCGCCGAGGGCGAGCTGACCGAGGGCACCCAGCCCGACTCCGACCCGAGCTGACGCCCGCGTCCCCTACGCGAGCTTGGCGACGAAGCTGGCGAGCGCCTTGTTGAACGCCGCCGGATCCTCCAGCGTGGCGAGGTGACCGGCGCCGGGCAGGGCGACGAGCGTGCTGCCGGACATGGCCGCCGCGATCGCCTCGGCCTCGGGAACCCCCGTGAGCTGGTCCTCCTCCCCCGCCAGCACCAGCGCGGGCAGGCCGCTCGCGGCGAGTTCGGCGGTGGAGTCGGGCCGGGAGGCCATCGCCCGCTCGGCCCAGGCAACCGCCTCGGGCGGGGCGCTCTCGACCAGCGCACGCACCGACGCGGCGAGCTCCGCGCGCTTAAGCGTCGTTGTCTCGCCGACGATCTTCGGGAAGACCTCCTCGCCGAGCAGCGCGCTGGACTTGGCGGCCTCCACCTCGGTGGCGATCCGGCGGCGGTTCTCGGCGGCGGGCTCCGGATCGGCACCGGACTTGGTGCTGGCGAGCACGAGGGCGCGGACGCGGTCGGGGTGCCGCCGCAGGAACGCCATGCTCACGTATCCGCCCATCGAGACTCCGCCGAGCACCACCCGGTCGAGCGAGAGCGTGTCGAGCAGCCGGACCAGGTCGTCCGCGGCGATGTCCAGGGAGGGCCGCCCGAGCGACGCCGGATCCCCCCGCAGCGGCGAGCCGCCGAATCCCCGCTGGTGAGGCGTGATCAGCCGGATCCCGTCGAGGGCGCCATGCTGACCGGCGAACATGCCCGCGTCGAGCGGGAAGGCGTGCAGCAGCACGACGGGGACCCCGTCGCCGGACTCGGTGTACTTCAACGCCACGGTCATGCTGCGACGTTACCGGCGAGCCGGCCACGTGTGCCGCATTCGCGCGCGAGTCAGGTGCACACGTCCGTTCCGTCAGCCCACGGTCAGGCCGCCGTCGACCACCAGAGTGTGCCCGGTGACGAAGGCCGAGGCGTCCGCGGCGAGGAACACGGCCGGTCCGGCGATCTCCTCGGGCGTGGCCCAGCGGCCCATCGGCACCCGCCCGATCAGGTACCGCTCCAGCTTCGGATCCGCCCTGGCGAAGTCCGTGAGGTCGGTGGCGACCCAGCCCGGCACTAGTGCGTTGCAGCGGACCCCCTGACCAGCCCATTCGACCGCGAGCGACCGGCTCAGCGACACGACGGCCGCCTTCGCCGCCGCGTAGTGCGACATGCCGGGCATGGCCACGAGCGCGCTCACCGAAGCCACGTTGATCACCGATCCGCTGCCTCGCCCGAGCAGGTGCGGCGCCACGGTGCGGCAGACCTCCACGACCGAGTCCAGGTTGAGCCGCAGCACCTTGTCCCAGCCGTCCGGGCGCATCGCGTCGAACGGCACCGAGAACGTGTTGCCCCCCGCGTTGTTCACGACGATGTCGAGGTGGCCGAGTGCGCCGATCGCCGTCGAAACCATCTCGCGGATCGCGGCGGGGTCCGTCACGTCCGCCGGTACGACCACGGCGTTGTCCGCGCCGATCGCCGCCCGGGTCTCCTCCAGCGCGTCGAGGTCCCGGCCGCCGAGTGCCACGGCCGCGCCCTGGGCGGCGAGCGCGACCGCGATCGCCCTGCCGATCCCCCGGGAGGCGCCGGTGACGAGCGCCGTGCGGCCGTCCAGTGTGAACGCGGTCACAGGTTCTCCCCATTGTCGATCCGGTAGACGCTAGGAACATTTGCGCTGGTCAACGGCCTGTTTGCGTAGGCGCTGGCGTCCCCGGTGGTCATCTCGCCGTCCCACTCGCGAGGCAGTGGATAGGCCCGGGGCGCGACGCGGCGGACCAGATAGTCCAGCGCCTGGTCCGCGTAGCCGACCCACAGGTGCCGGGCGCCCTCCACGGCGATCACCTTCGCATGCGGGACCGTCCGGAACCGCTCGGCGGCCTCGGTGGGACGCAGGTAGTCGTCGAACTCCGGGACCAGCGCGATCACCGGCTTCCCGGATCTCGCCCACGGCACCAGGTCGGCGTCCGTGACGAGCTTCATCGGCGGCGAGAACAGGATCGCCCCCACCACCACCGGATCGCATCCGTACTTCAGCGCCAGCTCGGCCCCGAACGACCACCCGCACAGCCAGGGATTGGGCAGGTCATGGAACTCGGCGTACTCGATCGCGGCGGCGACGTCGAACCGCTCGGCCTGCCCCGCGTCGAACTCCCCGCCGGACCGGCCTTGCATCGACGAGGTGCCGCGCAGGTTGAACCGCAGCACGGCGACCCCGGCCTGGGCCGGGAGCCGCCATGCCGCCTTGCGGAACAGGTGGCTGTCCATCATCCCGCCGTGCGTCGGGAGCGGGTGCAGGCAGATCAGCGTCGAGATCGGCGGCCGGTCCACCGGCACCGCCAGCTCGCCGACCAGACTCAGCCCGTCGGCGGTGTGCAGCGTGATCTCCCGCCGCTCGGCGGGCAGGACCGAGTTCGCCTGGATGTCAGCCATCCCGAGATCCTGCCATCTCACGCGCCCCGGCTACCCCACAGTGGAGGAATCGCTACCCAGCGCGCCGGCCCGCTCGCTCTCCAGCGCTTCCGCCAGCCACGCCGCGACGGGCGCGATGTTCGGGATCGGCGCCCACCCGTTGATCGCCGCGAGCAGTTCCCAGTACCGCTGCCCCCGCTCGTCGGCGGCCAGTTCCAGGCGCTCGGCCAGCCACCGGCGGATCTCCGGGGTATCCGCGACCCCGTCCGCGAGGAACAGCGGAACGACCTCGCCGAGCACCGGACCTGCGGGTTCCCCGCTTGCGATCGCCCTGGTCACCCGGGCGACGATCGCGTCCTGCGCGACCTTGCTGGTGTCCACGCGGGCAGCGGTGCCGTCCGCTCGCTCGGCGGCCTGGCGCTCGAACAGCCGCCGGACCGCGCCCCTGAACCCCGGATCCCGCACCAGCTCGCCGAGTTCCACCCAGGCCTCGGCCTGCCCCGGCGACGGATCGTCCGGCAGTTCGGGCATCGCCGCCCGCAGGTACCCGGCGACGTCCGGATCGACGTCCAGCCCGTCCATCGCCTCGTCCAGCATCTCGGTGACCAGCCGCCGCCGCTCACCGTCCGACAACTTCGCCAGCTTGCTCATGATCGCGATCTCCTCCACTCCGGCGCCTCGGTCAAGAACGGACCGCACAACCGCCCGGTGCACCCGCAGCGCCCGGATCCGGGCGTCGAGGTCACTCGCGTGCTCGCCCAGCACCTCGGCGAGCGTGGCGTCCCCGGTCAGGACGCTTCTCACCGCGGCCAGGCCGATCCCGAGGCTGCGCAGCGTGTGCACGAACTCGAGCCGGGCCAGGCCGTCCGCGTCGTAGCTGCGGTAACCGGCGGGACTGCGGCCGGACGGCGGCACCAGTCCCTCGTCTGAGTAGAAGCGAATCGTCTTGACCGTCAACCCGGTGCGCCGCGCCAGATCGCCGATCGTGAAGGTGCCGTCGTCCATGGCGCCCACTCTCAGGCCTCCCGCCACTGGAGAGTCAACCCAAGTCCACCACGTCCACCGAAGTGCGGTAACTGTGGCCGGTCATAGGCGGCTGCAGTTACCGCACTTCGGCGATAGGCGGGCGCGTGCGGCGGTGGGCAGGCGGGGGCGGCTCAGCCGTAGCGGGGGGCGTTGCGGGAGCGCTGGATGTTGCTGGCGCGGCGGGTGCGGGCTCGCCAGCAGGACGTGTGCCAGTGGCGGCGCTGGTCCGGACCGCCGAGCCCGCCCGCCGGCCACGCCACTACGTGCCCCGTCGCACCGGGGATCTCCTGGTCGCACCCCGGGCACCGGTAGGTCTTGCCGGGGGATCCGGCGATGGTGCGGACCGCCCAGTCGCCATCGGGCCAGCTCTCGACCGTCTCGCTGACCCGCGGCGGCCCGGCCGGGGTGTCCCGGCCCGGCGCGCGACGGTGACGACGAGGGCTCATCCCTCCATCGTGCCGGACAGGCTGGCGGTAGTGCTGAGAGCACCCACCGACAGGGCCACGCGACGGATGAAGCAGGCGCGGGCGGTGTAGCCGACGTGACGGGTTTGTGCCCTTCTTGTCATTGATCGGTGCCGCCCAGTGTCGGCGTGAGGCGTCCGGCCGTGCGGTCACCGGCGAGGAGTTCTGCGAGTTGGATCCGCAGGTCGTCGCCGTGAATGTGTCCCGGCGATGAAGGCTCGGGATCTTGGCGGAGCGAAGCGTAGGCGCCGCTCAGCGGATGAAGCGGGACGTCCGCATGCCTCGATGGCAGCTCACCGATGCGATGATGCGGCTCGTGCTTCCCTCGCCGTCAAATCCGCTCGCCGTGCGCGGTGTGCGGCTCGCCTACGACACAGTCGCGGCGGACTACGCCGCCTACTTGCCAGACACTCGCGCCGAGGCTCCACTCGACCTCGCCATGATCGACGCCTTCGCTGAGGCCGTGACGCTGGGCGACGGCGCACCGGTCCTTGACGCCGGGTGCGGCGCTGGCCGGATGAGCCGGTATCTCGCCGAGCGCGGGTGTCTCGTAGAGGGCGTTGACCTGTCTCCGAACATGGTCTCCATGGCGCGACGCGACCACCAGGATCTGGTGTTCACCGTGGGCTCGCTCACCAACCTTCCCTACCCGGACGACCGGTTCGGAGGTGTGATGCTGTGGTACTCGATCATCCACACGCCGCCCGCGGGCCAAGCCGGCATCTTCGCGGAGGCCGCCCGGGTTCTCCGCCCAACTGGCCACCTGCTCGTCGGGTTCCAGTCCGGCGAAGGTACGCGCGACGTCGCCGGGGCGTACCGCCAGTTCGGCCACGAGATCCAGCTCGAGCGCTACCTCTACACGGCGGATCAGGTTGCTTCCGAGCTTGAGGCTGCCGGCCTGCGCGAAGTGTGCCGCTTGGTGCGACGCGCGCAGGGCACCGAGAAGGATGATCAGGCGGTCCTGCTGGCGACGGCCCCGTGAACCGGGCTGCTCATCGGCAGGTCCGATCCAGCTCAGCATCGAGGGGCGCAACGATGGCCACTCCGGTCACAGCGGTGCTCCAACTCAACAACCCACAGTCCGAACAATCAGGCGTGGTGGCGGAAGCCTGGGCCTGTTTTGCGGCCGTGATAGCCAGCGGTGTCGTGGTGCTCATGTTGGGGGGCTGCCGCGAAGCCGGGTTCGCGGAATTCGAGGTAGAGCTCCCGCT
>JAOPVE010000225.1 GCA_025963185.1 Actinomycetes bacterium
GAGGCGAAGGGGCGCAGGGCGAGCAGTAGGCCGTCCGCGGCGGCGGCCCAGTCCTCGCGGGTCAGGCCGGTACCGGTGCTCGTCAGGCCGGTGTGGGGGGAGGTCACTCGCCGGTCTCCAGGTCCGGCGCGCCGATGGCCGGAAGCCAGTGATAATCCCGGCGGGTGTCCCCGGTGCGCCACTCGCGCGGGCAGGTGGTGTGCAGCCAGTCCAGGGGTTCGGCGCCGCCGGGATCCCCGCCGCCGAGGGCGATCGCCAGGGCGGCCCGCAGGTCGGCGTCCACCTGGGGGGTGCGGGCTCGGGGATCCACCGAGACGAACAGCGGTGTGCCGGAGCGGGCCACCAGATCGAGGAACTGGCGGTTGTACTCCCAGGGCGTCTCGGGCGTGCACGGCACGCAGTCGGGGTCCAGCGCGAAGAAGGTCCCGTGCTGGGCCATCCGGAAGGCCAGGGTGTTCACGCCCATCCGGCGGGTCCGCTCCCATCGCCGCCCGGACGTGTCGTCGCCGGTGCGCTGGATCTCGACCAGCCCGGCCGCCAGGTGGCCGACGGTGTTGCAGCCGATCACGACGGTGCTCCCCGCGGCCGCCCGGATCGTCCGGTACAGCCCGAGGAGCAGCTCGGCGTTGGTGCGGCCGCGGTCCGCGGGGTGCCAGCCCGGGTCCGTGAGCTGCATTCCCATCTGGAATCCCCACCGGGCGAAGTGGTCGAAGGTGGAGAAGTCGTGCTTGATGAGCTCGAAGCCCCAGTCCGCGATCCGCCGCACGTCGGCGGCGATCGTCTCCAGGTTCTCCGGGCGGCTGAGGTCGAGGGGCTGCGCGCGGCCGAGCCGCGGCCCGTCGCGGAGCAGGCTCGGATCGCGCACCTCGGTGAGCGCGGCCGGGCGCATCCAGATCGCCGGGCGGGCGCCCCGTTTGGTGATGTCACTGGCCAGGCCCGGCATGTCGTCGAACAGCCCCGGGGTCCCGCCGGTCCACGGGCCGCCGGGTGCCGCGCCGCCGGGGGTCCAGCCCGCGTCGACGAGACAGTACGGCCGGATCGCCGATCCGCCGGCCAGCTCGGCGATGGTCTCGGCGTCCCGCAGCACCTCGGTGGGGCCGAAGTCCTGGCCGTAGGCGTAGTACCAGTTGTTGGCGCCGGCGACCGGTCCGGCCGGGAGCAGCGGATCGTCGCACATCGCCCGGCACAGTCTCCGGTGCGCGGCCAGCGGCGATTCGTCTGGCTCGGCGCCGATCCCGACCACGGTGGCGGCCCGCAGTGTCCGCCCGCCGAGCAGTACCGGGGCGCCTCCACTGCGGACGTCGAGCCACAGGGTCACGCCGTCGGTGTCGACGGTCCAGCAGCAGAACGCGGACGGCCTGACCCGGACCCCCATGCCGTGTACCCCGTGGTCCGGGTGGTGCCCGAGCCAGTACCAGGGCAGCACCCGCTCGGGCTGCATCGACCGCCACTGCAGCTCGCCGTACGAGCGCTCCCAGGCGTCGCCGAGGATCAGCGTCCCGGGACGCGGCGGCCGGTGCCAGCGCAGCGCCACCCGCGCGATCCCCGCCGCGCCGCCGGTCACGTCGACGGCCAGGCCGTCCGGCCCGGAACCGATCCCGACGTGCCCGGCGGCGGCAGCGAACCCGTCGCCACGGGGACGCGCCTCGGCGGCCCCCGTGCTGTCGTCGCCGACGAGGAAGACCTGGTCCGGCGGGGGGATCTCCGTCATGCGCGGGTCAGGCGCAGCGTGAGGATCTGGAACGGGCGCAGCGCCAGCTCCACCCCGCCGTCGTCCCTGGTGACGAGCGCAGGGCCGGGCAACGGCCGTTCCAGCAGGTCGGTCACCGTGGCGGTGCCGAGCGGGAAGCCGGTCCGCAGCACGCCCCGCGCCTGGCCGCCCCGCGACTCGTACAGCCGCACCACGACGTCCCCGGACCGGTCGTCGGCGAGCTTCACGGCCTCCACCACGAGCGCGTCGCCGGTCACCGACACCAGCGGTGCGGCGCCGGGCCCGGCGCCGGTGTGGGCGCGCAGTGGCAGGTTGAACGCGTACCCCTCCCGGACCGCGTCGGGCACGCCCGCACCGGGCAGCAGCGCGTATCGCAGCTCGTGCCGTCCCTGGTCGGCCTCCGGATCGGGGTGCCGCGGCCCCCGGACCAGGCTGAGCCGGACCGTCGTGGTGGTGCCCCCGCCTTCCCGGCTGGCCCGGGTGGCGTCGTAGCCGTAGGTCGCCTCGGTCAGCACGGCCGCGCCGTAGCCGGGCTCGCCGACGTGGATCCAGCGGTGGGCGTACAACTCGAAGCGCGCGGCGTCCCAGCTTGTGTTGGAGTGGGCCGGGCGCGACACGTGGCCGAACTGGATCTCGGCCGTGGACCGGTCGGCGTGCACGTCGAGCGGGAACGCGACCTTGAGGATCTTCTCCTGCTCGTGCCAGTCGATGGTGTTGGCGACGTCGATCCGGGGCGAGCCGGCACGCAGCGAGACCGTCTGGACGATCCGGGACGCGCCGAACGAGCGCTCGATCCGTACCGCGGCCAGCAGCGGACCGCTGTCGGTCACGGTGACCGAGTCCGTGCTCGTGATGTCCACACAGTGGTGGCGGTACTGGCGCTCGACGTCCCAGGCGTCCCACTTGCTCGGCAGGTCCGGATGGAGTTGCAGCAGGTTCGCCCGGGCGCCCGGCGCCAGCACCTCGCGATCGGCCACCAGGTCGCGGATCCCGGCGATGACCCCGTCGGCGTCCAGCGTCACGCGGACCAGCCCGTTCTGGAGCACGACCGTGCCGCCGGCCTCCTCGGCGGTGACGGGGGGCGGCTCGTGAGCGCTGGTGAGCGGTGCGATCCCGAGGGCGGGGACCACCGCGAACGCCGCCGTCCCGCCACCGGAGAGCACCTGACGGCCCGGCCCCGCGGCGAGAGTAGGCAGCACGGCGACCTCGGCGCGGTCGTGGGGCCCGGCGTTCGAGATCCACGGGCCGTCCGCCGCGCCGGTGCCGCCCAGCGCGCCGCCGATCAGGCTCTCCAGCTCGTCGCGGATCCGCGCGTAGGACTCCTCCGCCTCGCGGTGCACCCAGGCGATCGAGCTGCCCGGCAGGATGTCGTGGAACTGGTGCAGCAGGACCGTCTTCCAGAGCCGGTCCAGCGCCTCGTACGGGTACGGGACCCCGGCGTGTACGGCTGCGGTCGCCGCCCACAGCTCCGCCTCGCGCAGCAGGTGCTCGCTGCGCCGGTTGCCCGCCTTGCAGCGCGCCTGGCTGGTGTAGGTGGCCCGGTGGAACTCCAGGTACAGCTCGCCGGACCACACCGGTGCCTGCGGATACTCGGCCTGCGCCGCGTCGAAGAAGCTGCCCGGATGCTCGACGACCACGCGCGCCGATCCCTCCAGGTCGCGCAGCCGGCGGGCGCGTTCGAGCATCTCGCGGGTGGGCCCGCCGCCGCCGTCGCCATACCCGAACGGCGCGAGGGAGCGGGTGCCCCCGCCCTTCTCGGCGTAGTTGCGCACCGCGTGGGCCAGCTCGCCGCCGGTGAGCCGGGCGTTGTAGGTGTCGATCGGCGGGAAGTGGGTGAACACGCGGGTCCCGTCGATCCCCTCCCACCAGAACGTGTGGTGCGGGAACGGGTTCGTGTCGTTCCACGACAGCTTCTGGGTGAGGAACCAGTGCATCCCGGCGAGCTGCGCGAGCTGCGGGTAGGCGCCGGTGTAGCCGAACGAGTCGGGCAGCCAGACGCCTTCGCACTCGACCCCGAACTCGTCGAGGAAGAAACGCTTTCCGTGGATCAGCTGGCGGGCCAGCGCCTCGCCGCCGGGCAGGTTGCCGTCCGCTTCCACCCACATGCCGCCGACGGGCGCCCACTGGCCGGCTTTCACCGAGTCCCGCAGCCGCTGGTAGATCTCCGGGCTCCGCTCTTTGACCCAGGCGTACTGCTGGGCCTGCGAGCACGCGAACACCAGCTCCGGATAGTCCCTGGCCAGCGCGGTGACGTTGGCGAACGTGCGGGACACCTTGCGGACGGTCTCCCGCAGCGGCCAGAGCCACGCGCTGTCGATGTGCGCGTGGCCGACGGCCGAGAGGGTGTGTGCGCTCGCGTGCGCCGGCCGCGACAGCGCGGGCCGCAGCAGCGCGCGTGCGGCGGCCGCGCCGGAACGCACTCCCTCGGCGTCCAGTGTGTCCAGCGCCGCTTCGAGCGCCCGCAGGACGTCGTACCGGCGCGGATCGGTCTCGGCCAGCTCGGCCATGAGCTCGGAGAGGACCTCCATGTCGAGCCCGAGGTGCCACACCTCGGTGTCGAGGACGGCCAGGTCGGCGCGCGCCATGCGGTAGAGCGGGGTGTCGCCCGCGGTCGCCTTGTCGCCCAGCGGGGTGGGGCGGAACCCGTTGACGAGGATGTCCGGGTTGGCCGCCGCTTCGAGCAGCAGGTGTACCTGCTCGCCGCCCTCGCACGGATCCCCGATCGGCACGTAGCTGTTGCGCGGTGCGATGCCCTTGAGCGGACGGCCGGCCGCGTCGTACACCAGTCCCTCGGCCTGGCCGCCCGGCCACTCGCCGACGAACCCGAGGTCGATCACGGCCTCGACGCGCCGTCCTGCCCAGTCTTCGGGCACCGTGCCGTCGAGGCGGAACCAGCTCGTGGACCATGGCGCGCCCCACGCGTCGCCGACTGCGAAATTCCGGTAGTCGGCGGCGAGCGCCGCCGCGACGGGCACCGGTTCGCCGGGCGGGTGCCAGGCCGAGAGGCTCAGCGGCACGGATTCGGCGTAGGCGGCGGGCAGGATCCGCTCGCGTAATGCCCGGTTGAGGCGTTTCTCGACCAATTTCCGATCGTCATGCATAAGGGCTCGTCCTTGTCTCGGCGAGGGTCTGCGCGTGATTCGCTGTGGTCGTGGCCGCTCGGGGCCGAACGTATGTCGTTTGAGGCCGTGCAGGTCAGTTCGGTGCGGCGTGCGTGCGCTGGCGGGCTCGTGCTCGGAAAACCCGTGGTAGTCCCTGGTTGCCGCGTTCTGCGTTCCGTTCGGAGCGTGAAGGTACTCCCCACAGACGGTGATGACAACGTTGACAGGGATGACCACTCCTCCCACTATGTCCACCATTGTTCGCTGCAGCGGGCACGTCAGACGAATGAAGCTTTCGAGGAGGCGCGGCGTGTCCGGATCATCTCGTGTCGTGGCGGTGGCACTCGCCCTGATTTTGTTACCAGTGGGGTGCTCGCAGGGCGGCGCCGGAGAATCAAAGACCAAGAACGCGCTTACCATTGCGATCACCGCCGAGCCGATCAAATGGCTGAATCCGGCGAACGACAACTCCAGCCCCGGTATCGAAGTCGCGAGGGCGATGTTCGCGCCGCTTGTCGACACCGATCCGGATACCGGCAAGCTCCGCAACATCATCGCGGAATCGGTCACCCCGGACGCGACCAGCAGGACCTGGACCATCAAGCTCAAGAGCGGCCAGAAGTTCCAGAACGGCCAGGCGATCACCGCCAAGGACTACGTGGACACGTGGAATCTCACGGCCTACGGCCCGAATGCGTGGCAGAACAACGGCTTCTTCTCCAAGGTCGAGGGATACGACGACCTGAATCCCGCGGCCCCCGCGAAGCCCACCGCCACCGCCATGAGCGGCCTCAAGGTGGTCGACGACCGGACATTTACCGTGCGGCTCAAGAATCCGTTCTCGCAATTCGGCCTGACGCTGCAGTACCTGGGCCTCGCACCGCTCGCTGAGGTGGCCCGCAAGGACCCGAAAGCCTACGAGCGCAAGCAGATCGGTATGGGTCCGTACAAACTGGACGGCGAATGGAAGGTCGGCGAGGACATCAAGCTGACCAAGTGGGCCGGCTACCAGGGCGAGAAGCCGCAGGCGGACCGGGTGACGTTCCGGTTCATCGCCAACGGCGACACCGCCTACAACGAGTTCCTGGCCGGCACCGTCGACTTCGTGCAGGTCCCGGCGACCAAGAAGCGCTCGTTCAAGACCGACGCTCCCGGCCGGTGGCTGGTGAGCCAGAACGCCGGCAACATCGTCTACTGGGCGTTCCCGTCCTACGACGCGGACTTCGCCAACCCCAAGCTGCGGCACGCGTTCTCGATGGCCCTGGACCGGCCGGCCCTGGCCAACCTGGTCGGCATCGCCACTCCCGCCGGCGGCCTCGCGGCTCCCGGGATCCCCGGAGCCCGCCCCGATGCGTGCAAGTACTGCGCCTACGACCCGGCCGCGGCCAAGAAGCTCTACGCCGAGTCCGGCGGACTGCACAAGCCGCTGACCATCTACTACAACACGACCAACTCGACCGGCCAGATCTTCTCCGAGGCGCTCGGCAACATGGTCCGCCAGCACCTGGGGATCGAGGTCAAGTACATCGGCAAGCAGGCCTCGGAGATCACCGACCTGGCGACCGCGCGCAAACTTCACGGCGTGCGCATTGCGGGCTGGGGACACGACTACCCGTCGATCGAGGACTACCTGACCCCGATGTTCAAGTCCAACGGCGACGCGAACTTCGCCTCGTACGCCAACCCGAAGGTCGACGCGCTGCTCGCCCAGGGCGACTCGGAGCCGGACCAGGCCAAGGCGGTCGCGGTCTACCAGCAGGCCGAGGACCTCGTGCTGGAGGACATGCCGCTGATTCCGCTCTGGCACACCCAGGACGCGTACCTGAGCGCCAAGGGCGTGCACCCGCGGAACTCCAAGTTCACCGGCGTCTGGCCCTTGTGGTCGACGATCGACCGGTGACGGGCGCGGCCCGATGATCCGTTTCGTCGTCCGCCGCATCCTGGCGGCGGTGCCGATCGGCCTGGTCGTCACGCTGGGGGTCTTCGCACTCGTGTTCGCGATGCCCGGAGACCCCCTGCGCGAACTCGCCGGTGACAAGCCCATCCCCGCCTCGGTGCTCGCCGCCAAGCGCGCCCAGTTCCACCTCGACCGGCCGTTCCTCGTGCAGTACGGGCTCTACATGAAGGACATGGCGGCCGGGCAGTTCGGCTCCACGTTCGACGGGCAGGACATCGGCGAACAGCTCAAGCTGCGGGTGCCGGTGACCCTGCGGCTCGCGCTGCTGGCCAACGCCTTCCAGTGGATCATCGCCCTGCTCTTCGGCACCTACGCGGGCTTCAAGCGCAACGGCGCCGCCGACCGGCTGCTCATGGCCTCGACGCTGTTCGTGCTCGCCGTCCCGCTGCTGGTGCTCGCCTTCACGGCCCAGTACGTGCTCGGGGTCCAGCTCAAGGTGCTGCCGGTCTCCGGTGCCGGGGCGGGCTTCCCGCAGTCGTACCTGCTGCCCGCGATGGCGCTGGCCGTCGTCGGGTTCGCCGGCATCGCCCGGGTGCTGCGGACGTCCATCGTCGAGTCCGTGAACTCGGATTTCGTCAAGACCGCCCGAGCCAAGGGACTGGGGGAGCAGCGGGTGCTGTGGCGGCACATCGTGCCGAACGCGATCCTGCCCGTCGTCACGATCGCCGGCTACGACTTCGCGGGCATCTTCGCCGGGGCGGTCCTCACGGAAAGCATCTTCAACCTGCCCGGCCTGGGCCAGTTCCTGTTCCAGGCGATCCGGCTGAAGGAGGGTGGCGTCGTCGTGCTCCTCTCGATGCTCGCGTTCGTCACCTTCGTCCTGATCAACCTGGCGGTGGACGTGCTGTACGGAGTCCTCGATCCGCGGGTGCGGCATGGCTGAGCTCGGGGTCGCCGTGGCGGCCGACGCACTCGACCTCGCCGAACTGCGGACCCTGTCCAACCGGGAACTGCTCTGGAAGCTGCTGCGCAAGCCGCAGTTCGTGGTCTGTTCCCTGGCCCTGCTCGGCTTCTTCGCCATGGCCGCGGTGCCGACGCTGTTCACCTCCGTGGATCCGCGGTCGTGCGACCTGGCCCAGTCGCGGGGGGCGTCCACGGCCGGGCACCCGTTCGGCTTCGACGTCCAGGGCTGCGACTACTTCGCGAACGTCATCTACGGCGCCCGGCCGTCGGTGCTGGTCAGCGTCGTCGGCAGCGCGGGTGCGTTCCTGCTCGCGGCGGTGCTGGGCCTGCTCGCCGGGTACTTCCCGGGCATCGTGGACAGCCTGATCTCCCGCACGGCGGACGTGCTGTTCTCGCTCCCGCCCCTGGTCGCCGTGATCGTGCTGCTCAACTCGGTCCAGGACCGGTCGATCTGGGTGATCGTCGGGGTGCTCCTGATGATCGGCTGGCCGGCCGGGATGCGGCTCATGCGCTCCTCGGTGTTCTCGGTGCGCAACCGGGAATTCGTGCAGGCCGCGCGGTCGGTCGGGGTGCCGCCGCTGCGGATCCTGCGCAAGCACGTCTTCCCCAACGCGATGGCGCCGCTGCTCGCCCAGACCACGCTCGGCGTCGGCGGGCTGGTCGGGCTCGAAGCGGCGCTCACGTTCCTGGGCGTCGGGCTCCAGCCGCCCTCGATCTCGTGGGGCAGCCAGTTCGGCGTGGCCGCGTCCTACCGCGACACCCCGCACCTGTTCATCTGGCCGTCGCTGTTCATCTCGACCATGACGATCTCGTTCATGATCATCGGGGACTCGATCCGGGACGCCCTCGATCCGAAGTTGCTCCGGTGAGCGGCGGCCGCCCGCAGCCGGGCGAGGTGCTGCTCGACGTCACGGACCTGTCCGTCGAGGTCGACACCGTACGCGGGCCGCTGCGGCTCGTCGACGGCGTCTCCTGGCAGGTCCGGGCCGGTCAGACCCTTGCGATCCTGGGCGAGTCGGGGTCAGGCAAGACCGTCTCGGTGCAGGCCCTGACCGGGATCCTCGACATGCCACCGTGCCGGATCACCGGCGGCACGGCCCGCTTCCGCGGCCAGGACCTCATCGCGATGCAGCCCCGCGAGCGCCGCCGGATCGTGGGCGACCGCATCACGATGGTCTTCCAGGACGCGCTGTCGGCGCTCAATCCGGTGCAGTCCGTGGGACGGCAGATCGCCGAGTGCTACGAGGTGCACCGGGGCATGTCGCGGCGCGACGGGATGCGCCGGGCCGTGGAGATGCTCGACCGGGTACGGATCCCGGCCGCCGCCAGCCGGGTCAGCGACTATCCCCACCAGTTCTCCGGCGGCATGCGGCAGCGGGTGATGATGGCGATGGCGCTCGCGCTGGACCCGGACGTCGTGATCGCCGACGAGCCGACGACCGCCCTCGACGTCACGGTGCAGGCGCAGATCCTCGAACTGATCGCCGAGTTGCAGGCCGAGACGCACATGGCGGTTGTCCTGATCACCCACGACCTCGGCGTGGTCGCGGACGTCGCGCACGACGTGGTCGTGATGTACGCCGGCCGGGTCGTCGAGCGGGCCGCGACTCTCCAGGCGCTGGACTCCCCGGTCCACCCGTACACCGAGGGCCTGCTCCGCTCGATGCCGTCCGCGGACCTCAAGGGCCTGGAACTGCCCGCGATCCCCGGGACGCCGCCGTCGCTGTACGCGCTGCCGTCCGGCTGTGCGTTCCGGCCGCGCTGCCCCCTCGCCGTGGGGGCGTGCGCGGACGTCGTACCACCGTTGCTGCACGTCGGCCCAGGCCGCGAGGCGGCCTGCATCGAGCGCACGGCCCTACCGGGAGTGATCGCATGACCGAGCTGATCGTCGCCCGCAATCTCGTCAAGCAGTACGACGTGTCGCCGCCGCTGTCCTTCGGCCGCCGGACTCTGGTCCGGGCCGTCGACGGGGTCGACCTGACTCTCCGCAAAGGCGAGTCGCTCGGGATCGTGGGCGAGTCGGGATGTGGCAAGTCCACGCTGGTCCGGCTGCTCGCCGCGCTGGAACGGCCGACGTCGGGCGAGCTGATCTTCGACGGCGTCGACGTCAACCGGATGCGGGGCCGGCAGCTACGGCTCTGGCGGCGGCGGATCCAGGTGGTGTTCCAGGATCCGTACGCCAGCCTCGACCCGCGGATGCGCGTCGGCGAGATCGTCGCCGAACCGCTGCAGGTCCACTCCGGGGCCACCGGGCGGGACAACCGGGCCCGCGTCCGGGAACTGCTCGACATGGTCGGGATGCGGGCCGAGGACGAGTCCAAGTTCCCGCACCAGTTCTCCGGCGGCCAGCGTCAGCGGATCGGGATCGCCCGCGCCATCGCGCTGCACCCCGACGTGCTGCTCTGCGACGAGCCGGTCTCCGCGCTGGACCTCTCGGTGCAGGCCCAGGTGGTGAACCTGCTGATGCGGCTCCAGCGCGAACTCGGGCTCGCGATCATCTTCGTGGCCCACGACCTGTCGGTGGTCCGGCACGTCGCCGATCGCGTGGCGGTCATGTACCTCGGCCGGGTCGCCGAGGTCGGGGCGCAGGCGAACGTGTACGACACAGCGGCGCATCCCTATACCCAGGCACTGCTGTCCGCCCAGCCCGGCCTCGCCCGCGGCGGCAGGCGGCGGATCGTGCTCAGCGGCGACCCGCCGTCCCCGGTGGCTCCGCCGCTCGGCTGCCGATTCCACACCCGCTGCCCCAGGGCGCAGGCGCGGTGCACGGACAAGACACCGAAGCTGCGGACGATCCCGACCGGCCAGGAGGCCGCCTGCCACTTCGCCGAGCAGTCCCAGGCCGAGTTCGCGGCCAGCGCCCGGCAGGGCTGCTGACGGCGCCGCCCTGGTCCCGCGCCGCCGTGATCCGCGCCGCCGTGATCCGCGCTGGCCCGGCTGGTGTGCCCGGCGAACCGGATGACCTGCCGCCGCGGGCCGTGGCGCGCGCCTGGAGGAACTTCGCCTGCGGATCGCGGCCCGCCCAGCGCCACGGCGACCCTGGTCGCCGATGGCCTCGACTCGGCGTGCCGGGACCAGTTCGCGAACGCGTTGTCGATGTGTGTGTGCCGCCGGTGGTCGTGATGTGCGCGAAAGGGCTGTCCGCGAGCGCGTCGGCGAGTAGCCAGGCGTACACCGAGCGGCTGTCGTGGTCGTCCCCGG
>JAOPVE010000226.1 GCA_025963185.1 Actinomycetes bacterium
CGGGTGGAACGCTCAACCAGGGTGATGATCGCGCTGGAGCCGCGGGCGCCGATGACCAGATCCCCTTCCCAGTGGCCGGGCACGGCCCGGTCGCTGGCCTCGGCCGGGCGAGTGGAGATGTGGAACCCGGCCACCCACGGCCGGTTACTGCGTGCCGCGGCCGCGCCGCGGGACTGCGGCCGCCGCCCGGCCCGCCCGGAACGCAGCGCGGCCTGCCGGGCCAGCTCCGTGCGCATCGCGCCCCGGGCCTGAAAGTAGATCGCCTGGTAGATCGTCTCGTGTGACACCCACAGCTCCGGACAGTCGGGATACTCGCCGCGCAGCCACCGCGCGATCTGCCGCGGTGACCACCGTAGCCGCAGCTTGCCCGCGACCACCTGCCACAGCGGCGGGAACGGTGCCCCCTTCACCGGGCGCAGTTTGCCCGCGCGGGGCCGCCGCGCCGACTCCTGAGCACGCCGCTGCGCGTACTGATGGTGATAACGGCGCTGCCCGGCCGGAGCTGGCACACCCCGCTTGACCGGCCCGCCAGGCCCGCCAGGCCGGGCCGCGCCCCAGCCCTCAACCGGCGGACGGCCCATATACCGGCCATGCCGGCGAAGCTCCCGCCACACCGTAGAGGCGTCCCGCCCGATCACCACCCCGATCCGGCGGAACGACAAGCCCTGACCGAACAACACCTCAATCTGAGCCCGCTCCGGCTCAGTCAACCTTCTACCCGGCATGAACGGCCATCCTCACAGATCAGCCGTTGCAACAACCGCTAGACACCACCGGTGAAGTGGGCGCGAATACCCGAACAGTTCCGTCGCGAGGAACGGGCGCTGGCGCGCGAGTGGCGACGCCTGGGTGGTCTGGGCACCGACCCGGGCCCTACCGTCCGCCGTCGCGCTCCCGTCGGCCGAGCCGGCCGCCGACTGTCGGGAAAGTTGCGGCCATGGCCGGCGAAGTGGGCGCGAATACCCGAACAGTCCCGTTCCGCAGGGGCACGGCAGCGGCGCGGGCGGGTGCGCGGGCGGGCGGGGTGCTCGCGCGGGTGGGTGCTCGGGTGCGCGGGCGGGCAGGGGGTGCGGGAGGCGGGTGCGGGAGGCGGGTGCGGGAGGCCGAGGTACGGGGAGGACGAGGGAGGAGGGGTGCGTAGGGTGGGTGGGTGAGTGAGCGGGTGCCTTGGGTCGTCGGGGTGTCGGGGGCAAGTGGGACCGCGTACGCGCGCGCCGTCCTGACCGGGTTGTTCGACGCGGGGGAAGCCGTGGACCTGGTCGTGTCGAGGGCGGCGCGGCTGACGATCCTCGACGAGACGGGCATCAGCTTCCGCGACGCGCACTGGAAGGACGACCTCGCCGAGTGGCTCGGTCGCGCACCGGGCGATGTCGTCTACTGGCCGGCCGGGGATCTCGCGGCGGGGCCGAGTAGCGGGTCGTACCTGGTCAAGGGCATTGTCGTGGTCCCGGCGAGTACGGCGGCCGTGGCGGGGATCGCGCTCGGCCTGAGCAAGGATCTCCTCCAGCGGGCGGCCGACGTCAATCTCAAGGAGCGGCGTCCGGTGGTGGTGGTGCCCCGCGAGACGCCGCTGAGCCGGGGCCAGCTCGTCCACCTGCTGGCGTTGCACGACGCGGGGGCGGTGGTGCTGCCAGCGAGCCCGGGTTTCTACGCGGGCGCCGGCTCGGTACAGCAGCTGGTGGACTTCGTCGCTGGCAAGGTGCTCGACACGATCGGTGTCCCGCACACGCTGTTCAGCCGATGGAGGGGTGAGCTCGGCGGACAGCAGGGCCAGCGTGGCTGAGCCCGCGGCGCCGACCAGGTCTGGCAGGCCGGCGTCGGCGGCTCACTGAGCCCTGCGGATGTCTTCCTCCACAAAGGCGCCTTCGCCCTCGCCGGCCGCGAGTAAGGCCTTGACCTCGGACTCCCTGAACCGGCGATGACCTCCCGGGGTGCGGATACTGCTGATTCGCCCAGCAGCCGCCCAGCGGGTCACGGTCTTCGGATCGACACGAAACAGCGCCGCAACCTCACCGGGAGTGAGCAGGCGCTCGCCAACCTCCACTGTCTTCCCCTCACGTCCTTGCCGGTGCAGGGACCGGGCTTCCTAGGTGGAGCTACGTGGCGCCTGATGACGCCCGAGGGCCATTAGAGCACCGCAGTAAGGGGTGGAAAGGGTAAACGGGCGAACTCGTGCGATCAGAACGGTCAGGCACAACTGTGCGGTTGCACGCCGTTATGCTGCGTGATTTCCGCCAGCTTTGCGGCCACTCCGGGTTACGGTCCGGGGCGGCGATGCTGATGCGGACGAGGTAAAGCGGGAACGGGTGGCCATGACCATGGATGACATCGACCACAAGCTGCTCAATGCGCTGCGTGAGAACGGGCGCGCCACGTACGCGGAATTGGCGCGGACGGTGGGGCTGTCGGGCCCGGCGGTCCACGATCGGGTGGGGAAGCTGGAGGCGTCCGGGGTGATCAGCGGGTACCACGCCGAGGTGGATCCGGTGGCGCTCGGACTGGGAGTCACCTCGCTGATCGGCGTGATCCAGTCGGACTCGTCCGAGCACGACGACATCGCCGCCGCGCTGAATGCGGTCCCCGAGGTGGAGTCCTGCTGGTTCCTCGCCGGGGAGGAGTCGTTCATGCTGCTCGTGCGGGTCGCGGATGTGGCCGCCCTGGAGCAGGCGATCGGGCGGATCAACCGGATCCGCGGCGTGGCCCGCACCCGCACCACGGTCGTGCTGTCCACCCGGTGGGAGGGGCGCGCGCAGGCCGCTGGAGGTCCAGCGTGAGCGAGTCGCTCGACCGGTGCTCGCCGTCGACGCGGCGGTGGGTACACGAGGCGATCCGGCGGGTCGACGCGGACGCGAACCGGTCCGCCGACACGCATCTGCTCGCCTTCCCGCTCCCGCCCGAGTGGGGGATCGACCTCTACCTCAAGGACGAGTCGACCCACCCCACCGGATCGCTCAAGCACCGCCTCGCCCGGTCCCTGTTCCTCTATGCGCTGTGCAACGGCTGGATCGTCGAGGGCACGACGGTCGTGGAGGCGTCGAGCGGCTCGACCGCCGTGTCCGAGGCGTACTTCGCGCGCATGCTCGGGCTGCCGTTCATCGCGGTCATGCCGGCCAGCACGTCGCCCGAGAAGGTCGCGCTGATCGAGTTCTACGGGGGCAAGTGCCACCTGGTGGAGGATCCGGCCCAGGTCTACGTCGAGGCGCGGTGGCTCGCCGACGACCTGCGCGGCCACTTCATGGACCAGTTCACCCACGCGGAACGGGCCACGGACTGGCGCGGCAACAACAACATCGCCGAGTCGATCTTCGGCCAGCTCGCGCGCGAACGGCACCCGGTGCCGAAGTGGATCGTCGTGGGGGCCGGGACGGGAGGCACCAGCGCGACGATCGGCCGGTACCTGCGTTACCAGTGCCACGACACGTCGCTGCTGGTCGTCGATCCGGAAAATTCTGCGTTCTACGAGGGCTGGGCGCACGACGACGCGAGCTGGACCACCGGCACCGGGAGCCGGATCGAGGGGATCGGGCGGCCGCGGGTCGAGCCCAGCTTCGTCGGCCAGGTGATCGACCGCATGGTCAAGGTGCCCGACGCGGCCTCGTTCGCGGCGATGCGGCACGCGTCGAAAGTGCTCGGGCGGACCGTCGGCGGATCCACCGGGACCAGCCTGTGGGGAGCCTTCGGCGTGATCGCCGAGCTGCGCGCGGCCGGGCAGCAGGGCAGCGTCGTCACCCTGCTCTGCGACGGCGGCGAGCGCTACCTGCACACCTACTACGACGACGCGTGGCTCGCCGCCCGGGGCATCGACCTCGCGCCCTGGGCCGCCCGGCTGGACCGATTCACCTCGACCGGCCGACTCGCCTGACCGGGCCGCCCCGGCCAGGGCAGGATGGGGTCATGGCCGACCTCTGGATCCCCGACGCCGACCTCGCCGCCCGCCACAGCGTGAAGTACCGCAAGTTCGCGCCGGACGTACTGCCCGTGTGGGTCGCCGAGATGGACACCGACCTCGCCGAGCCGGTCAAGGCGGCGCTCGCCGAGGCCGTCGCCGCAGGGGACACCGGCTACGCGCACCCGAACGGCCTGCTGGAGGCGTTCGCCGGATTCGCGAGCCGCCGGTGGGGCTGGGCGGCGGATCCGGGGCGGATGGTCATGATGCCCGACGTGATGACCGCCGTCGTCGCGTTCCTGACGGTGATCACCGAGCCCGGGGACACCGTCGTGGTGAACACCCCCGCGTACCCGCCGTTCCTGGAGCGGGTCGCCGAGATCGGGCGCCGGACCGTCCAGAGTGCGCTCGCCGAGACCCCGGCCGGGCTCGCGCTCGACCTCACCCGGCTCGAAGCGGACTTCGCCGCCGGGGCGGCCGTGTACCTGCTGTGCAATCCGCACAACCCGGCCGGGCTCGTGCTGACCCGCGGCGACCTGCTCGCGATCGCCGAACTGGCCGAGCGGTACTCGGTGCGGGTGATCGCGGACGAGATCCACGCGCCGCTGGTCTACGAGGGGTCCGTCCACGTGCCGTTCCTCTCGCTCGGCGCGCCCGCGGCCCGGCGCGCGATCGCCCTGTCGTCCGCGTCGAAGGCGTGGAACCTCGCCGGGCTCAAGTGCGCGGTGCTCGCCGCCGGCCCCGAGGCCTGGGCGGACGTCCAGCGGATCCCCATCGACGTCCAGTACGGCGCCGGGCTGCTCGGGGTGATCGCCAACCAGGCCGCGTTCGAGCACGGGGACGCCTGGCTCGACACCGTGATCGACGCGCTCGACGGCAACCGGCGCCTCGCGGGCACGCTGCTGCGCGAGGAGGTGCCGCAGGTCGGGTACCAGATGCCTGCCGCGACGTACCTCGCCTGGCTCGACTTCCGCCGCACCCGGCTCGGCGACGACCCCGCCGAGGAACTCCGCGAGCGCGGCCGGGTCGCGCTGAGCAACGGCCCGCACTTCGGCGAGGTGGGGCTCGGGTTCGCGCGGCTCAACCTCGCGTCCTCGCCCGAGCGCCTCGCCGAGGCGATCCACCGGATCGCCACCGTGCTCGCCTGAGCCCCGCTCGCTCGCCTCAGATCCGGCGGTCAGCCCGCCGTGATCACCGTGCCGAAGAACGACTGGATGGCGTCCCCGAGCAGGATCCACGCCGCGATGCTCCCGCCGACCGCCAAGGCCAGGGCCAGCAGGAACACGAAGATGATCCGGCCGTTGTGGCCCGGCGCGTCCTCGGGTTCGAAGGCGTGTTCGAGGCGTGCGTCCGGGTACTCGGGCTCGGCCCGTTGCTGGGCCGAAAAAGCGGCTTGCGGATCCGGCCCGGGCGGCGCGTAGGCCGGTGCCGGGCGTGGCCGCGGGGCTGCCTGCGGGGTGACCGCCTGGGCCATGGCCTGCGCCATCGGGACCGGGCGCTGCCGTGGTGTGTACAGGGCGGCGAGGCGGCGGGCGGTCTCGGCGGCGGCGAGCCTCGCGGCCTCCTCACGCGCGGCGAGCCTGCGGTTGACCAGCGCGAGCACGGCGGCGGACTGCCTCGCGGCCCGCTCCGCCGCGGCCAGTCTCGCGGCCTCCTCGCGGGCGGCGATCCGGCGGTCGACGATGTCCACCATCGCCGCGGACTCCTCGACGGCCTCGTCGTGCCGCTCGATCGTCACCGTGTAGCTGCTCGCGCCGTCACCCGGATCGTCGTCGGAGTAGTGCATCGGCCGCGCTCCGGCCAGAGGCGGATCGTCCGCGGTGTCCTGTTCGAGTGATTCCGACTCGATCGTCACTACCTGGGTGACCTCGTCACCGTTCGGCTGCGGATCGTCCACCTTCACCGACACCCGCTGCTGCGGCACCTGCTGGGGCACCGAACGCAAAGCACGCGGCGGCTCGTTCTGGGGTAACGGGGGAAGAAAGGACGGTGCCCCGGCGGACACCGGCTCGGCGGTCGGGCTCGCCAGGTTGATGGTGCGGACGTTACCTAACTCCACCCGGATCCGGATGCGGGGCGCCGGCACCGTGCCCGCCATCGCGCAGCTCACGCAACGGAATAACGACGAGCTGGCCGGCCGGCCACAGGACTGACACGTGCCGCTGTTCATCGAGCCCTCCCCCAGTGCGTGCCCCCACGCGACGTCAACGTTGGCACACGGATCCCGATCTCGGCATAGTGCGCACCGCGCTGATACCTGCCCGAACAGGCAGTTGTCCTGCCCCCGTACTCACCCCCGTACACCTGTTTCTGCCCTAAGGGTAAGGCGAACGTGGGCTCGTGATCCTGGAAACGGACAAGGCCCTGCTAGCGATGCTGCGCGCCGAGGCGCTCGGCGAGGCGCCGGTGTCCGTCGCGTTCGACGCACCGAACCGCCCGTGGATCCAGGCCGTCAAGGGCGTGGCGATCAACTTGTACCTGTTCGACATCCGCGAGAACGTCCAGCGGCGGGACGTGATGTACAGCGAGATCCGCGACGAGGACGGCAAGGTGATCGAGCGCCGGCCGCCGGTCCGCCGGTACAACCTCTACTACAACCTCACCGTCTGGACCCCCAACGTCGGCCTCGAACACCAGGTGCTCGCGTGCGTCGTCGCGGGGCTCGGCGGCCACGAGCGGATCCCGGAGCAGTACCTTCCCCCGGCGCTCAAGGACTCCGGCCACGTCGTGCTCATGGAGCTCGCGCAGGGCATGAAGCGCGGGATGCTGCAGAACATCGCGGGGGAACTCAAGTCCTCGATCGAGATCGCGGTGACCGTGCCGATCCACGGCAAGATCCCCCTCCCGCTCGCCCCGCCGGCCCGCCAGCAGCCCACGCTCGTCGTGGCCGGCGGCGGCAGCGCCGAGACCGCCGGCGGCACCGGGCTCACCCCGGAGCAGAAGGCAATTGCCCAGGCAGCGGCCATGCAACGGGCCGCGGAGGCGCAAGCCGGGCGTCCGGCGGGGGCTGCTCCGGCCGGGGCCGCCGGTGGTGCCGCCGGTGCAAC
>JAOPVE010000177.1 GCA_025963185.1 Actinomycetes bacterium
TCCACCGCGGCGTCCTCGTCGGCCGGCCGCACCCGCACCTGCGGCGCCGAGGGAGCGCGCACGTAGCTGGCGATCCGGGAATTAAGACTGCGGATCGCCGCGCGAACCTCGTCCTCGGTGCGCAGGCCGGCGAGGGTGGCGGGCAGGCGCTCAGCGTCCCTGGCCAGGCGCAGGGACGGGGGGAGCAGAGCGTCGGACGGCAGCCCCTCCTTGCGCAGGTACCCGCGGATCCACCAGTTCTCGTCGTGCGGCCGGCCCAGATCGGGGATCGGCTTGCCCGCGCCGGGCAGGTTCTCGAACGCGCCCCGCTCGGCGGCCTCGCGGATCTGCCGGTCCACCCAGGACTCGAAGCTCATGCCGGGCGGCTTGCGGTCGGTCATGTCAGCTCCCGTCGTCGGCGGCGAACTCGCCCTCCAGCGTATCGGCGGTGGGCACGGCCCTCGCCGGCCCAGCGGGCAGCAGAACCGTTCCACCCCGCCGGATCGCGCACCACCGGCCCGCCACCGGCGCCCCGATCAGCGTGAGCGGCTCCAGCTCTCCCTCGGGCGCGGCTCCGGAGTACCGCGCGCTCAACTCGGCCAGTTCCGGATCCGCGAGCTGGTCGAGGTCGTGGCCGTCGAGCCCCGGATCCGCGAGCTCGTTCTCGGTGAACGCGAACTCGCCAGCGGCGCCGGGCCGGGCCGGATCCTGTAGCCGGATCGCGAGCACCGGATATCCGAGGTCCTCGCCCGTGGCCGGGAACACCAGTGCCTCGCGGCCCACGACGATCCCGGTGGCCGTGAACTCGGGCTGCGGGCGCCGCAGGACACCGCGCAGGCCCCAGTTCGCGGCGAGGAACCGCCAGGCCACCGCGAGAGCCAGGGCGGCGAGTAGCGCGGCGAGGGCGATCCACGGGCTGGTGTCGGGCTGCTCGGGCGGGGGCACGGGTTGCAGCGCCTGGTTGTCCGGCAGCGCGAGGGTGATTGTGTCCTGGCCGGGATCCACCGCCACGCCGATGGGGTTCACGGCGATCGGGTGCCCGTCGGGCAGGGTCCCGGCGAACGACCCGTCGGGCTGGCGGTGGAGCAGCACGGATCGCGGTCCCGCGGCCGCGGGCTTCGGCGCCGCCGCGGGGACCCGGGTGGCGGCGACAGCGGCAAACCCGCCCGCGCCGGCGATCAGCACGGCCGCGGCGACGGCGAGCCAGCCACGGGTGAACGGCACCGGCCCGTCCGGATCCGCGGGCGGCACCTCGCCGCTCTCGTGGAACTCGATCGCCGCGGACCGTGCCGCCGCGCTGCGCTGCCAGGCCAGCCCGGTGGCGATCACCGCGACCAGCACGCCAAGCGCGAGGACGCCCATGCCGTGCTTCTGGCCGGCCAGGTTCCCGGCGGATCCGGCCGCGACCGCGGCCCAGGCCAGCACGGCAGCCGCCCAGAGCTGGATCCAGGCCGCGCACACCACTGCGAGCAGGAGCCCGGCGAGAGCGGCGGACCAGGGATCCGGATCGCAGCCCGGCTCGCACGACGAGGACGACACGGTGCCCAGCGCGACGAGCAGCGCGGCAGCGAGTACCGCGACACAGGCGGCCGCGAACGGAACCGGGACCGATCGGATCGTGCGGACGTCACTGCGGTCCAGATCGCGAGGCATGCGCCGATGATCCCGTGCCTCGCAAGCGATCCCGCCGCCGAACCGCGGTAACCGCGGCCGGTCCGGACCGGCCGGAGTTACCGCACTTCGGGAAGGGGGTCAGCAGGCCGAGGAGTTGGGCAGGCCGAAGGCGCTGGTCAGGGTGTAGGTGCCGGCCCGGTTGAGGCTGACCTCGGTCCAGTTGCTCTTGGGGACCCGCCGCAGGCAGCCGGACGGTCCGCGCAGCACGAGCCACTCCGACCAGCGCACCCGGACGGTCAGGTCGGTCGCGACCGGCACGTCGAACCGCACCCCGGTGGCACTCGACGAGAGCAGCCGGCCCGGCACGTCGACCATCGCGGGCCGTCCGATGACCTGGTAGAGGGTCCAGTCACTCGATTCCCAGACGCGCTTGAGGTAGGGCAGGTCGGCCTCGATCAGCGCGGCCTCCTCGCGCCCGGCGAAGTCGAGCTTGGTCGCTCTCGGCAGCGCCACGTAGTAGACGGCGTTGTCGTAGAGCCATTGCAGGTAGGTCGCCGGGGTGAGCGTGTCGTTGTAGAAGATCGCGTTGCGCTCGACATCGACCTGGCGCAGCCAGCCCCGGGCGATGGGGATCGCGTCGGCGACGAAGGTCGACTCCCAGTGGTCGCGCAGGGGCACGACCTCGATCCGGCCGACGGGGCCGCGGCGCTCCAGTTCGTCGATGAGCGGCTGGTGGTAGAGCCGCTGGGCAGCCCGGTCGCCGGCGTTGCCGAGGTCGCCGGGGACCAGCGGCGGCTGCCACCAGCAGATCGCGGCGACGAGGCCGGCCAGCCAGCGGTTGTCCAGGGCGGAGAACGCCACGGCGACCGGCGCGGCGAACACGATCGGCAGCCGGATCACGTTGCTGCCCACCGGAGTCGGCAGGTAGTACGCGGCGATGGTGGCGAGGCCGGCCAGCAGCGCGCCGATCCGCAGAGCACGGTTTTGCCTGGGGATCACGAAGAACACCGCGGCACACACGGCGACCGTGACCTTCATCGACTCCTCGCTGAACGGCTGCTGCCCGCCGTCGCGGAAGAGGAGAGCGGGTGGCAGCAGGGCGAGACCGGCCCCGGCGCCGAGCACGAGACCGTCGAGGCGGCGCCCGGCGAGGATCAGCGCGGTGCCGCAGAGCCCGGTGAACACCCCGGCGACCGGGCTGCCGGCGCTGCTCATCGCGGCCAGCACCCCGGCGAGCACGTACCGCCAGACGCCGAACGAGCGCGGCAGCACGATCGCGCACAGGGCGAGCATGCCGAACGCGATGCCCATGGCGAACGTCGTGCGGCCGCTGACCAGGTTGAACACGCCCACCATCGCGCCGAGGACCCCGCCGAGCGTCGGCCGCCGCGCCCCCACCCGGACCAGCAGCCACGCGAACGCGACCGCCGAGACCACGCACGAGGTGGCGCCCACGCCGCGAGACCCGAGCAGGGCGTTCAGCGGACCCGTGAACGCGCTGTACCCGAACGGGTACACGCCGCCGTACCAGCGGAAGTCGATCGGCACGAAGCCGTGGACGTCGAAGAAGTGCCCGCGGGCGACCTGCGCGGACAGGTCCGTGCCGGCCAGCGGGAGCAGCAGGAACGCCACGCACAGGACCAGCGACGTGGCCGCCGTGACGAGCAGCGGCCGCGCGTACGGGGAGTCCATGAGACGGCGCAGCGGCGGCACCGGATCGGGCGCGCGGGCCCACCAGTGCTCGCGCGGATCGGCGGGCGCGATCGGCGGATCCGCGGCCGGCACGGTGGCCTCAGGCATGGAACACCCTTTCCACGGCCTGCCGTCCCCTTCGCATCGTCCTGAGGTACTCGTCGACGAACTCACCCGGATCGCCGCCCAGCGGCACCCCGAGCACCCTCGCCACTCCGGCCAGTTCCGGGCCGCGGCGGGGCAACTGGTCCGACGGGCGACCGCGGACCAGCATGATCGCGTTGCGGACCCGGGTCGCGAGCAGCCACGCGGCCACGAGCGCCTCGTGGTCCGCGGGCGTGACGAGCCCCGCGTCCCGAGCGGCCGTGAGTGCTTCGAGCGTACGCGGCGTTTGTAGCGAGCTGATCTCGGCCGCGTGTTGCATCTGCAGCAACTGGACCGTCCACTCCACATCGGCCAATCCGCCGCGGCCGAGTTTGGCGTGGGTCGACGGGTCCGCCCCGCGGGGCAGCCGCTCGGCGTCGACCCTGGCCTTGAGCCGACGGATCTCGGTCGCCTCCGCCGCGGACAGCCCCTTCGCCGGGTACCGCAGCGGATCGATCAGCTCGGTGAAGCGGGCGCCCAGTGACGGATCCCCCGCGACCGGCCGGGCCCGCAGCAGCGCCTGGGCCTCCCACACCTTCGACCAGCGCTCGTAGTAGCCGGCGAACGAGACGAGGCTGCGGCTCAGCGGTCCCTGCCTGCCCTCGGGCCGCAGATCGGCGTCGACCCCGACCGGCGGATCCGGCGAGGGCGCGGCCAGTACCCGGCGCAGCTCCTCGGCCACCGCCGACGCGGCGTGCGCGGCCTCGGCGTCGCTCGCCCCGGGCAGCGGCTCGTGGACGAACAGCACGTCGGCATCCGACGAGTACGACATCTCCGCGCCGCCGAGCCGTCCCATGCCGATGATCGCGATCCGCATCGGCAGGTCGCCGCCGCGCGCCCGGGCGACGGACTGGGTGGCGCTGTGCAGCGCGGTGTCCAGCACGGCGTCGGTGACGTCGGCCAGCGCGGTGCCGACCTGTTGCGGGGTGACGAGGCCGAGCAGGTCGGCACTGGCGATCCGGAGCAGTTCGCGGCGGCGCAGGGCCCGCGCGGCGACGATCCCGGCGGCGGGGTTCTCCTGGTGGCGGGCGGCCGAGCTGCCGAGGACGGTCCGCAGCGCCTCGGGCCCGCGCGGCACCAGTTCGGCGTCGTCGGCGAGCAGCCGCAGGGCTTCCGGATCCCGTCCGAGCAGGTCCGCGACGTACCGGCTGGTGCCGAGCAGCCCCGCGAGCCGGACCGCGACCAGCCCCTCGTCGCGCAGCAGCCGCAGGTACCACGGGGTCTGGCCGAGCTTGTCGGACACCCGCCGGTAGGCGAGCAGGCCGGCGTCGGGATCCGGCGCGTCGGCGAACGTCTGCAGGATCGTGGGGAGCAGCGTCCGCTGGATCGCCGCGCGCCGGGTCACCCCCGCCGTGAGGGCTTCGAGGTGGCGCAGCGCCCCCGCCGGATCCGCGAACCCGAGGACTTCGAGCCGGGCGCGCGCCTCCCCGGCGGTCAGCCGCAGTCCGTCGGTCGGCACGGTGGCCGCCGCCTCCAGCAGCGGACGGTAGAACAGCTTCTCGTGCAGCCGCCGGACGTCCCGCGCGTGCCGGCTCCACTCGGTGGTGAACTCCTCGACGGCCGTGGCCTGCCCGTGCCCGGTGAACTGCATGGACTGGGCGAGCCAGCGCAGCCCGCGCTCGTCGTCCGGGAGCCGGTGCGTGCGGCGCAGGCGCTGGAGCTGGAGGCGGTGCTCGACGGTCCGCAGGAAGCAGTAGGAGTTGGTGAGGGCCTCTCCGTCGGTGCGCGCCACGTACCCGCCGTCGGTGAGGGCGCGCAGCGCGGTGAGTGTCGTTCCGGTGCGCAGGGCCTCGTCGCCGCGGCCATGCACCAGTTGCAGCAGCTGGACGGCAAACTCGATGTCGCGGATCCCGCCGGGGCCGAGCTTGATCTCGCGATCCGCGTCGCGGGCCGGCAGGCTCTGCTCGACGCGCTGGCGCATGGCGCGCACGTCCGCGACCACCCCGGGCCGGTCCGCGGCGCGCCACACGAGCGGGGAGATCACGTCGATCCACTGCCGCGCGAGGGCGGTGTCGCCGGCCAGCGGGCGGGCCTTGAGCAGCGCCTGGAACTCCCAGGTCCGGGCCCATTGCCGGTAGTAGGCCTCGTGACTGGCGAGGGTGCGCACGAGCGGGCCGTCCTTGCCCTCGGGGCGCAGTCCGGCGTCGACCGGCCACGCCACGGCCTGACAGGTGCGCATGAGACTCGACGCGAGCGCGGTGGCGGTCCGCAGCGCGCCCTCGGTCTCCACCCCCTCGGCCGGCTCGGCCACGAAGATCACGTCGACGTCGCTGACGTAGTTCAGCTCGTGGCCGCCCGCCTTGCCCATGCCGATCACCGCGAGCCGGGCCTTCGGGGCCGTGGCGGGCAGTTCGGCCTCGGCCAGGACGAGCGCGGCCTGGAGGGTGGCGGCGGCGAGGTCGGACAGCTCGGCGGTGATCTCGGCGACGTCCGCCCCGGTGTTGGCGCCGACCGCCACGTCCCGCGCGGCGATCGCGACGAGCGCCCTGCGGTAGGCGTTGCGCAGCCCGTTCACCGGCTGCGCCCCGGCCGTCCCGGCCAGCAGCCGATCGCGCATGACCTCGGTGGACGGCGCCTCAGCTTCCCAGGAGGCAGAGGACAGCTCGGACCACTCCGCCGGGTTCGCGGCGAGGTGGTCGCCGATCGCGGACGAGGATCCGAGCACCCCGAGCAGCCGGCGGCGGAGTCCGGCGTCCTCGCGGAGCGCGGTGTCCAGCTCCCCCGGATCGTCCTGGGCGGCCGCGATCCGGTGCAGCGCGAGTGCGGCGAGGTCGGGATCCGGTGCGGCGGCGAGGTCGGCGAGCAGGTCCGCGGATCCGCCGGTGGCGGCGCCGGCCTGCGGATCCCACCAGTTCAGGCCCTCGGGGCCTAGCAGCGCGGACGACCGCCCCGGATCCCCGAAGCCGAAGCGCGCGAGGGTGGCCGGGACTCCTCCGACCGGCCTCATCACGCCTCGATCACGGGCAGGTACATGCTGCCGATGGTTCCCCGGACCAGGGCGGCGAACCGCTCGGCGAAGGGCCGCCAGGCGTCCTCGACGTCGTCCATGACGGCCGCGCAGCGCTCGACCACGGTGCCCGGCGCGATGCCGAGCGCGTCGAGGGTGGCCGCGTCGTCGGCGGCCCAGGCGGCGATCATCGCGGTGTCGCACTCGATGTGGAACTGCAGGCCCCAGGCCCGGGATCCGACCCGGAAGGCCTGGTTGGGGACCGCCGAGGACGTTGCGAGCAGCACCGCTCCCGGCGGCAGCACGGTGATCTCGTCGGAGTGCCAGTGCAGCACGTCGGGGGTGAACGGCACGGGCCCGAACAGCGGGTCCTTCTCCGCGGTGTCCCGCTTGGCGACGAGCCGGGGTCCGATCACCGGGCCGTGCTCGCTGCGCTCGACCCGTCCGCCCATGGCCTGGGCGAGTAGCTGGCCGCCCAGGCACACGCCGAGGGTCGGCAGCCCGGCGGCCACGGCGGCGCGCAGCAGGTCCGACAGCTCGGCGAACCACGGCGCGCCGGGCACGCCGCCGGTCGGGAACGCCTCCTGGGCGCCGCCGAGCACGACCAGCCCGCCGACGCCGTCGAACCCGGTGGGCACGGCGTCGCCGGCGTGCGGGCGCACGATCACCAGCTCGGCGCCGGCCGCGGTGAGCCAGTCGCCGAGGCGGCGGACGTCGTCAGTGGGGTCGTTCTCGACGACAAGAATGCGCGGGTCACTCACCATCGCAGGCTATCCAGTCGGGGCGGGCGGCTGTGGGGGGCGTCCCGGCGGCGTGCCTTCCCGCCGATCCAGCCGGGCAAATTGCATGATTGTGATTAAACACCATTTACGGATCGGCACGAGGAGGCCACATGACCGTCCCGCTGGCGGCGACACCGCTGCGCGCCGCGCTCGATCCGGCGGCACAGCTCGTGCCGAAGCTGCTCGGCTTCCTGGCGATCCTGCTGGTGGGGTGGGCCACCGCGGTGCTGCTGCGCCGGGTGGTCCACACCCTGCTCGCGAAGGCCGGGCTCGCCGCGGTCCTCGACAAGGCCGGAGTGCGGACCGGCCCGGATCCCGCCCTGGTCGCCGCCCGGATCGTCTACTGGGCGATCCTGCTCGTCACCCTGACCCTGGCGTGCGGGGTGTTCGGCGAGAACCCGCTCGCGATCCTGCTGGCGAGCGTGGTCGCGTTCCTGCCCAAGGCCGCCGCCGCAGCGGTGATCGTGCTGGTGGCCGTGGGGGCCGCGCGGCTGGTCCGTGGGCTGGTGACCCGGTCGCTGGCCGGCCTGTCGTACGCGCGGCCGGTGGCGAACACCGCCGGCGGATCCGTACTGGGCCTCGGGATCATCGCCGCGCTCGGCCAGGTCGGCGTCGCCACGACGGTCACGATGCCGGTGCTCGTCGCCGTACTGGCGACCGCGGGCGGGATCCTCGTCGTGGGCGCGGGTGGCGGGCTGGTGCGCCCGATGCAGCGCCGCTGGGACCGCTGGCTGGACGCCGCCGAGCGGGAGACCCGGGCGATCGGCGACACGGTTCACGACAACGCCCGGCAGGAGAACGCCCGGCACGAGAACGCCCCGCACGAGAACCTCCGGCACAGCACCCGGCCGGGAAACTCGCCCGCGGACGCCTCGCCGCCCGTCTCCCCCGCCACGGACCTCCCGGCGTGGGCCAGCGACATGGACGCGCCGACCGAGCAGTTCCCGGCGATCCGCTGACGCGTGTGCAAGTGCGGTAACGGCGACCGGCTATGACCGGCCGCCGTTACCGCGCCTCGCCGTCAGGGGCAGCGCGGACCGGGGTGGCTAGAGCACCGGCAGGTACTTCATCCGCTCGAACTCGGTGACCTGGCGGCGGGCCTCGTCCCACTCGGCGCGCTTGTTCTTGAGGAAGAAGTCGAAGACGTGCTCGCCGAGGGTCTCGGCGAGCAACTCGCTGCTCTCCATCACCCGCAGTGCCTCGGACAGGTTGTGCGGCAGGTCTTCGTAGCCGGCCGCGCGGCGCTCGTCGTCGGTGAGCGACCAGACGTCGTCCTCGGCGCCGGGCGGCAGCTCGTAGCCCTCCTCGATGCCCTTGAGCCCGGCCTCCAGCAGGACCGCGAACGCCAGGTACGGGTTCGCCGCCGAGTCGACCGACCGGATCTCCACCCGCGCCGAGTTCGCCTTCCCGTACAGCGGCACCCGGACCAGCGCCGACCGGTTCAGGTGCCCCCAGCAGATCGACGTGGGCGCCTCGCCACCGGAGATCAGCCGCTTGTACGAGTTGACCCACTGGTTGGTCACCGCCGTGAACTCGCGCGCGTGCGCGAGCAGCCCGGCCACGAACGACTTGCCGGTCTTCGACAGCTTCATCGGATCGGACGGGTCGTGGAATGCGTTCTGCTCGCCCTCGAACAGCGACAGGTGAGTGTGCATCCCGGACCCGGCGAGCTCGGTGAACGGCTTGGGCATGAACGTGGCGAACACGCCCTGCGACAGCGCGACCTCCTTGATCACGTGCCGGAACGTCATGATGTTGTCGGCCGTGGTCAGGGCGTCGGCGTAGCGCAGGTCGATCTCCTGCTGGCCCGGCGCGACCTCGTGGTGGCTGAACTCCACCGAGATGCCGATCCGCTCCAGCGCCAGCACGGCCTGGCGACGGAAGTCGCGGGCGATCGCGTGCGTCGAGTGGTCGAAGTAGCCGCCCGAGTCGACGGGGATCGGCGGCTGGCCGTCCACCGGAC
>JAOPVE010000182.1 GCA_025963185.1 Actinomycetes bacterium
CCGCGGGGCGGACCACCACGGCGAAGACACCGGCCAGGGCGACCGCGACCCGCGGCACCTCGGCGAACCGCACGGCCGCCAGCCGAGGCGCCGGGAGCCGCACCACGGCGACCGGGAGCACGAGCGGTACAGGCAGCCGCGCGACCGCGTCGAGCCGGAAGTCCACGGCCTCGGCACGCTGACGTTCCACCCGCTCCGCCGCCGCCGGCCCTGCTGACGGCGGCGGAGCTATGCCGGGCACCCGTCCCGTCGCACCGGGCCACGGCGACTGCGCGCGGGCGGTCCGGTGGTCTGGTAGGAACGCCATGTGCCAGCCCATCGCGTCGTCGCCCCGGCCCTGGACTTCTCCGCGCTCCGCCGTGAGCTGGACCTGCCCGGCGAGTTCCCGCCCGAGGCGCTCGCGGAGGCGGAGGCCGCGAGTCCGGAACTGCCCGCAGAGGACCTCACGGACGTGCCGTTCGTCACGATCGATCCGCAGGGAGCGCGCGATCTCGACCAGGCCGTCCACCTCTCCCGCACGGACGGCGGCGGCTTCCTCGTCCGGTACGCGATCGCGGACGTGGCCTCGTTCGCCGTCCCTGGCAGGGCGGTCGACAAGGAGTCGTGGCGGCGCGGCGAGACGCTGTACTTCCCGGACGAGAAGGTGCCGCTGCACCCGCCGGCGATCAGCGAGGACAAGGCGAGCCTGCTCCCCGACGTGGTCCGCCCCGCGGTGGTGTGGACGATCGCCGTCGGGCCGGACGGCGAGGTGACCAGCACGGACGTGCGCCGGGCGCGGGTCCGCAGCACCGCACAGCTGGACTACGAGTCGGTGCAGAAGCTCCTCGACGCGGGCCGCATGCCGGATCCGGTGGAGCCGCTCGCCGACTTCGGCATCCTGCGCGCGCGCCGGGCGCTGCGGCGCGGGGCCATCGACCTGCACCTGCCCGAGCAGGAGGTGCAGGGGGATCCGGCGGCGGGCTGGCGGCTGGCGTTTCGCGCGCCGCTGCCGGTCGAGCAGCACAACGCGCAGGTCTCGCTGCTCACCGGCGAGTGCGCGGCCACGATCATGCTGGCCGGCGGCGTCGGACTGCTCCGCACCCTGCCCCCGGCGGATCCGCGGGATGTGGCCCGGCTGCGCGCCGCGGCCCCCGCACTCGGGGTGTCCTGGCCGGACGGCGCGACCCCCGGCGAGGTGGTGTCGGCGGTCGACGCGGCGGATCCGCGGGGCGCGGCCTTCCTCGACCTCGCGGCCACCCTGCTGCGCGGCGCCGGGTACACGGCCTTCGACGGATCCCCGCCCGAGCAGCCGGGCCACGCTGCCGTCGCCGCCACGTACGCGCACGTCACGGCACCGTTGCGGCGGCTGTCCGACCGGTACGCGACCGAGGTCTGCCTGGCGTTGTGCGCGGGCACCGAGGTGCCGGGCTGGGCTCGCGAGGCGATCGCCGAACTGCCCGCGACGATGGCCGGGGCGGACCGCAAGGCGCACGAGGTGGACCGTGCGGTGCTCGACCTGGCCGAGGCCGTCGTGCTCGCGGGCCGCGCCGGCGAGGTGTTCGACGCCGCGGTCGTGGATCTCGGCGAGGGCGGGGCGACGATCGTGCTCGCGGATCCGGCGGTCCGGGCCAAGTGCGCCGGATCGGGGCTGGCGCTCGGCTCGCGGATCCGGGCCAGGCTGGTCAGCGCCGATCCGGTCGCGCGCAAGGTGCGGTTCGAACTGGCCGAGTAGCCCTGGCCAAGTAGCGGATCAGTGCCAGGCGGCGGGGGATCCGGCGACGCCGACCGCCTTGGTCCAGCGGCCGTGCGCGTCGATGATCCGCAGCACGAACGAGGGACCCTGGGCGTAGGCGTACACGATCTGGTCCGAGTGCGGCGACCACACCGGATCGCTCTCGGTGCCCGCCGTCTCGGTCAGCGCGTGCTGGTCGCGCCCCGTGGGGGCGGTCAGCCACAGGTCGCCGCCGCGGTCGTAGGCGATCGTCCGGCCGTCCGGGCTCCAGGCGACCGCCGACTTCAGGACGCCGTCGGTCGTCAGCCGGGTGGCGTGGGTGCCGTCGTCGCGCATGACCCACACGTCCGCGGACGAGAAGCTGGAGTACCGCACGAACGCGAGGCGGGTGCCGTCGGGCGACCACGACGGGCACTGGTCGTAGGTGGTGGCTGTCCCGCTGATCCGCCGGTCGTGGGTGCCGTCCGCGTTGACCATGTGGATCTCGCCGAAGTCGCCGGTCCGGTAGGCGATCCGGCCGCCGGCGGGGGAGTAGCGCGGGCACGATCCGGCGAGCGACCCGGAGCCGAGCGGACGGGCGTCGGTTCCCGTCGCGGTCATGGTCCAGAGCCGGCCGGTGACTCCGCCGCGGACGAACGCGATCCGGCCGCGCTGGGGCGAGTAGCTGCCCGCGAAGCTCTCGCCGGTCCCGTGGGTGAGCTTGGTGACCCCGGTGCCCGCCGGGCTGGCCGAGTAGATATCGCTCTGGACCCCGGTCTGGCTGGTGGCGTTGTAAATGATCCGGCCGGTGGGGGTCGCGGAGGCCGGCAGCCCGGATCCGATCGACAGAGGCACCGCGAAGCCGACCACGGACGCGACGGCGGCGATCCCACCCCACACGCTGATCATGAAAAATCTCCTCGAAATGGTTGAAACACCACCATACCCACGCACTGCGCCGCCCGCTGACGGCGGTGACAGGATGGCCGGGCAGCAATCCGGATCGAGGAGGAGCGAATGACCGACGTCAGCGAACTGGTGGTGGGCGTGCTCGGCGGCACCGGACCGCAGGGCCGCGGCCTGGCCTTCCGCCTGGCGGCCGCGGGCCAGCGCGTGCTCCTGGGCTCGCGCGACGCTGCCAGGGCCGCCTCGGTGGCCGCCGAGCTGACCAGGGAAAGCCTCGCCAGTGGCAGCATCACCGGGGACGGGAACGCCGTCGTCGCCGCCTCGGCGGACGTCGTCATCGTCGCCGTGCCCTGGGACGGCCACGCCGACCTGCTCAAGAGCCTGGCCGGCGAACTCGCGGGCAAGATCGTCGTGGACTGTGTGAACCCGCTCGGCTTCGACTCCCAGGGCGCGTACGCGCTCGCCGTACCCGAGGGCAGCGCCGCCCAACAGGCCGCGACGCTGCTCCCCGAGAGCCGGGTCACCGCCGCGTTCCACCACGTCAGTGCGGTGCTGCTCGTGGATCCGCAGGTCACCTCCATCGACACCGACGTCATGGTGCTCGGCGACGACCGCGAGGCCACGAACGTCGTCGCCGACCTCGCCGCGCGGATCCCCGGCATGCGTGGCATCTACGCCGGCCGCCTCCGCAACGCCCACCAGGTAGAGGCCCTGACCGCCAACCTGATCTCGGTCAACCGCCGCTACAAGGCCCACGCCGGCCTCCGCATCACCGACGTCTAACCCCACCCTGCCGAAGTGCGGTAACTCCGACCGCCTATGACCGGCACCACTACCGCGCTTCGGCGGGCCGGGCGGGCCGTCGGCGGGCGGGCGAGCGCGGGTGGCGCGGCACCCCCTCGGAAGTGCGGTAAGTGCGGCCGGTCAGGACCGGGACCAGTTACCGCACTTCGGGGAGTGGGCGGGGTTAGTGGTAGGTGTGGGCGTCGTCGGGGTAGGTGCCGTCGCGGACCTCGGCGGCGAACTGCTCCACCGCGCCGGTGAGGACTCCGCGGAGATCCGCATACTGCTTGACGAATTTCGGCATTTTGCCGCCCCGGAGACCGGCCATGTCCTGCCACACCAGCACCTGGGCGTCACAGTCGTGACCTGCGCCGATGCCGATCGTGGGCACCCGGAGCTCGCCCGTGATGCGCTTGGCGACCTCGGCGGGGACCATTTCCAGGACCACCGAGTACGCCCCGGCCTCCTGGAGCGCGAGGGCGTCGGCGACGAGTTCGTCGGCCTCGTTGCCCCGCCCCTGCACGCGGTAGCCGCCGAAGACGTGCTCGCGCTGCGGCGTGAACCCGATGTGGCCCATCACGGGGATCCCGGCGGTGGTGAGCGCCGCGACCTGCGCGGCGGATCGCTGCCCACCTTCGAGCTTCACCGCGTGCGCCCCAGCCTCCTTCATGAACCGGACCGACGTGGCGAGCGCCTGCTCGGGCCCGGCCTCGTACGAGCCGAACGGCAGGTCGGCGACGACCATGGACCGGTGGGTGCTGCGGACGACGGCGCGCACGAGCGGGATCAGCTCGTCGACGGTCACCGGCAGAGTGGTCTCGTTGCCGAACACGTTGTTGGACGCCGAGTCGCCGACGAGCAGCACCGGGATGCCGGCGTCGTCGAACAGCGAGGCGGTGTACTGGTCGTACGAGGTGAGCATCGGCCACCGCTCGCCGCGCTCCTTGGCGGCGAACAGGTCGCGGGTGCGGATGCGGCGGCCGACGGCCCCGCCGTACAGGCTGACTTCGGACACGATCGTCTCCTTCCCTCGAGGCCCTGTGCTGGGTCCCCGGGTCATGAATCGATCGTCGCACGCCGCCGCGCCGGTGGCCGCTGGCTGTGCAATCCGCCACACGAGCCGAACCAGAGCAGCACGCCCTAGTGCAGCTCGCGCCACCGGTTGGTGATCGGCAGGCGGCGGTCGCGGCCGAACGCCTTGAGGCTGATCTTCGGCCCCGGCGCGGACTGGCGGCGCTTGTACTCGGCCAAGTCGACCATGCGGATCACCCGGTCCACCAGGGTCTCGTCGAACCCGGCCGCGAGCACCTCGGACCGTCCGCGGTCGGCGTCGACGTACAGCGCGAGGATCGCGTCGAGCACCGCGTAGTCCGGCAGCGAGTCGGTGTCGACCTGCCCGGGCCGCAGCTCGGCCGAGGGCGGCTTGGTGATCGAGTTCGCCGGGATCGGAGGCGTCTCGCCGCGGGCCTCGGCGTCGGCGTTGCGCCACCGGGCCAGCGTCCAGACCATGGTCTTGAGTACGTCCTTGATCGGGTTGAACCCGCCCGCCGAGTCGCCGTAGAGCGTGGAGTACCCGACGGCCAGCTCGCTCTTGTTGCCCGTGGTGAGCACCAGGTGGCCTTCCTGGTTCGACAGGCCCATGAGCAGGGTGCCGCGCACGCGGGCCTGCAGGTTCTCCTCCGCGAGGCCGGTCAGCTTCACGGTCTCGAGGTAGGCCTCCACCATCGGGGCGATCGGCACGGTGCGGTAGTTGAGCCCGGTGCGCTCGGCGAGGTCGCCCGCGTCACCACGCGAGTGCTCGGAAGAGTAGGTGCTGGGCATCGAGACGCCGTGCACGTTCTCGGCGCCGATCGCGTCGCAGGCCAGTACCGCGCAGACCGCCGAGTCGATGCCGCCCGACAGGCCGAGTACGACCGAGCGAAAACCGTTCTTGCGGACGTAGTCGCCCAGCCCCGTGACCAGGGCGGACCACACCTCGGCCTCGTCGGCCACCCGCTCGGCGAGCACCGGCGCGACCGGATCGCCCACCGGTGCGAGAACGGCGTCCAGCGCCTCCCTGCGGATCGCCAGCTCGCCGGCCGGTCCCGTGCGGTCCTCGTGCGCCGCGGGGATCTCCAGGTCGGTGACCAGCAGATACTCGGCGAACTGGGGTGCGCGGGCGAGCACTTCACCGTCGGCCGTGACGATGAGCGAGTCGCCGTCGAAGACCAGCTCGTCCTGGCCGCCGACCATGTTGACGTACGCGAGTGTGCAGCCCGCCTCGGCGGCCCGGCGCTTGGCCAGGTCGAGGCGCGTGTCGTCCTTGTTCAGCTCATACGGCGATCCGTTGATGACGATCATCAGCCCGACCCCGGCGGCCTTGGCGACCGCGAGCGGGCCGCCCGCCTGCCACAGGTCCTCGCAGATCGTGACCGCGATGTCAGCGCCGCCGATGCGGGTCACCGTGAGTTCACCGCCGGGGACGAAGTAGCGGTCCTCGTCGAACACGCCGTAGTTGGGCAGGTGGTGCTTGAAATAGCGGCTGTGGACCTGGCCGCCGAACAGGATCGCGGCCGCGTTGCGCGGTCCGCCACGGGTCTCCGACGCCGCCCCGGGCCGCACCGGGCCGTCGGCGTCGAGGTAGCCGGCGACGACCGGCAGCTCGCCCAGCCCCTCGGCGGCGAGCGATCCGGCGAGTTCGCCCAGCGCCCGCTTGCTGGCGGCGGCGAAGGATTCGCGGAAGACCAGGTCCTCCACCGGGTAGCCGGTGAGGACCATCTCGGGGAACACGGCCAGGGTGGCGCCGGCGTCGCGGGCCTTGCGCGCCCACGACAGGACGAGGGCGCTGTTGCCCGCGATGTCGCCGACGGTCGGGTTCACCTGGGCGAGGGCCAGACGCAGTTGCACCATGCCCTCATCTTCGCGCACCCCGGGCGCGGCGAGACCGTGTCGTGCGCCACGCCCGGTGCCGGGCGACTACTTCTTCTGGTCCTTCGCGCCGCAGGCGGTGTTGAGCTTCGCGGCGATCTCGTCGAGCTTCTTGGCGTTCGCGGCACCGTCGGCGGCGAAGCTCTCGGGCTTGGCGGCGATCGTGCCCACGTGCGTGTCCAGCTCGGTCAGGGCGGCCTTGACCTTGTCGTCCTTGATCTTCGTGACCTGCTCGCCGAGGCCCTTGTGCAGGGCCGTGAACTCGTCCGCGACGGTCTTGTTGTAGGCGGTCACGGCGGTGGCGGTGTCGGACGGCTTCGCGCTGGTCAGCTTGTTCGACGCCTCCTCGACCTTCTTGAGGTGGCCGTTGTAGAGGTCGATGACCGAGTTGCAGACCTCGACGGTGTTGACTCCGGCGTCGACGCCGTCCTTGATGCCGGACAGGGCACCGCAGCCGGACGCGAGGAGTGCGGCGGGCGCCAGGACGGCCAGCAGGCCGGCGGCGCGCCGGGTAAGGCGAGACATGGTGCTCCTAGACGAGTGAGGCGTGCCTGCCGGTGAGATTTGTCGCGGAGCAGCGCCTGAGTGGGGTTCGCCGGGAGTGTAACGACCAGTCACAAGGGTGATCCGCGATCATCGCCCCACCTTGACCGGGTAGAGAACTGGCATGCCGAGATCGTTTACGTGGCGGTAACGCGGTTGAATGAGACTCGGACATGAGGAAACTGGCCGGGTGAGGATGCGTCCTGACCGGCGACGACGAAGCGAGGGAGCGACCGGCCGTGGACCGTCAGCAGGAGTTCGTGCTGCGCACCCTCGAAGAACGCGACATCCGTTTCGTGCGGCTGTGGTTCACCGACGTGCTGGGCACCCTCAAATCCGTCTCCGTCGCGCCCGCCGAACTCGAGGCCGCCTTCGAGGAGGGCATCGGCTTCGACGGATCCGCGATCGAGGGGTTCGCGCGGGTCTACGAGTCCGACATGGTGGCGATCCCCGACCCGGCCACGTTCCAGGTGTTCCCGTTCGAGGCGGGCAACTCGGGTGAGTCCGCGCGCATGTTCTGCGACATCGTGATGCCCGACGGGCAGCCTTCGTGGGCGGATCCGCGGCACGTGCTGCGCCGGGCCCTGAGCAAGGCGGCCGAGCGCGGCTTCACCTTCTACACGCATCCCGAGATCGAGTTCTACCTGCTCCAGGACCGTCCGGAGAACGGCCAGCCGCCGCAGCCGGTCGACTCGGGGGGCTACTTCGACCACTCGACGCACTCGATCGCGCGCGACTTCCGCCGCCAGGCCGTGCTCGCCCTCGAACGGATCGGCATCTCCGTCGAGTTCAGCCACCACGAGGTCGCGCCGGGCCAGCAGGAGATCGATCTGCGCTACGCCGATGCCCTCACCACCGCCGACAACGTGATGACCTTCCGCCACGTCATCAAGGAGGTGGCGATGCGGGCCGGCGTCTATGCCACCTTCATGCCCAAACCGTTCACCGACCGTCCCGGCTCGGGCATGCACACGCACCTGTCGCTGTTCGAAGGTGACCGCAACGCCTTCCACGACCC
>JAOPVE010000103.1 GCA_025963185.1 Actinomycetes bacterium
GGCTGCTGGTTGCCCGGCTCTCCGCCGTAGGGCGGCGGCGGGTACGACCCGTCAGTCATGGCGACTCCTCGGCGACGCTCTGCCGTCCGTGGGGCCGGCCAAACCTGGACCGTACCGGTTGCGGTCAACCGGTGGTGCGACAGGTCCCTACTTCACGCCCTGCGCGCACAGCAACGTGGTGACCAGCTTCGATGCTGGTCACCACGTGTTTGGTGCGCTGTTCACGCTCAGATGCTGCGGTGCGCGATGGCGAGGATCTCGTCGCGCATGTTCGGCGAGGTGGCGTGGGAGAGGGCGCGCTCGATGGCGCGGGCGCGGCGGACGGCCGCCCGGCGGGTGCGGAACTTGCTGGCCATGCTGGTCATCGTGACCCCTTAGATATTCGGTGTTCTCCGGTGTGTGCTTCCAGTTCATCATGCCCATCGGAGAAACACCATCGAATATTAGGTGAACCCGCTCACCCGCCTAATATATTCCTGCCCTCCGCGCGACTTCGCCGAACGGGCGCAGGCCGGCACCGGGACACGCCGAAGGCCCGCCACGACCGGACGGGCCTTCGGTGGGAGCGCGGGTCAGGTCCAGGCGAGAAGCGTGGTCTCCGGATCGTTGAGGAAGGCACCGAGGTCGGCGAGGAAGCGCGATCCGAGTTCGCCGTCGACGACCCGGTGGTCGAACGACACCGCGAGCTGGCAGACCTGCCGGACGCGGACCTTCTTCTTGTGTACCCATGGCATCTCGCGGACCGTGCCGAGCGCCACGATCGCCGACTCGCCGGGATTGAGGATCGGCGTGCCGGTGTCGACGCCGAAGATCCCGACGTTCGTGATCGTGATGGTGCCGCCGGAGAGATCCGCGGGCGGGGTCTTGCCGTCCTTGGCGGTGGCGACCAGGTCGGCCAGGGCGTCGGCGAGCTGGCGCAGGGTCAGGCGGCCGGCGTCCTTGATGTTCGGGACGAGCAGGCCGCGCGGGGTGGCCGCGGCGATCCCGAGGTTGACGTACTCCTTCACGCAGATCTCGGCGCGGGCGTCGTCCCAGGAGGAGTTGATCATCGGGTTCCGGGCGACCGCCAGCGCCACGGCTTTCGCGACCAGCACGAGGAAGTTGACCCGGGTGCCGGCGAAGTCGCGGGAGGCCCGCAGCCGCTCGACCGCCCGCATCGAGCGGGTGACGTCGACCGTGAGGAACTCGGTGGCATGCGGAGCCGTGAACGCGCTGGCCACCATGGCCTCGGCGGTCAGCTTGCGAACACCCTTGATCGGGATCCGCTGCTCGCGGCTCGAATCCCACGACGCCACCGGGGGCGCGGCCGCGACCGGCCTCGCCGTCGGGAGCGGGGTCACCGTGGCGTGCTGGGCCGCGCGCTGGACGTCGTCGCGGGTGATCGTGCCGGACGGTCCCGTGGCGTGCACGGACGCCAGGTCCAGCCCCAGGTCGCGGGCCAGTTTGCGGACCGGCGGCTTGGCCCGGACCGGCGCACTCGCCGCCTCCGCGGCCCGCTCGGCCGCCCGCCCGACCTCCAGCCCGCCGTGCCGCACGGGCTTGGCGGCCGAGTGCAGCGGATCCGGGATCGACGGGAGCAGGGTCAGCTCCGGATCCTCCAGGGGAGCCGCCGGAGTCTCGGCGGGCCGCCGCGGGCGCCGCTGCGCGGTCACGGTCTTGGGGCCGTACCCGACGAGCACCGACGTGCGGCCGCCGGGCGCCGGGCCACCGATGAGGCCGGGCTCGACGGGCTGATCCTCGGGAGCGATCTCTACGGCGGCCAGCGACTCGGCCGAGGGAGCCGGGGACGGCGCCGCGGGAGCCTCCTCCGAGGGAGCGGCGCCCGGCGTGGTGTCGAACGTGATGATCGGGGTGCCGACGTCGATCGTCTCGCCCTCGGCGTGGTGCAGTTCGGCGACGACCCCGGCATACGGCGACGGGATCTCGACGGCGGCCTTCGCCGTCTCGACCTCGACGATCGGCTGGTTCAGCGTGACGGTGTCACCGGGCTTGACCAGCCACGACAGGATCTCGCCCTCGGTGAGTCCCTCGCCGAGATCCGGAAGGTTGAACTTTTTCATCCGCGACATGCGCAGGGCCTCCTAGAACGCGAACGAGCGGTCGACTGCGTCGAGGACCCGGTCAAGGTCGGGCAGGTACTCCTCCTCGAGGCGGGCCGGCGGGTACGGGGTGTCGTACCCGGCCACGCGCAGCACTGGGGCCTCCAGGTCATAGAAGCAGCGCTCGGTGACGCGGGCGGCGATCTCCGACCCGAGGCCGAGGTTGCCCGGGGCCTCGTGCACGACGACAAGCCGGTGCGTGCGGGACACCGACTCGTACACCGGATCGAGGTCGAGCGGCGACAGCGTGCGCAGGTCGATGACCTCCAGGCTGCGCTCGCCGTGGGCCGCCGCGGCCGCCTCCAGCGCGGTCTTCACCATCGGCCCGTACGCGACGACCGTGCAGTCGGTGCCGGCGGCGACCGTGCGCGAGCGGTGCAGCGGGTACCAGTCGTCGTCCGGTGCCTCGGCGACCTCGGCCTTCTCCCAGTACCGGCGCTTGGGCTCGAAGAAGATGATCGGATCGTCGCTGCGGATCGCCTGCTGGATCATCGTGTAGCCGTCGGCCGGGTTCGAGCACGCGACCACCTTGAGGCCCGCGGTGTGCGCGAAGTACGCCTCGGGGGACTCACTGTGGTGCTCGACGGCCCCGATGCCGCCGCCGAACGGGATCCGCACGACGACGGGCAGCCGGATCTTGCCCTGCGACCGGTAGTGCATCTTCGCGAGCTGGGACACGATCTGGTCGTACGCGGGATAGACGAACCCGTCGAACTGGATCTCGCAGATCGGCCGGTAGCCGCGCATGGCCAGGCCGATCGCCGTGCCGAGGATGCCGGACTCGGCGAGCGGGGTGTCGATCACCCTGTCCTCGCCGAAGTCCTTCTGCAGCCCGTCGGTCACCCGGAAGACGCCGCCGAGCTTGCCGACGTCCTCACCCATCATGAGGACCTTCGGGTCCTCCTCCATCGCCTTGCGCAGGCCCGCGTTCAGCGCTTTCGCCAGCGTCATCGTCGGCATCAGCGAACACCTCCGTCAGCGAAGCTCGCCTGGTACCGGGTGAAGCTAGCGCGCTGCGCGTCGATCTCGGCGGACCCCTCGGCATAGACGTGATCGAACAGTGTCGAGTGAGCGGGCTCGGGCATGGCCAGGCACCCGGATCGCACGTACGCGGCCAGTTCGTCCGCCTCGGACTCGACCCCGGCGAAGAACTCCGGATCGGCGTGCTCGTGCCGGATCAGGAACGACTTGAGCCGCGCGATTGGATCCTTGAGCTTCCACGCCTCGACCTCGCTGGCGATCCGGTACCGGGTCGGATCGTCCGAGGTGGTGTGGGCGCCCATCCGGTACGTGTAGGCCTCGATGAACGTCGGGCCCTGTCCCGCCCGGGCGTCGTCGAGCGCCTTGCGGGTCACGGCGAGGGTGGCGAGCACATCGTTGCCGTCCACCCGGACGCCCGGGAAGCCGAACCCGGCGGCGCGCTTGTACAGCGGGATCCGCGTCTGGCGTTCGAGCGGCTCGGAGATCGCATACTGGTTGTTCTGGCAGAAGAAGACGACCGGGGCGGCGAACACGCTCGCGAAGATGAACGCCTCGTTGACGTCGCCCTGGCTGGTCGCCCCATCGCCGAGGAAGGCGATCACGGCCTCCCCGTCGTCGCCGCCGACCTTGCCGTCCCGGGCGATCCCCATCGCGTACCCGGTCGCGTGCAGGCACTGGGCGCCGATCACGATCGTGTAGAGGTGGAAGTTGTGCTCGCGGGGGTCCCAGGCGCCGAGGTCGACTCCCCGGAACAGGCCGAGCGCGCGGAGCGGATCCACCCCGCGGCAGTACCCGACGCCGTGCTCGCGATAGGTGGGGAACGCCATGTCCTGCTGCCGCATGGCCCGGCCCGCGCCCACCTGGGCCGCCTCCTGGCCGAGTAGCGAGGCCCAGATCCCCAGCTCGCCCTGGCGCTGCAGCGCGGTGGCCTCGGCGTCGATCCGGCGGACCATCACCAGATCGCGGTAGAGGTCTCGGTACTCGTCGCTGGTCAGGCTCAGTGCGTACTCGGGATGCTCGGTGAGCTCGCCCTCGGGGGTGAGGAGCTGGACCAGCTCTCCGTCGGCCATCTCGCCCATGCGCGTCTCCTCGCTGTCGCCGCGGCGCGGGGTCTCCACGCCATCAGTGCAGGTGCTCGCCGATCCGCGACGCTGGCACGGGGGGTGGTGTGCGGGCGGTGCGGACGTGCGGTTCTCTCCAGCATTGCAGAACCCGGCTCGTTTGGGTGAGCGCCGTCACAGGAGTGTGAACACCCGTCGCCTCTGGGTGTCCCCCAGCCGAACCGCGGTAATCCTGACCGGCCCCACCCGGCCGCGATTGCCGCACTTCCCGAGCGGGACGGGATGTCGGCGGTCACGCACCGAGGCCGACCGTTCGGATGGGCGAAATGGGCCGGATGCCACGACTCGGGGGCCCGTTTGGCTCAGACGTGGCGTGCCGGTGCCGATCCGGAAGGTTGCAGGTCAGCGCGCGTTTGGGCGGGTTCGGATCCGCTGCAACCGAAACTCATCCGAACGGCCTGCCCGTTTTCGGTACGAAAGGGTGATAAAGGCCGAGGGTGTTGGGGTAGTCACTTTTAGATACTCCGGGGACTATGGAGTAGGTGCGGGCTTTATGTCCGTACCTGGGGGGAAAGCGAGATATTCGTGAGGCGACCGGTGAGGCGCGCGGAGGTGCGCCGGCTGACGCAGACCGCTGGGGTCGGTGGGCTCTGCCTGCTCGCCACCGGCGCGACCGCCCTCGTGCTCTCCGTGGGCAGCGCCAACGTCGACACCGCCACCCTCCACACCAGCCCGTACTCGCCCGACGCCAGCCGCGGTCCGGTACTCGTCGCGCCTGGCCGCGTCACCGCGGGCTCCGGGTCCTCCCCGTCAGCAGCCCCCCGCCACGTCGGATCGTCAACCGTGCTCGCCGAGGGCCGCCGCTCGTCGGGCGGGGCCTCGCGCGCCTCCGCCGGGAACGGCAGCAACGCGCCGTCCGGCGTGGGCAGCAACGCGCCGTCCGGCGTGGGCAGCGCCGCCCACCCCGGCACCCAGACGCCCCCGGCGACCAGCCCGGGCACCAAGCCGCCGGTCGTCAAGCCGCCGGTCATCGCCGGGTCGCAGAGCCCGGATCCGTCGCCGTCGCCCTCGCCAACCCCGTCGGTGAATCCGCCGAAGACCGACCCGCCCCGGCCCGTGCCCTCGACCAGCACCCCGCCGGCGCCGACCGTGGGCCCGGGGCCGTCGACGTCGCCGGACCCGTCGATCTCGCCGGACCCGTCGATCCCCCCGGTACCGTCGGCTACCCCCGTGCCGTCGTCCCCGGCGCCGTCCGGGTCGGCGCACGCCTCGGCCCACGGTCAGGCGCACTCGCCGGCATCGAAGCCGACCTGGTGGGACACCGTCGCGGCTCGCTGGCACTCGTTCCTGGACCGGCACAGCGCCCGCCGCTGACCGGCCCGCTGTCGCCCAGCGGGCCGCCGCGTCAGCCAGCCCGCTTGCCTCAGCCAGCCAGCGCCGTCAGCGCCTCGCGGTTGTCGGCGTAGACCCGAAGCTCGGCGCGGACCGGCACGAGGATCCGCTCCTTCGCCACCTCGCCGACTGCCTCGGTGAGCGCCGCCTCGGCCCGGATCCTGGCCGCGCGCGCCGCCCGCCCGGCCGCGATCCACCCGACGGCCCAGAGCAGCAGCCCCCAGCCCAGCGCCCCGCCGAGCAGCGCCGTCGGGACCACGAGCAGCCCCACCTGCGGCGCGAACACGTGGACCGCCAGCCAGACCACCCCGACCGCGGCGATCCCGACGAGCCACCACTGGATCATCGCCAGGCGCGCCCACCAGGACGGACGGGTCGTCACCCCCAGTTCCGTGCCCGCGACCGCTCCGGAGAGCGCGTCGGGCAGGTCGCCGAGCTGGTTGAGCGCGGCGTGCCGGGTGTGGGCCGGCCACGGATCCGGGAGGCCCTCGGTCACCGAGTCCGCGAGGTCGCGCAGGGCCGTCTCGGCCTGGGCCCGGAGCACGGCGTCCTCGGGCGCGGCGGGCTCGGACAGCGGATCCTCGCCCTCGCGCCTGGCCAGGCCGATCAGCCACTGGGCGAACCGGGCGGGCGGCCAGTTCACGGCGGCGCGGGCCCGGTGCTTGTAGGTGCGCTCGACGGCCTCGCCCACCGCGGGAACGCCCGCCGCGAGGGTGAGGGTGGCACAGAGGCGCTTCACGGCGATCCGGTCGAACTCGTCGCGGATCGCCGGTCCGGCCAGTGCCATCAGGCTGGCCGTGATCCCGTCGAGGTCGGCGGCGAGGCGGTGCGCCGCGGCCCCGTGCTGGTCGACAGCCGAGGCCAGGAGTTCCCGCAGTTCGCCCAGCCCGTCCCCGGTGAGCGCCGAGGTGGTCAGCACCCGGACCGCGCCCAGGCCGTCCTCGGCGAGCAGCCGGCGCAGGTCGCCCAGGCAGATGTCGAGATCCTCGGGGCTGAGCTTGTCGCACTGGTTGAGGACCACGACAAGCACGCCGGCGTGCCGCGCGAGCGACTTGAGGTACCGGCCGTGGACCGCCGCGTCCGCGTACTTCTGCGGATCCAGCACCCACACCAGCATGTCCGACTGCTGCACCAGCCGGTCGACCTCGACCCGGTGCGCGATTTCGAGGGAGTCGTGGTCGGGCAGGTCCACCAGCACGAGTCCGCGCAGTTCCTGCTGGCTGTCCGCGTCGAGGACGCTCTCGCGGGCCGTCTGCAGGCGCGGCGGGATGCCGAGCCAGTCGAGCAGGTCGCCGGCGCCCTCGGGTCCCCATACGCACGCGTGCGGGAGCCCAGTGGTGGGCCGCCGCACCCCGACGGCCGAGAGGTCGAGCCCGACGAGCCGGTTGAACAGCGACGACTTGCCGCTGCCCGTGGCGCCGGCGAGCGCCACGACGGTGTGCGAGCCCGAGAGCCCGAGCCGCTCGCCGGCCCGCTGGGCGATGATCCGGGCGGTGGCGAGCCGGGTGTCGTCGATCCGCCCGGCGAGCAGGCCGAGGCTGCGTTCGAGGGCGTCGACGCGGGGCCCCACGTTGGGGATGTCGTGTGGGCTGGTCATCGGGCTCGTCATCGGGCTGCCTCCTCGGGCGATCCGCCGGAGACGCGCTGCGCCGTCGCGGTGACCCGCCGGACGCGCCGTCCCGCCGTCGCCGGATTTTTCACATGACCGGCGTACGGGTACTCACCCTCGTCCCGATCCGGCTCGGTGCTGGCCGTAGCCACGGAACCCTCCGGGCAGGGATCAACGGCCGGCGCCGGAATGGACGTTCCCGCCGAAGACGGCGGACGGGACGGCACGTGACCTGCGCCGATACCGTCACGCCCCGCGGGAGCGGCGGCCATCACGGGCGCGTCGGCCTGAAGCGCGGCGTGCTCGCCGCGCTGCGTGGGCGGGGCGGTGGGCACGGAGTCCTCGGCCCTCGCCTGCGGATCGCCGTCGTCGGTGCGCGGCCGCCCGACGGTCCGCCTGACCCGGGGCACGGACGGTTCCGGCTGTTCCCGGTCCCGGGTGGCCGCCGGAGCGGATCCAGCCGGGGCCGCGGATCGGCCTGGGCCTGATGCCTCGGGCTGGCGCGCGGACTGGCCGGGTCCGAGGGGCTGGACGGCCACGCCCTGCCCCTCGCCAGGAGCGGAGTCGCCGGGCCCGGAGTCGCCGGCTTCGGGCTCCTCGGCGGGGTCCACGACGGCGGGGTTCTCCATGGCGGGGTTCTCCATGGCGGGGTCCACGAGGGCGGGGAGCGAGTCTGGGACCTCTACCGATCCGCCGGGGATCGGCCGCACCGACACCACTCCGGACCAGCGCGCATGGGTGCTCGCCGCGATCCGTTCGGCCTCTCGCAGACGCTCGGCGAGCCCCGGATCGACGTGCATCGCCTCGACGGCCTGGCCGAACCGGGCCCGCTCGGCGGCGAGGACGGTGCCGATCCGGGCCAGGAGGTCGTCGCGGGCTTCGACGGCGATCCGCTCGATAGCGTCGAGGTCGACCGGCACGTCCCGGATCAGCGGATCCGTCTCGCCGCCCACGGGCACCTCGACCCCGCCGGGCAGCCGGTCGTCCCCGCCCAGGGCAGCGACCGCGGCGACAAGTGCCGTGGCCACGGCTCCCCGGACGGTCCGCGCGCTGGTCGGACCGAGAGTCAGGTCGTGCTGGACCCCGGCGAGCAGGCTCTCGCTCCACTCCCGCACGAGGCGCCCGGCCTCGGCGTCCAGCTCGGGCGACCGGTGAGTCAGGCGCGGACCGGCGGCCTCAAGAACCGTGGCCCCGGCGGGGTAGGCCGCCCAGGCTTCGGCGACCTCTTCGGCGGCCTGCTCGGCGGCGGACCTGACGAGCTGGGCCAGCGCGGATTCCAGCGCCCGCCGCAGTTCGGTGTCGCGCGGCGGACCCTGGCCGAGTCCTCCGGCGATCCGGTTGCGGAGCTGGCCGAGCGGACCGCCGAGGGCGCGGACAAGCTGCCCGGATCCGGCGTAGGCCTGCCACCGGGCGAGGACCTCGCCGCGCAGCAGCTCCCCAGTCTCGATCTCGGCGCGGACGTCGTCCTCGGCGCTGGCGTACCCGGCGTCGAGCCCGGCGAGCAGCTGTTCGGCGGCCGCGGTCTGCACCTGCGCGGCGGACGCGAGCACGTCCGCCCGCGGACCCACGCTGGCGAGCACCCCGTCGAGAGTGCGCCGGGCGAGGATCCCGCGGTCGAGCGATCCGGCGACTCCGGACGCCCAGACCTGCAGCGACGCGACGGTCGGCTCGGGCAGCATCCCGGCGTCGAGCTCGACCTCGGGCAGGACGAACAGGGTCGGCTCGGCAAGGCCGGCGGCGGCGAGCCGGTCCCGCAGGTCCCGCGAGACGGTCTGCTCGGCGGCGGGCGAGACCCGGTTGAGGACGATCGCGGTGCCGAGGCCGCGCTGCCGGGCGGTGGCGAGCAGCCGCCAGGGCAGCGCGTCGGCGTACCGGGCGGCGGTGGTGACGTAGAGCCAGAGGTCCGCGGCGGCGAGGAGCTGGGCGGCGATGTCCCGGTTCTCGTCCACCACGGAGTCGACGTCCGGGGCGTCCATGAAGGCGAGGCCCGCCGTGAGCTGGGCGGACTCGACGATCCGGAGGGTGTGGTGGTCGTCCGTACCGTGGCCCCGGGTGAAGTCGGGCAGCACCCCGGGACTGGCGAACCACTCGACGTCGCGGGGGTGGCACACCAGCACGGGGGATCTCGTCGTGGGCCGCAGCACCCCGGCCGGGCTCACGGTCCGCCGCACGAGGCTGTTGACCAGCGTCGACTTGCCCGCTCCCGTGGATCCGCCGACGACCACCAGCAGCGGGGCGCTGGGGTGCCGCAGCCGGGGCACGACGTAGTCGCCGAGCTGCCCGGCGAATTCGTGCGCGGACCGCTCGGCCTCCGCGGCACCGGGCACCCCGAGGGGGTACCGGGCGCCCGCGAGTGCGTCCCGCAGTGTGCGCAGCGCGGTCATGAGTTCGGTGCTGTCTGGCTGCGCGCGCTCTTCGGTCGCCACGTGCCTGCCTCTCCGTCGGCCACCCGGACGCGGCCGGGACCGCGCTGGCGCGTCCGAAGTGGAGGGGCCGCGCGAACCCGTCACGTGCTCAGGCAGGAACCCGCAGGGTGGGTGGAGACCACCCAGCACGCGCAGGCTACCGCGCGAAATGCGCCGAACCCTCCGATTGATCCCGTTTTGCGCGCGCCGAAATAGGCTCGGGCGTTACAAGTCGGTCAGCCTCGGAGTTCCGCCGTACAGCACTTCACGCTGCCGCCGCCCTTGCGCAGCTCGGACAGATCCACCCCGATCGGGGTGAAGCCGCGCTCGGCGATCCGCCCGGCGAGGCTGGTGGCCTGCGCGGGCAGGACCACGTGCCGCCCGTCGCTCACCGCGTTGAGCCCGAACGCCAGCGCGTCGGACTCGCCGGCCAGCAGCGCGTCCGGGAAGAGCCGCCGCAGCGCCCGCTGGGACCGGGCCGAGAACGCGCCGGGGAAGTAGCAGATCGTGTGGTCGTCGAGCACGAACAGCGCGGTGTCGAGGTGGTAGAACCGCGGATCCACGAGCCGCAGCCCCAGGACCGGCACGCCGAGCACGTCCTGCGCCTCGCCATGGGCCCGCGGATCCGTCCGGAACCCGGTCCCGGCGAGCACGACTCCGGCCCCGGGGACGTACGCGAAGTCGCCCTCGCCCTCGTTGGTGTAGCTCGGCTCGTGGTGGCGCCGCCAGCCGTTCGCCGCGTACCAGCCGGCGTGGTGAGTGGCCTCGGCCGCGCGCTCGGGATGGTGGAAGCGCGCCCCGTAGGCGATCCCGCCGACGCTGAACGCCCCGTTCGCGGCGTAGACCATGTCGGGCAGGCCCGGCTGCGGATCCAGCACGTGCACCGTGTGGCCCAGCGCCTCGTAGGTCGCCCGCAGGTTCTCCCACTGCCGGAGGGCCACCGCCGCGTCCACAGCCACCGACGGATCCATCCACGCGTTGATCGCGTACTCCACGGCGAAGTACTCGGGCGGGCACATGAGGAAGGTGCGGGGCCGCGGGGCGCGATCCGTGGTCAGCGCGGGCAGCGACGAGGGAGCCGCCGATACGGCGGGGGGCAGCGTCGCGGTCATGGGCTGGCCTCCGGGTCCGGTGAGCACGAAGGCGGCGCCAGTCGTCGGGCGCCGCCTGCGGGAACGCCCGCCGGCCCTGGTGTGGGACGGCGGGCGCTGTTGTTGCTCAGAGTAAAGATCCGGCCGGCGCAGCGACTAGACTGCATCGTTGCTGCTCACTGGAGGTTTGTTGCGCGTGGACACCATCGACCGCAAGATCGTTGCGCTCCTGTGTGAGGACGCGCGCCGCTCCTTCGCGGACGTCGGCGCGGTCGTGTCACTCTCCGCTCCCGCGGTCAAGCGCCGGGTGGACCGGCTCCGCGCAGAAGGGGTGATCACCGGGTTCACGGCCGTCGTCAGCCCGGACGCGCTCGGCTGGACCACCGAGGCCTTCATCGAGCTCTACTGCGCCGGCCGGACGTCGCCCCGGGAGATCCAGGCCGCCGTGCGCAAGGTGCCCGAGGTCGTCGGCGCCTACACGGTCTCGGGCGGGGCGGACGCGCTCGTGCACGTGCGGGCCGCGAGCATCTCGCACCTGGAGGAGGTGCTCGAACGGCTGCGCGCCGAGCCGTTCGTCACCCAGACCGAGAGCATGATCGTGCTCTCCAGCCTGGTAGAACGCCCCGGCCTCCCGCCGTCCTAACGCCCGCCACCCGCCGCCACGCGCGAAGTGCGGTAACCACGACCGGCTCGGACCGGCCGGAGTTACCGCACTTCGGGGTGAGCGGTTAGATGTCGCGCAGGTCGGCGAGGGCCGCCTCGACCCGCTTGAGCTCCTCGCGGAGGCGCTCGGCCTGGTGCTCGGCGTCGATCCTCGCGGCCTCGACGATCTCCTCGACCACCGCCTGGACCGGCGGCGCGTCGAGCAACTGGACCATCTTCAGCGCCTCGGACGCCCGCACCGGGACGGACTTGACCAGCGCCTTCGCCCCCTTGTGCGCGGCCACGGACCACTGCCCGTCGTGGCAGGAGATCGTGACCATGAGCTCGGGCGCGGCGGACTTCTTCGCCGTGGACTTGCGCGCCGCCGGCCTGGCGGGCACCACCGAGCTGACGGGCTCGGGCTTGGCGGCGGGACGGGACGGCTCGGCTTCGACTGCCGCCGGGGTCCACTGTGGGGGTTCGATCTGTTCCACCTTCTCTGCTCGGGGCGCGGGGACGGGCGCCGGGACCGCGGTGGCGCGCTTCGCCGGGACTGCCACCTTGCGCTGCGGCAGCTCCAGATCGGACGGCGCGAACGGAAGCTCATCTTTCCCGAAGCGCACGACGACCCACTCCTCGGACGCGCCGGGATCGTCCAGCCGGACGACCTGGCCCGTGCGGCCCGCGATCTGGCCCGCCGCGGCTGTGAATGTGACCTTCGGCTTGCGCCCGGCGTCGACCGCCGCGCGGAGGCCGGCCAGCTCGGGCTCGGACAGCCCTCCCTTGATGCGCGTGATCGCCATGTGCCACTCCTTGGCCTCGTGGGGTTCTGTGCTTCCTACCAGGCCACTCCGACAATTCGCGGTCCCGGGCGGACGGGTCGCGCGATCCGCACAGTTCTTCCCCCCGCCGACCGGCGCAAACGCCGCGAAAGGGGCACCTACCTAGAGGTACATCCCCGTGCGCTCGCCGGACGCCTCCGACGCGGCCGCCTCCCGCCGCTCGGGCAGCGTGTCGCCGAAGAAGACCCGTCCCCCGAAGTCCCCCTGGAGCCGGTCGTCGAGCGTGTCGGCGAGCCCGGTCATGACCTTGAGCGCCAGCGACAGGTGCGAGGGCTGGAAGTCCCGGCCGAACACCGCGAGCGAGGCCCACACCGTGTCGTCGTCCAGGTAGACCCGGCCGATCGGCATGTTGCGGGTGAGCTGCGAGAGCCGCTCGTAGAGCCGCTGGGTGGGCCGGACCTGCGTGAGCACCGGCGAGTACACCTCGACCAGCGACGGATCCGCCGTGATCCGCACGAACACCATCGCCGATCCGGACCGGACGCTGATCTCCCCGTCCGCGTCGACGGGCAGGTCGGCCGCGTCGGTCTCGGTAACCTCGGCGACCACGGCCCTGACCCGGTCGGGCAGCGGCGCGTCAGGCCCGAGCGCGAGCGGCTCGGGGACCGGCGAGCCCTCCTCGGGCGCCTCCGGCCGCGCGGCGCCGAGCCCGTCCGGCAGCGCGAGATTGTCCTCCAGCGCGTGCACCGCGTACGTGACGAACGCCGGATGCGGCGCCCCGTACACCTCACGCAGCGTGCGGACCGCGATCGCGGCCAGCCGGGACGCCTCGGTGACCGGCGCGCGCAGCCCGAAGTTGCCCTCGGTGCCCTCGACCACACCAGGCGGGGACCAGCCGAGCGCGACCAGGTCGGCGATGGCGTCGCGGTCGAGCCGGTGTGCGGCGGGCAGGTACATGTTGCCCACGGCCTCGCCGTGCAGCTCGCCCTCGTCGATCGTGGCGAACTCGACGTAGTAGGTCGCGTCGCCGGTGCCGCCCGCGGTCGGATCCAGGGTGAGCACCAGGTGGGCGTCCAGCGGCAGCCAGGACAGGGCTCCGGACAGTGCTTTGCCGAGGTCCGACCAGGCCGACTCGACCTTGGCCCGCAGATCCGTGGCGGCGACGTCGTGATCGGGATCCGTCGGGTCGGCGGACGGCCCGGCCGCGGGGATCGGCACGACCGCCGTACCGGTCGCGATGGGCTCGTCGGACTCCGACGCATCCCCAGCCGGGTGCCCGATCTCCAGGAACCGCTCCCGCACGATCTCCCGCAGCCGGATCGTGTTGCGGCACGTGCCCAGGTAGGCGAGCTGCGAGGCCCGGCCCCGCGGGTTCATCTCGTGGTCGCCGAGCCCGGCCGCCCGGAGCTGGGCGACGATGTCGGTGCGCGCGTCGGAGTCGGTGCCGAGCCAGCCCGGCAACAGCACCCGCCAGGCGACCCGCAGGAAGTCCGTGCCCGGCTCGGCGCCGAACGTGTGGCGCAGCGCCTGCTCGGGCGGGACGGACGCGTCGAGCGCCAGCTCGCGAACGAGGTCACGCGTCAGCTGCTCGGGGACCCGCCCCCAGCTGAACTGCGTCATGGTCCGCTCCCCTCGATCCGTCGGCCCCACCCTAGAACGTCCGCCAACCCGCGCCCCTTCGCGAGGCCACGAGCCGACCAAGGAGGCAACACCGGGCTGGCGCAGCGCCCCTACCGTGGATGCTTCGTCGTGGCGAAGGATGCGTTCACCCTGGCTGGGAGGTGCCAAATGTCCGAGGGGGCATACACGTAGGTCGATGAGAGCGCAGCCCAGCGCTTCATCGAGAAGGTAACGAAGACTGTCGAGGCGGAAAACGCGTCGCTCCAGAACCTCAAGCGATGAACCCTGAATAGCACTTTCAGACGGCCCACATCACTGGGCCGGAATGCCGTGCCCTGGCGACGGTCGACGGTGAGTACCCTGCCGCGTGCGTTCCGCAGGCGATCCACGCCAGTGGTGGATCCTGTGAGCCTGAGGGAGATCTGGCCCACGCTGCTCTTTCGGGTCCACCTACGTTGGCGTAACCTACGGTAGCGTAGCTAGTGACGAGCCCCGAGGGAGTCCCACCGTGACAGTCACCGACGACGAGAAGATCCAGAGCGACCTGCTCTACGAGCTGGAGCCGGTCGTCGCCGAGAACCTCGAACGGCACATCAAGCTCGCCAAGCCGTGGATGCCGCACGACTACGTCCCGTGGAGCCAGGGCCGCGACTTCGCGTTCCTCGGCGGCGAGGACTGGCGGCCCGAGGAATCGAAGCTCGACCCGGTCGCCAAGACGGCCATGGTCGTCAATCTGCTCACCGAGGACAACCTGCCCTCCTACCACCGCGAGATCGCCACCCGGTTCGGCCGCGACGGCGCCTGGGGCGAGTGGGTCGGCCGCTGGACCGCCGAGGAGGGCCGCCACGGCGTCGCCCTGCGCGACTACCTCGTGGTCACCCGCGGCGTAGACCCGGTGGAGCTGGAGAACCTGCGGATGCTGCACATGACCGCGGGCTACGACTCGGGCGACAAGACGCCGCTGCAGGCCGTCGTCTACGTGTCGTTCCAGGAGCTCGCGACCCGCGTCTCGCACCGCAACACCGGCCGCGCCACCGGCTGCCCGCTCGCCGAGCAGCTACTGGCCCGCATCGCCACCGACGAGAACCTGCACATGGTCTTCTATCGCAACCTCGTGGCCGCCGCGCTCGAGCGGGTGCCGGACGCCACCATGGAGGCGATCCGCGACGAGATCGTCGGGTTCCAGATGCCCGGTGCGGGCATGCCGAACTACGTGCGCAACGCGGTGACCATCGCCAAGGCCGGCATCTACGACCTGCGGCTGCACCACGACGATGTCGTCATGCCGATCCTGCGGTTCTGGCGGATCTTCGAGCGCACCGACTTCGGCCCGCGCGGCGAGGCCGCCCGCGAGGAGCTGTCCGCGTTCCTCGCGGTGCTCGACGGCCAGGCCACCCGCTTCGTGGAGCAGCGCGACAAGGCAGCCGCCCGCGCCGCAGCCCGCCGAGCCTGACCTCCACGAGCCTCCCGACCTCCCCGAAGTGCGGTAACTACGGCCGGTCCTGACCGGCCCGAGTTGCCGCACTTCGGCGGGAGATCAGGTCTTGACGACGACCGTCTTGACGATCCTGTCGGCGAAGGTCTGGCGCTCGGCGTCCCAGAGCGGGGCGAAGAAGCCCAGGTAGCAGGGCACGGCGTCGAGGACGTGCCACATGTCACGCACGAAGGCCAGCCAGACGCCGATCGGCTCGCCGTTGCCCGCGTCGACCATCCGGATACCGAGGACCCGGCGCCCCAGCGTCTGGCCCGTGCGGCCGCTGAAGACCCAGCGGTCGGCGATCCAGAAGACGAATGCGCCGGCCAAGAGGACTCCGGTCAACCAGTTGCGTTCACCTAGCAGCAGACTCGCCCCGAGGCCTAAGCCCTGTATCGCGGCGAGCGCGAGGGCGCTGACGAGATAGGCGCCCACACGCTGGATCCAGCTCGCGTACTGCATGTTTCTGTTGCTCCCGGTGCTGTGCATGGATGCGGGGCGGGTCCCCGGAGGGAGCCGCCCCGCGTCGCGTGCGGTGGATCAGGCAGTGACGACGACCGTGTTCATGATCTTGTCGGCGAAGGTCTGGCGCTTGGCGTCCCACAGCGGCCACAGGAAGCCGATGTCGCACGGGAGGCTGTCGGCGATGTGCGCGAGATCCCGGACGAAGGTCATCCCGCCCCCGATTGCCTGTCCGGTCTGCTCGCTGACGAGGCGAATGCCGAGCGCCTTGCGGCCCCAGCTCTGGCCCGTCGCCCCGCCCATGATGTAGCGGTTGTAAATCGAGACGCCGACGGAGATGAGGTAGAACAGCACGATCACCGCGGTGCCGGCACCCTTGTTCATCCCAATGGCGCCGCCGATGGCGAAGCCGATCGCGATCGGGATCCCGGCGATCAGGGCGTCGACGACGTAGGCGCCGACCCGGCTGAACCAGCTTGCATAAGGCATTTCTTCTCCAGTGTTGTGGATCTCAGAAGTAATCAAAACGGTGCAGCTGATACGCCCAGCTGACCGCGGCCAGTGCGCCGATGATCGCGGCGCACTTCCGCCGTTTGCTCGCGGGCCACGGCTCCGGATCCGGCAGCCGTCCGGCCACGCGAGCAGCCAGCAGAACCAGTCCCGTAGCCACGAGCGCGGCGACGGCGAACACGAAGGGATTTGCCGTGGCCGCGGCCACCACATTTCCTCGGACGAGGTAGACCCCCGCAGTCGTCATTCCGCACAACGGGCAGGGGATGCCCGTCACCGTGCGGAGCAGACACGGAAAGCCGATCCCGGTCGCGTGCTGGAATGCCGGGTAGACCGCTGCGGCCACAGCCGCCGCGCCCCCCGCAGCGCCGATGTTCTCCGGCGCCGAGTAATACCGCTTCCGCACGTCGTCCCGTTCTTAGCCCCCGTGTTCGGCCGGGTGATCATGGCAGAAAAATCGGTGTGCGCAAATGGATCAGGAGTGACCGTTACCCGACGGTGTTAACCTGCCGCCCGATAAAAGGGGCAAATAGAGCGGGCGCCCTGCCCACTGGGGCAAAAGAATGCGGCAATGCGCTCCGGATCGCTCCACTGTCGGCATTCCGACAATTGCGCGCGCGGGCACCGGCGACTACCGGGCGGACACCGAATAGGGTTCGGCACAAGCACAGGGGGGAGGCACGGATGGCCAGAAAGGCGCCGCGCGGCGAGCCGCGGCCGAGCCAGGTCCGGGTGACGGCGCCGAAGGAGAGCGCGGCCGGGATCCCCGGTGTCGTGCACGGGCTGCGGGCGGGCCTGAGCCAGATGGGCGCCACCCGTACCGCGCTCACGTTGTCGCAGGTCAACCAGGTTGGCGGCTTCGACTGCCCGGGGTGCGCGTGGCCGGAGCCCGATCCGGCGCACCGGCACACGGCCGAGTTCTGCGAGAACGGCGCCAAGGCCGTCGCGGAGGAGGCGACCCTGCGGCGCGTCGGCCCGGAGTTCTTCGCCGAGCACACCGTCGAAGACCTCGCCGGGCGCGGCGACTACTGGCTCGGCCAGCAGGGACGCCTCACCGAGCCGATGGTCAAGCACCCCGGCGAGCACCATTACCACCCGATCGGCTGGGACGCCGCCTTCGCGCTCATCGCCACCCACCTGCGCGGGCGCAAGCCCGACGAGGCCATCTTTTACACGTCCGGACGCACCAGCAACGAGGCCGCGTTCCTCTACCAGCTTTTCGCCCGCGCCTACGGCACCAACAACCTCCCGGACTGCTCGAATATGTGCCACGAGTCGTCCGGGGTCGCGCTCACCGAGACGATCGGCGTCGGCAAGGGCAGCGTCACGCTCGACGACATCCACACTGCCGACCTGCTCGTCGTCGTCGGCCAGAATCCCGGCACCAACCACCCGCGCATGCTCACGGCGCTCGAACGGGCCAAGCGCAACGGCGCGCGCATCGTCGCGGTGAACCCGCTGCCCGAGGCCGGTCTACTGCGGTTCAAAAATCCCCAGACGCCCTCGGGGATCGCCGGGCGAGGCACCCCACTGGCCGACGACTTCCTGCAGATCCGGGTCAACGGGGATCTCGCGCTGTTCCAGGCCGTGGGGGCGCTGCTGATCCAGCGGGGGGCCGTGGATCGCGAGTTCGTCGAGGACCACACACACGGTTTCGCCGAGTACTCCGAGCATCTGGCGGGGCTCGACTGGGGCAAGGTCGACGCGGCCACCGGGCTCCCGCGCGAGCAGGTCGAGGCGTTCGCGGACGCCCTGGCGGGCTCGAAGCGCACGATCGTCTGCTGGGCCATGGGGCTCACCCAGCACCGGAACTCGGTGGCGACGATCCGCGAGATCGTCAACGTGCTGTTGCTCGGCGGGCACATCGGGCGTCCGGGGGCGGGGGTGTGCCCGGTCCGGGGGCACAGCAACGTGCAGGGCGACCGCACGATGGGGATCTACGAGAAGCCCAAGGCCCCGTTCCTCGACGCCCTGAGCGCCGAGTTCGGGTTCAGCCCGCCGCGCGATCCGGGGCTCGACGTGGTGGACGCGATCCGGGCCATGCGGGACGGCCGGGCGCCCGTGTTCATGGCGCTCGGCGGGAACTTCGTCGCCGCCGCGCCGGACACCGAGGTCACGGCGGCGGCGCTGCGGCGGTGCGCGCTGACGGTCCAGGTGTCGACCAAGCTCAACCGCTCGCACGCGATCTGCGGGGAGACCGCGCTGATCCTGCCGACGCTGGGGCGCACCGAACGCGATGTCCAGGCCAGCGGGGAGCAGGTCGTCACGGTCGAGGACTCGATGTCCAACGTGCATGCCTCGCGTGGGCGGCTGACCCCGGCCTCGGACCACCTGCTCTCCGAGGTGGCGATCGTGTCCCGCCTGGCGCGGGCCGTCCTGGGCGACTCGCCGGGGATCGAGTGGGCGGCATTCGAGCGGGACTACCGGACGATCCGCGACCGCATTTCGCGGGTCATCCCCGGCTTCGACAGCTACGAGCAGCGGATCGCCGAGCCAGGCGGCTTCACCCTTCCGCACCCGCCGCGGGACTCCCGCTCGTTCCCCACCGCGACCGGGCGGGCCAACTTCACGGTGAACGACCTGCGCGTGCTGCGGATCCCGCGCGGCCGCCTGATCCTGCAGACCCTGCGCAGCCACGACCAGTACAACACCACGATCTACGGCCTGGACGATCGCTACCGTGGCATCAAGGGCGGCCGCCGGATCGTCTTCGTCAGCCCCGGTGACCTGGCCATACTCGGCATCGCCGACGGCGCGACGGTCGACCTCGTGAGCGAGTGGGAGGACGGATCCGAGCGGCGCGCGCCCGGGTTCCGGGTCGTCTCCTACCCCACGGCGAGCCGGTGCGCGGCGGCGTACTTCCCCGAGGCCAACGCCCTGGTCCCGCTCGACTCCACGGCCGAGGGCTCGAACACCCCCACGTCCAAGTCCGTAATCATCCGCCTGGAGCCAACGTCCCCCGAAGTGCGGTAACTACAGCCGGTCGGGACCGGTCAGGATTACCGCACTTCGGGAAGGAAGTGGGGGTCAGATCTCCGTGGCCGGGTCGGGTTCTGAATCGGGGGTGAAGCCCGACGCCAGTTCGCGGATCTTGGCCGCAGCCTCGTCCGGGTTGGCGCCGGCGCCAACCGCGAGGCCGAGCAGGTAGGTGGTGATCGGCGCGGCCGGGCGCGCGACGCCGTGGGCCACGTCCCTCGCCACGTCGAGCAGCAGGTCGCGGTCGATCGGGCCGGGAAGGTCCAGTTCGAGCGCCACGGCTGCGATCCAGTCGTCGAGTTTGCTCATGTGCGGTGCCGCCCACCTTCTCGCCGCCGTCAGGTCCACCGGATCGTCGCAGTCGAACCACGGGCCCGGCCCACCCGCCTCGCCGGGCAGCACCACCCGCGCGTAGTCCAGCCGCGCCAGCACCCGCCGCATCGAAGCATTCTCCGGATCGCCGAGCGCCGCCACCGCGGCCCGCAGCGCGCCGGTCCGCCACACCCCGGCCAGGTACTGGTCCTTGCCGTGCTCGTCGGCGAGCACGGCACCATCGCGCGGACCGGCCGCCTCGCGCAGAGCGGTCACGGCCCCCTGGGTGAGGAACGGCAGGTCCCCGGCGAGGACAGCGACGAACCGCTCGTCGACGGCGGACAGCCCGGCGGCGAGCGCCGCGACCGGCCCGCCCCCCGGCGGATCCTCGCGGAGCACCACCACCCCCGGCGGAACCTGCTGGGGCGGGCCGACGACGATCCGGGTGCCGGCGCCGGTGGCCGCGGCGAGGACCCGGTCGAGCAGGGTGGCTCCGCCGATCCGCAGGCCGGGCTTGTGGACCCCGCCGAGCCGGGACGCTCGTCCGCCGGCCAGCACGATCGCCGCGAATGACTCCAGCTCCATGGGGGCATCATTACCCCATGGGACGAGTCACCGGGCGGCGGCCCGTGGTGCGGATCGACGGCGACCGGGTCGTGAAGCGGCCGGACACGCTGGCGGCCGAGGAGCCGCTGGAGATCCGGGTCGGCGGGCGGCCGCTCGCCGTGACCATGCGGACCCCCGGCCACGACGTCGACCTCGCCCACGGCTTCCTGCTCACCGAGGGCGTGATCGGATCCGCCGAGGACATTCACTCCGCCCGGTTCTGCGAAGGTGCCACCGGACCGGATGGCGAGAACACCTACAACGTGCTCGACGTCTCGCTGGCCGACGGCGTGCCCGCCCCGGATCCCGGCGTCGAGCGCAACTTCTACACGACCAGTTCGTGCGGGGTGTGCGGGAAGGCCAGTATCGACGCGATCCGCACCCGCACCCGGTACCCGGTGGCGGCCGATCCGCTCACGGTCACGCCGTCGCTGCTCGCGGGGCTGCCGGACGTGCTGCGGTCCGCCCAGGCCGTGTTCGACCGCACCGGCGGACTGCACGCGGCCGGGCTGTTCAGCGGATCCGGCGAGCTGTTGTGCCTGCGCGAGGATGTGGGGCGCCACAACGCCGTGGACAAGGTCGCCGGGTGGGCGCTGCGGGAGGGCCTGGTGCCGCTCACCGGGCACGTCCTGCTGGTGAGCGGGCGGGCCAGCTTCGAGCTGACCCAGAAGGCGCTCATGTCGGGGATCCCGCTGCTGGCCGCCGTGTCGGCCCCGTCCACGCTGGCCGTGGACCTCGCCGCCGAGTCCGGCCTGACCCTGGTCGGCTTCCTCCGCGGCCCCTCGATGAACGTCTACGCCGGCCCCGAACGGGTCCTGGTGTAGGCCCTAGCCCTTGTAGTCGTGCTCCCAGGTCCACTCTGCGCGGGGCTGGGTGTGGACCGTCCAGAATTCCTCGGCCACCAGTTGCGGATCGAACGGCGTGCCCACCGCGAGCACCCCGTGGATCGTCACGGTCGTCGCGTGGACGCCGTAGTCGATCGCCTCGCGGTGCAGCGCGTGGGTGAAGTGCCGCTGAGCGGCCTTGCCGACCGACAGCGCCGTCGCCTCCACCCACGGGTCGATCGCGATCGCGCTGCCGGTGACCAGCACGGTGCCGGATCCGCGTTCGCGCATCCCCGGCATGATCCGCTCGACCGAGTCCGCGAGGCCGCCCGCCGCCACGGCGAGTACCTGCATGAGCAGCGCGGATCCGACTTCGGACGGGGACCCCGGCGCGGATCCGGCGGCGGCGTTGTAGGCGAGCACGTCGGGCGCGCCCAGTTCAGCGGTGAGGGTGTCCAGCGCCTCGCGGATCGCGTCCCGGTGCGCGGTGTCACCCGCGACGGCTCTCGCGTCGATCCCCTCGACGGCGAGTTCGTCCACGACCTGCTGGACCCTGTCGAGGCGGCGGCCGATCAGCCCGACCTGCATGCCCTCGCGTCCGAACCGGCGCGCGATCTCGGTGCCCAGCCCCGGCCCCGCGCCGACGACGATGATGCTTCCCGCGTCGCTCATGCCCGCCCCTCGCTCCGCTCGGGCCGCGTCGGCGCTGCACTCACGGCGCGCACTGTGCTCATGATTCGCTCGCTGCGCTCGCTCATGGCCAGACCGTAGCCTGGCGCGGTGGACCTGGAATACCTCCGCGCGCATCCGCAGAACATCGGGCGCCTGATCGAGCATCAGCGGATCCGCACGACCCCGATCCGCGGCGGATCTATCTGCACCGCCGAGCGGCTGACCCTCGACGACGGCACCGACGTGTTCGCGAAGTCGCGCCCGGGCGCGCCGGCGGACTTCTTCACGTCCGAGGCCGACGGGCTGCGCTGGCTCGCCGAACCCGGGGCGGTCCCGGTGCCCGGAGTGGTGGCGGCGACGCCCGAGATGCTGCTGCTGGACTGGATCCCGCCCGGGTCGCCGACGGCCGACGGAGCCGAGGAGCTGGGGCGCGGGCTGGCTGAGCTGCACCGATCCGGGGCGGACTCGTTCGGCTTCGCCCACGACGGCTACATCGGCACCCTCCCGCTCGACAACACCCCCGCCGAGTCCTGGGCGGTGTTCCACGTGGAACGGCGTTGCCGTCCGTACCTGCGGATCGCGGCCGGCGTCCTCACCCCGGCCGAGGTCGCCCTGGTCGAGCGCGCACTGGACCGGGTCGAGGCGCCCGACGAGCCACCCGCCCGGATCCACGGGGACCTCTGGTCGGGCAACGTCCACTGGGCGCGGGACGGGCGGGCCTGGCTCGTGGATCCGGCGGCGCACGGAGGACACCGCGAGAGCGACCTGGCGATGCTCGCCCTGTTCGGCGCCCCACACCTCGACCGGATCCTCGCCGCGTACGACGAGGCGTTTCCGCTGGCCGAGGGCTGGCGCAGCCGGATCCCGATGCACCAGCTCCACCCGTTGCTCACCCACGTGGCGATGTTCGGGCGCGCGTATGCCGGACAGCTCCTCGACGCCGCCAAGGCCACATGACAGCGCCGCCACAACGATGATGCCGTCGACGGCCGAGGCCGGGCTGATGCAACCGCGCGGATCCGGGCCGGCGCCGATCGTTCTGCGTAGCATCGAGAACGTGCGGATCGTGCGGGACGTCATCGTGGCCGCACAACGTCCCTGACGCCGGGAGGACGACGTGCTCGGATCCAGTGCCCTCGTCGCGTTCGTGGCCGTCGCCGACCTCGGGCTCGCCCGGGAGTTCTACGGCGACCGGCTCGGCCTCAAGCTGCTCAGCGAGTCCGACTTCGCCGCGGAGTTCGACGCCAACGGCACCCGCCTGCGCGTCACCAAGGTGGCCGGGCACCTGCCCGCGGACCACACGGTGCTGGGGTGGCGATCCGAGGACATCGCGGCCGAGGTGCTGGCCCTCGCCGAGCACGGCGTCGAGTTCGTCCGGTACGACACCGTCGAGCAGGACGAACTGGCGATCTGGACGGCCCCGAGCGGCGACCGGATCGCCTGGTTCACCGATCCGGAGGGCAATGTGCTCTCGCTGACCCAGTTCGTGTCCTGACCGGCGCTGACGGCGTCAGCTACGCCGAGTACGAGGTGCTGCACGAGGCGGACAGCGGCGCGACCCTCGCCCAGCTCGCGCGGACGGGGCTCGCCCAGTCCACTCTCGCGGATGCCGTCGTGGCGCTCGCGGGGCGGGGCTTGGTGACGGTCCGGACCCGGGCCGGAGCGGGGCTGTCCGCTGCGGAACTGCGCGCGCTGGTGGACGATCCGCACAGCTGGGCGCTGTCCGCCCACAGCGTGACCGTCCGGGTCACCGACGCGGGAGCGCAGTACCTCTAGGTGACCAGGCCCCGGGCGTAGGACGCCTGGCCCGCGTGCTGGAGGTCGTCGCTGAGCACGCTGATCAGCCGGACGCCGAGGGTGACCGGCGGATCCCAGCGCTCGTCCACGACTCGGTCCAGGTCGGTGTCGGCCAGCGACGTCACGTACTCGACAGTCCTGGTGTGTACGGCGTCGTAGTAGCCGGTCAGCAGGTCGGCACTCGCGCGGACCTCGGCGACCTCGTCCGCGGTCTGGCCGTAGCCGGTGGCGTCCGCGGCGAAGGGCAGGCCGAAGCGGTCCGCCCAGCCCTCGGCGGTCCAGACCTGCTCGGTGCCCGCCGCGCCGGCGAGGTGGTCGTCCTGGATCCGGGTGAGGTGCCAGACCAGCCACGCGATCGTGTTCGCGCCCTCGCCGGGCCGGGCCGTGAGCTGGTCGTCCGAGAGCCCGTGGACCGCCGAGTGCACGATGCCGCGGACGCGTCCGAAGGCCTCGGCGAGCACCTCTGCGCTGGTCACGAGCTCCTCCGTCCCCGGCGGCCGAACAGCCAGCCGATCAGGGCACCGACCGCCAGGGATCCGGCAAGCGGCGCGAGGTCGAACATCGACGGCTCGTCGCGCCGGGGCGGCGGCACGGGGTAGACCGTGGCCGCCAGCGAGTCTTCTCCGGACTCCGGCCCGGCCATCGAGGACGCGGGGGTACTGGCGGACTCCGGCGCCGATCCGTAGGAGGGGTTGGCTTGTGCCTGTGCTTGTGCTTGTGGGGCCGCGGACGCCGTCGCGCGAGCCGGGGTGGACGCGCCGAGGTGCGTGACGAACTGGCGCAGCAGGCCCGTGCCGAACTCGCCGACCGCGAACCCGACGGGCGCCGACATGCCCCGCACGTTGACCTCGGCGACTGCCGTGACCTGCGTGAACTCGCCGTCGGGCCGGAGCTGGGCGGTGATCCGCGCGGACGCCGCCTGCTCGCCGTGGCTGTCCCGCCCGGCCGCGTCGATGACGACCCGCCTGGCCTCCTCGTCGCGCTCGACGAACGCCGCCTCGCCCCGGTACGTGAGCCGCAGCGGACCCAGCGGGACCGTCACCGTGCCCGCGACCTCGTCGCCGGTGACCTCGCCACCCGTGACGCTGTCCGTGACCTGGTCGAGCCGGACGCCGGGCACGCACGCCGCGACGCGCTGGAGGTCGCTGAGCGCGGCCCAGGCCTCGTCGACATGCACCGGAATCGTGCCGCTGTACTGCAACTGCATGCGTACCTCCCGAGCCCGATGCTTCTGCTGAAGATCATCACACCCCAGCGCTGCCCCGCCGCCCGGAGGTAGCCGCCCAGAGGTGAATGTCGGTGGGCGCGGATACGCTCGGGGCATGGTTGCGGTGCCGTTGGGCATACCGCTCGTGCGGCCGGCGCCCGCGGGCTCTGGTGCGGTGCGCCCTGCTGGGCTGAGCGGGCTCGCCGACCAGCACGGGCGAGTCGCCACCGATCTGCGGGTGTCCGTCACGGATCGCTGCAACCTGCGCTGCACGTACTGCATGCCGGCCGAGGGACTGCCCTGGCTGCCGTCCGGCGAGCTGCTGACCGACGGCGAGCTGATCCGGGTGATCTCGGTGGCGACCGGGCTGCTGGGGGTCCGCGAGGTGCGGTTCACCGGTGGCGAGCCGCTGCTGCGGCCCGGCCTGCCAGCCATCGTGCGGGCGACCGGCGCTCGCACCAGCATTACGACGAACGGGCTGCGGCTTGGGCGACTCGCCGTTCCGCTGGCCGAGGCCGGGCTGGGGCGGGTCAACGTCTCGCTCGACACGCTCGATCCGCTGCGATTCGGTGCGCTGACCAGGCGCGACCGGCTCGCGGACGTCTTCGCCGGGCTCCGGGCCGCGGTCGCCGCCGGGCTCGCACCGGTCAAGCTCAACACCGTGCTCATGCGCGGGGTGAACGACGACGAAGCGCCCGCGCTGCTGGAGTTCGCCCTCGAACACGGCTACGAGCTGCGGTTCATCGAGCAGATGCCGCTCGACGCGCAGCACGGCTGGTCACGGTCCGAGATGGTCACGGCCGCGGAGATCCTTGCTGCCCTGTCCTCGCGGTTCACGCTGACTCCGGATCCGTCCGCGCGGGGCGGGGCACCGGCGGAGACCTGGCTGGTGGACGGTGGTCCGGCGAAGGTCGGAGTGATCGGATCGGTGACCCGCCCGTTCTGCGGCGACTGCGACCGCACCCGCCTGACCGCCGACGGCCAGGTACGCACCTGCCTGTTCTCGGTCACCGAGACCGACCTGCGCGGTCCGCTGCGGGCCGGGGCGTCCGACGACGACCTCGCCGAGCTCTGGCGCGAGGCGATGTGGGGCAAGCTTCCGGGGCACGGGATCGACGATCCGGCGTTCCTGCAGCCGGTCCGTCCGATGTCGGCGATCGGCGGCTGAGGTGGCCGAGGTGACGGTCCGGTACTTCGCGGGCGCGCGGGCGGCGGCGGGGCTCGCCGAGGAGCGGGCGTCGGCGTCCTCGGTGGGCGAGCTGGTGGCCGTGCTGTCCGCCGCGCGCGGCGAGAACCTGGCGCGCACGCTCACGGCCTGCAGTTTCCTGGTCGACGGACTCGCGGCGCGCGATCTCGCGGCAGCCCTGCCCGAGCGCGCGACCGTCGACGTCCTGCCGCCGTTCGCCGGGGGCTAGCCTCGTCTACGACTCTCTAGCGCTCATGCTAGAAAGCCGTAGACGAGGGTATCGCCGGGCCGCGCACCGGCCGTGTGCCAGCATCGCCGGGTGATCCTGGCCTTCGCCGCCGCGGTACTGCTCCTCGCCGCCGCCCTGCACGTGTACGTCTGGTGGCGGCTAGTCCGGTCCACCACCGAGCCAGGCCCCTGGCGGCGGGCCGGCACGCTCGCCCTCGTCGTCCTCACCCTGCTGGTGCCCGGCGCGCTCGTCGGCACCCGAGCACTGCCCCAGCGCCTCGGTGAACCGATCGGGTGGATCGGCTACCTGTGGCTCGCCGTGCTGTTCTACCTGCTCATCGCCCTGGTCGTCACCGAGCTGCCGAGGGCGATCGCGAACCGGCGGATCCCCTCGCCCAGCCGCCGCCGCTTCCTCGCCCGCTCCCTCGCCGCCGGATCCCTCGTCGCCGCCGGCGGCACCGTCGCGTACGGCGTGAAGGAGGCGGCGGGTCCGGTCGGAGTGACGAGGGTGCCCGTCAGGCTGGGCAAACTCGATCCGGCGCTCGACGGGTTCACCATCGGGCTGATCGCGGACGTACACCTCAGCGCGGTCCAGCACGGATCGCTGCTCCCGGACGTGGTCCGCACGCTGAACGGCCTCAAGCCCGGCCTGGTCGCGGTGGTGGGGGACCTCGTCGACGGATCCGTCGCTCAGCTCGGCCACGCCGCCCACCCACTCGCCGACCTGCGCACCGAGCACGGCGTCTACTTCGTCACCGGCAACCACGAGTACATCTCGGGGGCCGAACAGTGGGTGCGGTTCCTGCCGTCGCTGGGAGTCCGGGTGCTGCGCAACGAGCGGATCCGCATCGAGCAGAACGGCGCCGCCTTCGACCTCGCCGGGATCGACGACCGGACCGCGGCCTCGTCCGGCGTCCCCGGGCACGGCGCGAACCTCGGACGGGCACTCGCGGGCCGGGACACCTCGGTGCCGGTGGTCCTGCTCGCGCACCAGCCCGTCATGTTCGCCGACAGCGCCAAGCACGGCGTGGACCTGCAGCTTTCCGGCCACACCCACGGCGGCCAGCTGGTCCCGTTCAACTGGCTGGTCCGGCTCGACCAGCCCGTCGTGGCGGGCCGCGGCCGGATCGGCACGAGCCAGCTCTACGTCACCCGAGGCGTCGGCACCTGGGGACCGCCGGTCCGCGTCGGCGCCCCGCCGGAGATCACGCTCATCGAGCTGCGCGCGCCGCGATGACACGCCGGTGTAGCGGGATCTAGCGAAATCTAGGACCGGAGCTAGACGCCCCGATAGTGTCCGAGATCGTGGATCCGATCCGGAACCCCTACGCCCCCGGCGCCGGCCAGCGCCCGCCCGAGCTCGCCGGGCGCGATCGCGAGCTGGCCCAATTCGACGTGGTCCTCGAACGGGTCGCGCGGCACCGGCCCGAGCGCTCACTCGTCCTCACCGGGCTGCGCGGCGTCGGCAAGACGGTCCTGCTCAACGCGCTGCGCTCGGCCGCGATCGGGCGGCTGTGGGGCACCGGCAAGATCGAGGCTCGTCCGGACGTGTCGTTGCGGCGGCCCGTCACCGCGGCGCTGCACATGGCGATCCGCGAACTGGCGCCGCGCCACCGCGCCCCCGACCGGATCGACGACTTCCTCTCGGTCCTCAAGGCGTTCGCGCTGCGCAGTAACCCCACCAACGGCAAGATCCGGGACCGCTGGCAGCCCGGCATCGACGTGCCTCCCACGGTCGGCCTGGCCGACTCCGGGGACATCGAGATCGACATCGTGGAACTGTTCACGGACGCGGCCGCGATCGCCACCGACGTCGGCGCCGGGATCGCGCTGTTCATCGACGAGATGCAGGACCTCGAACCCGAGGACGTCTCGGCGATCTGCGCGGCCTGCCACGAGCTGAGCCAGTCCGGGGCGCCACTGATCGTCGTCGGCGCCGGGCTGCCCCACCTGCCCGCCGTGCTCTCGGCGAGCAAGTCCTACTCGGAGCGGCTGTTCCGGTACGTCCGGATCGACCGGCTCGAACGCCCTGCGGCCGACCAGGCCCTGCTCGCACCCGCCGAGCGCGAGGACGTCACCTTCACCCCGGACGCCCTCGACGCCCTCTACTCCGCCGCCGACGGGTACCCCTACTTCGTCCAGGCCTACGGCAAGGTCACCTGGGACGTCGCTCCGGCCAGTCCGGTCACCGTCGAGGACGTCCTGGTCGCGGCCCCCGAGGCCGAGGCGGAACTCGCGGTCGGCTTCTTCGGATCCCGCTACGAGCGCGCCACCCCCGCCGAGCGCGAGTACATGCGCGCGATGGCGACACTCGGCGAGGGGGATTCGCCGGTCGCCACGGCCGACGTGGCGATCTCGCTCGGCCGCAAGCCCTCGTCACTCTCACCGGCCCGGGACAGCCTGATCAAGAAGGGGCTGATCTACTCCGCCGAGCGCGGCGCGATCGCGTTCACGGTCCCCCACTTCGGCCGCTACCTCCGCAGTCAGCCGGTCTGACCCCGCCGCACACGCTTCGGGCCTACGGAAGTGTGTGCCGCCACGCCGCCCAGGGGCGGCACAACGGCACACACTTCGCGGTGGTGGCGCGGTCGAACTCGAACCGTGGTGCGCGGGTCAGGCCGGCATGAGGACCGTGTCGACGATGTAGACGGTCGCGTTGGCCGTGTGGACGTTGCCGCAGACGACCTTCGAGTTGCCGTTGACCGTGTAGTCCATGCCACTGCCGGAGACCTTGAGCGTGCCCTTCTCCAGGGTGGTGAACGGGCCTGCGGTGCCGAGCTGGTCAGGCGTGATGGCCTGGCCGACCACGTGGTAGGTCAGGATCTTGGTGAGCGCCGCCTTGTCCTTGAGCAGGCCGTCGAGGGTCGCCTTCGGGATCTTGGCGAACGCGTCGTTGGTCGGGGCGACCACGGTGATCCCCTGAGCGCCGTTCAGGGTGTCGACCAGGCCCGCCGCCTTCACGGCCGCGACGAGCGTCGAGAGCACCGGGTTGTTGCTGGCGGCGGTCGCGACCGGGTCCTTCGCCATGCCGCTGAAGCTGCCGGAGCCGTCCTTCGGGACGGCCGAACAGGCCGCGCCGAACGGCCCCTGTGCCATCGCGGCACTCGCGGACGGGCTCGGGGCGGCCGCGCTGCCGCCGGACGAGGATGCGGTGTCCGTCTTCTTCGCGCTGCATCCGGTGAGCGAGAGCGCGACGGCGGCCACAGCGATCGAGACGGACAGGATCTTGCGATTCATGGGTAAAACCTCTCTGGTTGAGCCTCGCCAGGCATGGCGGGACTGACACACCGGCCCAGGTGGCTCGATGCGGTGCGGAACGGTGTGGGTTATCCGGCGGTGACGACCACGGAGTGCCACCCCGTGGCGCCGTCCGGGAACGGATCCGCGCGATCGGAGGTCTGGGAGATCCCGCCCCCGTCGGTCGCTCGGCATTCGAGCGTGTGCTGGCCGGACGTGGCCTTCCAGTGCCACGACCACTGTCGCCAGGTGTCGACCGTGGAGCCGGCCGGGGCCAGCTCGGCCTGACCCCACGGCCCCCCGTCGACCCTCACTTCGACCTTCTCGATCCCCCGGTGCTGGGCCCACGCGACCCCGGCGACCACCACGTCACCCGACCGCGGACGGCCGAACGGCTTCGGCGTGTCGATCCGCGAGAAGGTCTTGATGTTGGCCTGCTGGGTCCAGCCACGCCGGACCCAGTACGCGTCGAAGTCGGTGAAGCGGGACAGTTCGAGGTCGACCAGCCACTTGGTCGCCGAGACGTAGCCGTAGAGGCCGGGAACGATCATGCGGACCGGGAACCCGTGCTCGACCG
>JAOPVE010000238.1 GCA_025963185.1 Actinomycetes bacterium
GATCCGCCCGGGTGCTCGACGGCGGGCGGCAGTCACCGTCGTGTACACCGGTCTCGTCCCCCCCGTCCGTCCGAAGGGTGTGCCGCCAGACCGGCTCTGACCCGGCACAGCGGCACACACTTCGGCCGTTATGGCCCGTCGCTGCCGTGGATTTGCGTGCAGGCGGTGACTGGGGGTCCGGCGCCTCACCGTGAGGCGTTGGACCACCGAGCGGTGGCCCGCGAGGAACGGCCCCGGATACCCGTCTCCAAAGTGCGTGCCGCCACGCCAGTCCCCACCGGCACAGCGGCACACTTCGCGGGGTGGCCGCTCGTGGTCGTGGAATCAGTGCGCGTGGCGACCGGTCTTGGCCGCGTTACTGCGGGCGACCAGGACGCGCGCCGGACCGAGCGGGCCGCGGTGGTGAGCGACGGCGCCCGGCGCGCCAGTTCCGCTTCGCCGGCGGGGAGGGCCTGGGCCGCGAGAGGGAGTGCTTGCAGCGGGGGATCTACGCCTGGCCGGCGTCCTTTCTGCGGCGGTTCCACTCGCGCATGCGGTTCGGGTACCCAGTGGCGGCGACGTCGTAGACCGGGATCGACAGCCGCTGCCCGAGCCGCCGGGCGTCATCCGGACCGGAGATGCGCCGGCGGGTCCACTCCCCGTCGTGGGCGACGAGCATCACAGTCATGGCTGTGACGTTCGTCCGCGGCTCGACATATGCCTCGACCCCGCGCCGAGACCTGGCAAACTGCTCCAAGTGGGCGATATCGAGCGAATCTGGGCCACGCAGCGTTCCCGGGCGGGATCTGCCGCGGCGGAACCAGCTCACGGTCACCTCCAGAGGCGAAATTCTATGGGGCACGGGCATGTTCCCCGGTCACACAGATAGCGGTTCGAGGCAAGTGGTCCCCTGGACCCGCCCGCCATCGGCCCCCTCGTCGCACGTTTCCGGTACGGAGTGGAAAGATGGGAAACAGTGCCAGTCAGACGTCAGGAGAACCCGTGACTGACCCCAAAGCCGGCTACGACCTCGTCATCCTCGGGGGCGGCAGTGGCGGCTACGCGTGTGCACTCCGCGGAGCCGAGCTCGGCCTGTCCGTGGCGCTGATCGAAAAGGACAAGCTCGGCGGCACCTGCCTGCACCGCGGCTGCATCCCGACCAAGGCCCTGTTGCACGCCGGCGAGGTCGCCGATTCGGCCCGCGAGAGCGAGCAGTTCGGCGTGAAGGCCGAGTTCGTCGGCATCGACATGTCGGCGGTCAACACGTACAAGGACGGCGTCACCGGCCGCCTCTACAAGGGGCTGCAGGGCCTCGTGAAGAGCAAGAAGTCGATCACCTACGTCGAAGGCTCGGGCAAGCTGGTCTCCCCCACCGCGGTAGAGGTCGACGGCCAGCGCTACGAGGGGCGCCACGTCGTGCTCGCGACCGGATCCGTACCGCGGTCGCTGCCCGGCCTGGAGATCGACGGCACGCGGGTGATCAGCAGCGACCAGGCGCTCGAGCTGGAGCGGGTGCCCAGCTCGGTGGTGATCCTCGGTGGCGGGGTGATCGGCGTCGAGTTCGCGAGCGTCTGGAAGTCGTTCGGCGCGGATGTCACGATCGTCGAGGCCCTGCCACACCTGGTGCCGCTCGAAGAAGAGTCGTCGTCGAAGCTGCTGGAGCGGGCCTTCCGCCGCCGCAAGATCGCGTTCCACACCGGCGTGCGGTTCTCCGGCGCCGAGCACACCGAGAACGGCGTCAAGGTCTCCCTGGAGGACGGCACGTCGATCGAGGCCGAGCTGCTGCTCGTTGCGGTCGGCCGCGGTCCGGTCTCGGCGGGCCTGGGGTACGAGGAGGCCGGGGTCCGCGTCGACCGGGGCTACGTCGTCGTGGACGGGTACTGCCAGACCAGCGTGCCGACGATCTCGGCGGTGGGTGACCTGATCCCCACTCTGCAACTCGCCCACGTCGGCTTCGGCGAGGGCATCCTCGTCGCCGAGCGGGTGGCGGGGCTGGACGTCGTGCCGATCGACTACGCCGGCGTCCCTCGGATCACCTACTCCGAGCCCGAGGTCGCGTCGGTCGGCCTGACCAGCGCTCAGGCCAAGGAACGGGGTCACGACATCGTCGAGCTGGTCTACGACCTTGGCGGCAACGGCAAGAGCCAGATCCTCAAGACCGCGGGTGCGGTAAAGGTGATCCGCGCAAAGGACGGGCCTGTGCTCGGCGTCCACATGGTCGGCAGCCGTGTCGGGGAGCTGCTTGCCGAGGCCCAGCTGATCTACAACTGGGAGGCCTTCCCCGAGGAGGTCGCCCAGCTCATCCATCCGCACCCGACCCAGTCGGAGGCGCTGGGCGAGGCCCATCTCGCGCTCGCCGGCAAGCCACTGCACGTGCACAGCTGACCAGCGCAGCCAACCCGTTCCGTGTTTCGACAGCCACGTATGCAACCAAGGAGTCGCTAGACAATGCCGGTCTCCGTCACCATGCCGCGCCTCGGCGAAAGCGTCTCTGAGGGCACCGTCACGCGCTGGCTGAAGAAGGAAGGCGACTCCGTCGAGCTCGACGAGCCGCTGCTGGAGGTCTCGACCGACAAGGTCGATACCGAGATCCCCTCGCCCGCCGCGGGCGTGATCTCCAAGATCGTCGTCAGCGAGGACGAGACCGTCGAGGTCGGCGCCGAACTGGCCGTCATCTCCGACGGCGACGACAGCGCCTCTTCCGCCCAGCCTCAGGCCGAGCAGGCCGCGCCGTCCGAGGCCGCGCCGTCCCAGGAGGCGGCGCCCGAGCAGGCTCCCGCCGAGGCGCCGGCTCAGTCCCAGGCACCGGCCCAGGAGCAGGCGCCCGCGCAGCGTGGCTCGGCGGATTCCGGCGGATCGGGCACGCCGATCACCATGCCCGCGCTCGGTGAGTCCGTGACCGAGGGCACGGTGACGCGCTGGCTCAAGAGCGTCGGTGACACCGTCGAGGTTGACGAGCCGCTGCTCGAGGTGTCCACCGACAAGGTGGACACCGAGATCCCGTCGCCGGTCGGCGGCACACTGCTCTCGATCACGGTGGGCGAGGACGAGACGGTGCAGGTCGGCGGCGAGCTGGCCGTCATCGGCTCGGGCTCCGCGCAGCAGACGGCGCCGGCTCAGCAGCCCGCGCCGGCCCAGCAGTCGGCGCCCGCGCCGCAGCAGGTCGCTCCCGCTCTGGCGGAGGCACCCAAGCAGGCGGCGGCACCGAAGCAGGCGGCTGCGCAGGCACCGGTGCAGCAGAAGCCGGCGGCCGCACCGCAGGCCGCTCCCGCCGCACAGGCGCCGGCCGCGTTCGCGGCCGGCCCGGACGGGCAGGGCGCCTACGTCACTCCCCTCGTGCGCAAGCTCGCCGCGGAGAACGACATCGACCTCGGCAGTGTCAAGGGCACGGGTGTCGGCGGCCGGGTGCGTAAGCAGGACATCCTCGAAGCTGCCGCGGCGGCCAAGGAGGCTGCCGCACGCGCGGCCCAGCCCGCCACACAGGCACCGGCCAAGCCGGCGTCGGCCTCGCCGCTGCGTGGCCGCACCGAGAAGATGTCCCGGCTGCGGTCGGTCATCGCTCGCCGGATGGTCGAGTCGCTGCAGACGTCCGCGCAGCTCACGACCGTGGTCGAGGTCGACATCACCAAGGTCGCGCGGCTCCGCGAGCGCGCCAAGGCCGACTTC
>JAOPVE010000327.1 GCA_025963185.1 Actinomycetes bacterium
CCGGCAGGTCGGACGCCCCGTCGCCCATCCCGCCGACAAGATCGAGTACGCACGGCTGCTCAAGGCCCGGGGGCCAGCCTCGGTTCTACCGCCACCAAAACTGGCATCCCCAAAACCTCGCTGCACCGCTACCTCAACGACACCGAACCGGCGGCACGGACGAAGGCCACCACATGATCGCCTCCGATGGCGAGTGGGCGTTCGACCACTCGGGCTGGACCCGCGAGGCCGAGCTGCTCGATACGACCCGCGCAGCGGTCCGCCGCACCATGCCCGGCTGGGACTGCGACCGGCTCGTCATCACCGACGGCCTGGACGCGTTCTGCGAAGCGAACCGCCACCGCAAGCCCAGCCGGTACCCGGACTCGCCCTGGCAACGCGCGTTCGACTACCTCGCCCGCTTCCCGCCGCAACCGCCCGTCGAGCACTGAACCAAGTCCGCCACACGCTACGCCGGGCCTGGCCTTGAGGCCGTGGCCCGACACCTCGCCGCCACTGTCCAATGGCAACGGTAGCGAGAGCCTTAGCGTTGTTTTTGGCCGGGAAACTACGGGCGGGTCCTAGCTCGGCCCAGCCGGGCACGCGGTGGTGGCGGTGGGCTTGGCCGTTACCAGGTAGGCCTCCACGGCGGTCCGCACGCAGGCCGACCGGACGTAGGCGGTGTGGCCGTTGCCGTCCCAGCGCACGAGCGCGAACCGGCCCGGGGACCGCTGCTGAAGCCGCTGCGCCCACCGGATCCCCGTCGCCGGATCGTGCCCGGGGTTCACCAGCAGGATCGGCGCGCCCGCGGCCAGCCGGACCTGCCTCGGCGGGTTCGGCGACGGGCCGTCCCAGCCCGTGCAGCCCAGCAGCAGCCCCATGCTTTCCTCGGAGTAGCGGATGTTCGGGGCGGCTGCGCGCTGGGCGGCGATCAGGGCTGTGAGCTGCGCGAACGTCGTGACGTGCGGAGCCCAGTCCTCGCACAGGACCGGCGTGCGGATGCTCGTGCTGACGTCGTCGTGCCCGTCCGGGACGGCGGGGCTCGGCTTGGCCACGATCCGCAGGCCGGCCAGCCACTGCGCGAAACCCGGGTAGTCGGCCGCGACCAGGGCACCGTAGGCCGACTGGACGGCCATCCAGCGGCCTGCCGGGGCGTTGTCGGCGGGGGCCTCGATCAGCCGGTGCTGGTCCGCGGCGGTGAGGAACGCGGCCCAGCGGGCCAGGACCGGCCGGCCCGTGAACGCGCACGTGCTGGTGTGCTCGCACCAGGCGGCGAACTGGCGCAGGCCGTCCTCGCCGTCGGCCGCGGTCCCGGTGAGGAACTCGGGCAGGGTCGCGCCGTGGTCGAGGTTGCCGTCGAGGACCATCGCGCGGATCCGGCCGCCGAACTGCTCGGCGTACTGCTGGCCGATCACTGATCCGTAGGAGGCGCCGAAGAAGTTGAGCTGCTTCTCGCCGAGCGCGATCCGCAGGGCCTCGACGTCCCTGGCCACGCTGAGGGTGTCGACGTGGTCGTAGAGGGGTCCCGCGGTGGCCCGGCAGTGCGCCCGCATGGCCCGGTTCGCCGTCACGAGCGCGGTGAACTGGGCCTGTGTGGCCGGCTGGTCCCGTGGCGTGCCGCGTTCGCAGGTGATCGGGTGGCTGGCGCCCACGCCCCGCGGATCGAAGCCGACAAGGTCGAAGTGGCTGGTGATCGCCGCTCCGAACGGGCCGTGGGCGGCCGTGGCGATGCCCACGCCCGCCGCGCCGGGACCGCCCGGGTTAATGACCAGTGCGCCGATCCGGTGCTTCGGGTCGGTGGCCTTGCGGCGGCCCACCGCCATGTCGTAGGCCGCGCCGCGGGGAGCCGACCAGTCGATCGGGAGCCGCAGCGTGCCGCACTCCGCGCCAGGGGCGTCCGGGCAGGCCTTCCACGCGATCCGCGCCGGCGCCGGGGTGTCCGATGCTGGTGTGCTCGGTGCCGCCGCCGGGTACGTGGGTGGTCGCTCGGACGCGTTGGCGTGAGTCGTGCCGGCGGCGGCCACCGCCACGAGGACGGTCACCACCAGCGCACCGGTCACGGCGATCGAGGGGCGCACTCTCATCAGACGGACTCCCAGGGTGAGCGGCGTGGCCCCCGGAGTCTGGCCGGTGCACCCGCCGCCCCGGATCTGCCGCCCGGCCGGCAGCGAGCCGGTCCCTCTGCCATTCGGCCGGCCCTGTCGCCCGCCGGTTCAGCGCCCGAGTGGCGTGCCGGGGAAGCTGCGGGCCGTGGAGAGCGGGCGGGTGGGGTCCTGGTGGCGGGGCAGGTCCGGCTCGCCCGCGCGCAGGGACCGCAGCTCGGCGATCGTGGCCGCGGTGATCCGGTCGGCGGCCCGCTGCGCGTCCCCTGGCACCTCGGCGCCGAGCCCGTCCAGCGGGACCGGCGATCCGAAGTGGACCCGCACGACGGGCCGCCGCCATGGGGCCGTGAGCAGGGTCCGGGCGATGCTGGCGGCGCCGCCCCAGGCCAGGACCTCGTGGGCGCCCCACTGGACGGCCGGCACCACCGTGGTACCGGTGATCAGCGCGATCCGGGCGAGCCCGGTGCGCGGCCGCTCGGGCCACAGGCCGGGATCCTGCGAGATCCGGCCCTCGGGGTAGGCGGCCAGGACCGACCGGGCGCGGATCGCGGCGATCGCCTGCCCCAGCACCTCGCCGGTCCCCGGACGGTCCCGGTCGACCCGCAGGTGGCCGCAGTGGCGGAACGCCGGGCCGACGAGCGGGGTGCGGAAGATGCCGCCGGTGACCATGATCCGGGGCGCCAGCCCGCGGGCGCGGCAGGCGGCGGCTAGCGCGATCGGGTCGAACAGCCCGATGTGGTTCCCGGCGAGCAGCAGCGGACCGCGCCGCAGCCCGTCCGGCACGTCCCCGGTCACCCGCAGACGGCACACGAGCGGCACGAGGATCCGCGCGAGCACGAGCAGGACCCGCCACAGCACGGGCGCCCGCCAGGGTCCCCGCTCGGTCACGGGTCGTACTCGCTCACGGATCGCACCGTGCCACGCGGGTCACGCCGGCGGGCTGCCGCACGCGGTCACGACGTCCTCGCAGATCCGGTGGGTTTCCAGCGCGTCCTGGGCGTGGGCGGTCAGCGGATCCCCGCGCCGGACCGCGGCGAGGAACGCCTCGCAGGCCTGCTCGATGCCGCGCTGGCGGGACACGGGGGTCCAGTCGCCGCGTCGGGTCACGGCAAGCGCGGGCCCGATGGCCGTGCTGCCGTAGTCGGTGACCTCGGCGAGATTGGTGACCCGCCGCTTGTGGCCGCCGCCGATGGCTTCGACGCTCTCCTCCGCGGATCCGCTGACCCGGCTCATCACGCCGATCGCGGTGTACCCGGCGCCCGAGAGCCGCAGGACGGCGTGTTCGAGCAGCCCGCCCACGGTGCGGACCTCGATGCTCGTGCCAGTCACCGGACCGGGGGCGAGAAACCGCAGCGTGTCGGCCACGTGGATGAAGTCGTCGAACGCCACGGACCTCGGCGGCGCGGCCAGCCCCGCCCGGTTCTTCTGCATGATCACCACATCGCGGGGCTGTTCGAGCAGCGCCGCATAGGCGGGGGCGTACCGGCGGTTGAAGCCGGTCATCAGGGCGATCCCGCGGGACGCGGCCAGCTCGGTGAGCCGCCGGGCCCCGGCGAAGCTGGCGTCGAGCGGCTTGTCGCAGTAGACCGGCACCCCGGCTTCGAGCAGCTCGGCGACGATGCCGGCGTGCGCGGGCGTCGCGGCGTGCACGAACGCGGCGTCCAGGCCGGCGGCGAGCGCCTCGGCGATCCGGGTGGAGCGGTTCTGGATCCGGTAGCTGTCCCCGAGTTCTGCCAGGGTGGCCTCGTTCCGGGTGACGAGGTGCAGGCGGAGGTCCGGCCGGGTGGCGAGCACCGGCAGGTACGCCTTGCGGGCGATGTCGCCGAGACCGACCACGGCCACGGCGAGCGGGCCGCCGGCGGGCGGCCCGCTCGGCGGTGGGGCGGTCAGGACTTCGTGCCGATCATCGGATCATCATGCCGATCTGCGCCTTCCGGGACTTCGCGATGCTCGTCATCGCCAGCACATTCTGCCCCTGCCGAGCTCCTGCCTGGCGATCTGGATCGCACCGCCCTGCTGGGCGATCCTCGCGCCGAGGAACAGCGGGCCGAACTGCAGTTGTCCGATGAGCTGTCGGCATGCCGCCGTGCGCCGCGTGCTCCGTTCTGGTGGGGACCGTGGCGGGCCGCATGGGGCTCGGCCCGCCACGGAGATCAGCTCAGGCCGCCGTCCGGCTCAGACGGCGAGCCAGAGCGCGGCCACGGCTGGTGGCTCCCATCCCGCGGGAGAGCGCCCGGTGCCCGGCGCTGCGTCCTACGGTCATGCGTTCAGCTCCTCTGTACTGAGGGAAGGACTCCCGGGGCCCGGCAGCACCGTCCAGACCGCACTCCAGAAGGACTAGACCACCCGGTCTAGACCGTCAGTATCTTGACCACGGGTCTCGCGCACCAGCCCTGACTTTCGCGGCGGCCGCACCCGGCGCGCTGCCGCCGGAACCCAACCTAGGACGGCCGGGCGAGGGGGCACCTGATGGGAGTGTTAAGTCCGCATTAGGTGACGGCTCGCAGTGAACCAGTCACGAAGGGCCACCTCTGTATCGAAGTGCGGTAACTGTGGCCGGTCCTGACCGGCCTCAGTTACCGCACTTCGGGGGCTACTGGACGGACAGGTGGACGTGGTTCGTGTGGTCCGAGGACGGCGTGCCCACGCCCCGCGTGTAGGCGCGCCAGCCGATTCCCGGCAGCCAGATCCGCCGGAACCAGATCACGTAGAGCACGCCGAGGCGGTCGGAGTTGGCGATGAAGTACGCGGCCAGGCGGTTGCCGTAGTCCTTCTCCGCGCCCGTGGCGACCCCGCCGAACGTGGTCCTTGCTGCGGCGAAATCGCACGCCCTGCCCTTGGGGTGCTCACCGAACGAGGCGCCGCGGAAACAGGCCACGAAGTGCGTGAACCCGGCCGCCTTGGCCTGCTGGAGCGCGTTGAGGGCGCGCGGGGTCAGACAGCCCGACGACGTCGGATCGTCGATCGTGCAGCCCTGCGGCGCGAAGGTGCCGTCCGCCCGGCGCGGGGCGCCCCGGGCCGCGCGCGGGGCGGATCCGGAGAGCGTCTCGGGCGATCCGCTGCCACGGCTGGAGTTCAGGGCCCGCTCGGCGTCGGCCTTGCGCTTGGCCATCAGCGATTCCTGGGCCTGCTGGAGGGTGACCTCGGTGTCGATCCGGCGCTTCTCGTCCGCGAGGGCGGCGCGCGCCTTCGACAGCGCGGCCAGCGCCTCGGAGTTGCGGTGCGAGAGCTGGTCCAGGAACGCGGACTTGGCGAGGTAGTCGCCCACGCTGGTGCTCGTGAGCCCGGCGTTGAGCGCGCCCAGCTTGCTGCCCCGGTAGGCCTCGGACGCCACGGTGGTCGCGCCCTTGCTCAGTTCGGCGACGCGCTGCTCGGCGATCCGCTGCCGCTTCTGCAGTTCGGTCTGTCGCGCCCGGGACGCGGCGAGCTTGGCGCGCGCCTCGGTGTAGCCGCGGGAGGCACGGTCCAGTGCGGAGGCCAGCGCCGGGTTGCCGCCCTCGGCGTCGGTCGGCGCGGCGGGTGCGGGAGCGGACATGCTCACCACGACGGCGGCGATCGCGACGACGGCGCACACGATGAGCAGCGCCCAGCGGCGGGCGATCTGAGCGACGGTCACTGCGCGGAGGCCCTTTCTCCAGCACACCCAGCCGGGACCGGCTGGCAGGCCCGGGAACGGAGATCCGGACCTCGGAACTGGCGCCCACGCTACGTTGCCGGGGTCGCGGCCCGGCCGGGCAAATAGGACTCCCCACGCCATTCGCGGCGCCGGAACCCGGGTCTTTGGGGAAACTTAACGTTGGGCGATTTCCGGCCTCCACCGAACGGCGGCCCGCCGCCGCCGGACGATCTCTGGCCCCGGCCGGACACCCGAGCGCCACCCCGCCGGCCGGCCGTACCGAAGTGCGGTAACGGGGACCGGTCAGGACCGGCCGCGGTTACCGCACTTCGGGGGAGCGGGGTCAGGCCTCGCCGACGGCGGGGAGCGCGCTGGTGCCGTGGTCGGCACCGACGCTGGCCTCGGCGATCCCGGCGACCGGATCCAGTTCCGCGACGGCGTGCTCGTCCAGGCCCGGGGCCGCGTGCAGGAACACGAACGTGCGGTAGGCCCAGAAGCGGAACACCGTGCCCAGGGCGATCCCCACCACGGTCACGCCCATCAGCAGGTGCGGATCGTGGGCCTCGGTCAGGTGGAAGCCGTACTTGGCGACCGTGAGTGTGCCCGACTGGATCAGCATTCCGGCCAGGTTGAAGCCGAAGAACAGGGTCAGCTCGCGGTGCAGCTGGCTGCGGGCGTGGTGGCGGTAGGTCCAGTGGCGGTTGGCGAGGTAGGCGAGCGCGGTGGTGACGACGGTCGCCAGGACGCTGGCCTTGACGACGCCGATCCCCAGCGCGGCCCAGCAGATCGCCAGGTAGAGCAGGGTGTTGGCCGCGCCGATGACGGCGAAGGCGAACGCTTCGGGGGCAAGGTTGCGAGCGCGGCCGATCGCCGAGCGGAGCCAGAGCATCGGGCCACTCTAGAACAGGACTGTTACGGCCGCGGATCCGCAGGTCTTGACGCATGCTCATATCGGCATATGATCGTGGCATGGCTCGGGCAGCGACGACAGCGGACGTGTTCAACGCGGTGGCAGAGCCGCGGCGGCGCGAGATCCTCGACGCACTCGCCGCCGGGGAACTGCCGGTCAACGACCTCGTGCGGCGCCTCGGGCTGGCCCAGCCGCAGGTGTCCAAGCACCTGCGGGTCCTGCGGGAGGTGGGCGCGGTGGACGTCAGGGACGAGGGCCGCCAGCGCCTGTACCGGCTGAACGGGCACGCGCTCAAGCCGATCCACGACTGGGTGAAGAACTACGAGCGCCTGTGGACCGAACGGTTCGCCCTGCTGGACGCGGTACTGGACGAACTCACCGACACCGAACTCACCGACACCGAACGCACAGAACAGGAGCACCGCGATGGCCGCAGCCACGAGTAACGGGACGGCGACACTGACCCTCCCGTCCGACACGCAGATTCTTGTCGTGCGCGAGTTCAACGCGCCCAGGCACCTCGTCTACCGGGCCTGGACCGAGCCCGAGCTGGTCAAGCGCTGGTGGCACGCCAAGCGCGGCACCGTGTCCTCCGCCGAGATGGACGTGCGCCCCGGCGGCCACTGGCGCTGGGCCATGGTCGCCACCGGCGGCTTCGAGGTCGCGTTCCACGGCGACTACCGCGAGGTCGTCCCCGCCGAGAAGCTCGTCTACACCGAGGCGTTCGAGGGCGTCCCCGATCCCGACGGGAACGCCTCGCTCGTGAGCATCACCTTCGCCGGGTCCGGCGGCCGGACCACCCTGACCATGCTCATCGAGCAGGGCACCCAGGAGGGCCGCGACATGATCATCCAGTCCGGCATGGAGGCCGGCCTCCAGGACGCCCTGGACCTCCTCGAAGAGATCGCGGTCACGCTCAGCTGACCTCGTGATCCGCCGCGGGCCGTTCACCGGCGACCCGCGGCGATGACCGGGAACGGCACAGGCCACAAGCTCAACCCGGCTGCGGATCCCCACGTGCACCCCACAAACACGGCGGTCATACGCCTGCGGCCGATGGGGCCGCCGGACGGGTCCTGGGGTGCGGGGGAATCGCCACTCCCACCGGACTCACCTCGGACCCCGCCGTGCTCGGGACCTCAGGCTGGCCAATCGGACCGCGACGAAGTAGCCGGTCGGCCGGCAACCTTCGGGGCTCTGGCCTGGTCAATGGGGGTAGAGGGATACCGGAGGGCGCCGAGTGCGGGCTAACCATGAACGTGAGTACCGGGAGTACGTGGGCGGCCGGCTGGAGTCCCTGCGGCGCGCGGCCTACCTGCTCTGCCGGGACTGGCACCAGGCTGACGACCTGGTCCAGGCGACGGCGGCCAAGCTGTTCGTCAGCTGACCGCGCGCCCGCCGCGCGGACAATCTCGGTGGTTATGTGCAGACCGTCGTCCGCGTGTTCCTCGACGCGCGCCGCGGAAATCCTGGACAGCGTCGTTCGCCGACGCCGCGCGCGAGAACGCCGTCGCACTGGGCGATCACGAGCCGGCTGCCATCAGGCGCCAGGCTGTCGAGGATCCGCTGGGCGGGAGCGACCTGGTCGGCGGACTCCGGGGGAACGGGAAGCCCGCCGCTCCTCCGGCGTTCGTCACGCCGACCCGCGTGCCTGCTGGTGAGCCATCCGGTGAGCTGTTGCGCCGCGTCGCGCAGCGTGGTCACTCGTCACTGCCTCGGAGGCGGAACGGCCAGGTAGGCGGTCTTGGCGCCGGCCGAGAATCCGCAGGCTCGGTAGAAGGCGTGGGTCGCCGGCGTCCGTGAACCGGTCATCAGCATCGCCTTGTAGCAGCCGGCATCCCATGCGGCTTGGAGCGTGCCCGCCATGAGCTGCCGCCCCAGGCCGGTGCCGCGCAACGACTCCTCGACTACCACGTTCTCGATGACGGCGTACGGCGAGAGCGATCGGGTCAGGTTCGGGATGACGTTGAGGTACGCGGTCGCGACCACGGCGCCCGCCACGTCGAGCACGAACAGCTGTAGTCCCGGGGTGCTCAGGATGAGGGCGAAAACCGCGGCGCCGGATCCGTCGGGAACGGCCGGGTCACCGGGATGCAACTGCCGATAGAGACCGGCGACCTGCTCGTAGTCGCCTGGGCGCGCCGCACGAAACATGCCGGGACCCTACCCGCCGCGCACCTCGTCGAACGCCTGTTCGATCGTGGCGGGGGAGAGGCTCAGCGACCCGGTAGCCACGCGTGTTCGGCGGATCCGGGTACCCGTGACGTGGCACGATTTCGCAGGTGACCAGCAAGCTGCGAGGCGCGGAACGCGCGGCCGGGCCACGTCCACGAGCCGGATCGGCCGGCCGTACGCGAAGCCGGCGGTCGAACCGATCCGGAATGGAGAAGCGCGGGTCACCGCGCTGCACCTAGCGTGATCGCCATGCACATCACCACCACGACTTCAGGAGTGACCATGACCGGATCTTCCACCGAGGGAATCAAGACCGTGCTGCACCCCGTGTCCGACCTGGAGAAGGCGAAGCCGGTGTACGCCGCACTGCTCGGCGTCGAGCCGCAGAGTGACGCGCCCTACTACGTCGGCTTCGAGGCCGCGGGCCAGCAGATCGGCCTGGTGCCGGCCGGCGGACCCCAGTCCATTACCTCGCCGGTGGCCTACTGGCACGTCACTGACATCGAGGCGAAGCTGGCCGAGGTGACCGCCGCGGGCGCCACCGTGAAGCAGCCCGCGCACGACGTGGGCGGCGGCCGCCTGGTGGCCACCGTGACCGACCCCGACGGCAACGTCCTCGGGCTGCTTCAGGACAAGTGAGCGCCGGTAACGCCACACTGCCAGCTCCCTGGGCCCAAGCGAAGAACCGGCCGTACTGTTCGTAGCTGGCCGAGCCGGTGACCGCGAAGCACGTCCGCCCCCGACAGATGGAGACACGATAAGCATGGCCACGAGGACGGACCCGCGGTCGCCTGCGCTGCACGTTGCCGACAGCCACGATCTGATCCGCGTGCACGGCGCGCGTGAGAACAACCTCAAGGACGTCAGCGTCGAGCTGCCGAAGCGGCGGCTGACCGTGTTCACCGGCGTGTCCGGATCGGGCAAGAGCTCGCTGGTCTTCAGCACGATCGCCGCGGACTCCCAACGGCTGATCAACGAGACCTACAGCACCTTCGTGCAGGGCTTCATGCCGACGCTCGCGCGGCCCGACGTCGACGTCCTCGAAGGCCTCACCACGGCGATCATCGTCGACCAGCAGCGGATGGGTGCCGACCCACGGTCCACGGTCGGCACCGCCACCGACGCCAACGCGATGCTGCGGATCCTGTTCAGCCGGCTCGGCCAGCCGCACATCGGATCGCCGCAGGCGTTCTCGTTCAACACCGCCACGATCAGCGGTGCCGGTGCGGTGACGTTCGAGAAGGGCGGCCAGAAGACCAAGGAGCGGCGCTCGTTCACCCGCACCGGCGGCATGTGCCCGCGCTGCGAGGGCCGGGGCTCGGTCACCGACATCGACCTGTCCGCGCTGTACGACGACAGCAAGTCGCTCAACGAGGGCGCGCTCACGATCCCCGGCTACAGCATGGACGGCTGGTTCGGCCGCATCTTCAGCGGCTGCGGCTTCTTCGACCCGGACAAGCCGATCCGCAAGTTCACCAAGAAAGAGCTGTTCGACCTGCTCCACAAGGAGCCGACCAAGATCAAGGTCGACAACGTCAACCTGACGTACGAGGGGCTGCTCCCGAAGATCCAGAAGTCGATGTTGTCCAAGGACGTCGACTCGCTGCAGCCCCACGTCCGCGCCTTCGTCGAGCGGGCGGTGACCTTCACCCTCTGCCCCGACTGCGGCGGCACCCGGCTCAGCGAGGCGGCCCGGTCCTCGAAGATCGGCGGGATTAGCATCGCCGACGCGTGTGCGATGCAGATCAGTGACCTGGCCGAATGGGTCCGCGGCCTCAGCGAGCCGTCCGTCGGGCCGCTGCTCGTGGCGCTGCAGCAGATCCTCGACTCGTTCCGGGAGATCGGGCTCGGCTACCTCTCGCTCGAACGGCCGTCGGGCACGCTGTCGGGCGGCGAGGCACAGCGGGTCAAGATGATCCGCCACCTCGGATCCTCGCTCACCGACGTCACCTACGTCTTCGACGAGCCCACCACGGGACTGCACCCCCACGACATCCAGCGGATGAACGACCTGCTGCTGCGGCTGCGGGACACGGGCAACACGGTGCTCGTCGTGGAGCACAAGCCCGAGACGATCGCGATCGCCGACCACGTGGTCGACCTCGGCCCCGGCGCGGGTACCGCGGGCGGTGCGGTGTGTTTCGAGGGGACCGTCGAGGGGCTGCGAGCCAGTGGCACCCTCACCGGCCGCCACCTCGACGACCGGGCTGCGCTGAAGGAGAAGGTGCGGACGCCGTCCGGGACGCTGGAGATCCGCGGTGCGACCGAGCACAACCTGCGCGACGTGGACGTCGACATCCCGCTCGGCGTGCTCGTCGTCATCACCGGCGTCGCGGGATCCGGCAAGAGCTCGCTCGTGCACGGGTCGATCCCCGCCGGCGCCGGCGTGGTGTCGATCGACCAGACCCCGATCCGCGGCTCGCGCCGCAGCAACCCGGCGACATACACCGGGCTGCTCGACCCGATCCGCAAGGCGTTCGCGAAGGCCAACGGCGTCAAGCCGGCGCTGTTCAGCGCCAACTCGGAGGGCGCCTGCCCCAACTGCAACGGCGCCGGTGTCATCTACACAGACCTGGCGATCATGGCCGGAGTCGCCACCGTCTGCGAGGAGTGCGACGGGAAGCGGTTCCAGGCAGCCGTCCTGGAATACCATTTCGGCGGCCGCGACATCAGCGAAGTGCTCGCGATGCCGGTGACCGAGGCCGAGGAGTTCTTCGGAGCGGGCGAGGCGCACACGCCGGCCGCGCACGCGATCCTCGGGCGGCTCGCCGACGTTGGGCTCGGCTACCTCAGCCTGGGCCAGCCGCTCACGACGCTGTCCGGCGGTGAACGGCAGCGGCTCAAGCTCGCCACCCACATGGCCGAGAAGGTCGGCCTCTACGTCCTCGACGAGCCCACCACCGGCCTGCACCTCGCGGACGTCGAACAGCTACTCGGCCTCCTCGACCGGCTGGTCGACTCCGGCAAGTCGGTGATCGTCATCGCTCACCACCAGGCGGTCATGGCGCACGCCGACTGGATCATCGACCTCGGCCCCGGTGCCGGCCACGACGGCGGACGGATCGTCTTCGAGGGCACACCCGCCGACCTCGTCGCCGCCCGCTCCACCCTGACCGGCGAGCACCTCGCGGCCTACGTCGGCAGCTGACCCATCCCGCTGGCGGCTCGCCAGGCCGGGCGTGGTTGAGAAGGCGAGCAGACCGCGCGCCTCCGTTCCTCGGTGGCGAGGGCGAGCTCGCGGGCGAGATTCTGGGTCTCGCCCTGCGGTCAATCAGCGGGCCGCCACCCGGACGGGGGCGCGCTACCGGGGGGTCAAGACACAAAACTCATGGCCATCCGGATCGGCCATCACCACCCAGCTGACCTCACCCTGGCCGATGTCTACTCGAGTCGCGCCGAGGGAGACGAGACGGCCGACCTCCGCTTGCAGATCACCGCCGGCAGGCGGAGCGAGGTCGAAATGCAGCCGGTTCTTCCCAGTCTTCGGGTTCAGTGGCGGACCACCCCATGTGATCTTCGGGCCCCCGCGCGGCGATCGGATCGCCGTCTCCTGGTCCTGGTCCCACACCAGCGGCCAGCCCAGCGCCTCGCTCCAGAAGTACCCGGCGTCCTGGGAGCCGTCGCACGCCAGCGCTCCGATGAATCCGCAGTCAGCGAGGAAGTTGTTGCCCGGCTCGATGACGCAGAACTCGTTGCCTTCGGGGTCGGCGAGCACGACATGACCCTCCTCCGGGCGCTGGCCGACGTCGATGTGCCGGGCGCCGAGTCCGAGTGACCTCGCCACGGTCTGCTGCTGGTCCTTGAGGGACGTGCTCGTCAGATCCATGTGCATCTGGTTCTGGCCGGCCTTGGGCTCCTGGGCCGCAAGAAACCGGATCCGGAACCCGGTGTCATCGCCCGGCAGGAGCACGATGCCCTCGTTGGGGTCGTCGGCCATCTCCCAGCCAAGGACACCAGCCCAGAAATGCGCGAGAAGGCGCGGGTCGTTCGCATCGAAGCAGAGTGCGATGAGGTGAGAAGTCATCGCGATTGGCATCTCCGATCCGCTGACTCACCGCCGCAGACAGGGCACGTTCTGCCTGCCATAAGCAAAGCAACGCTAAGGCGGCGGGGGAGTGCCAT
>JAOPVE010000369.1 GCA_025963185.1 Actinomycetes bacterium
ATCCGGGGCCGTTCCTCGCGGGCCACCGCTCGGTGGTCCAACGCCTCACGGTGAGCCGCCGGACCCCCAGTCACCGCCTGCACGCATATCCACGGCAGCGACGGGCCATAGCGGCCGAAGTGTGTGCCGCTGTGCCGGTCAGAGCCGGTCTGGCGGCACACACTTCGGACGGACGGGGGGACGAGACCGGTGTCCACGACGGTGACTGCCGCCCGCCGTCGAGCACCCGGGCGGATCGCAACGCCCCAGACGCGGATCGTCAGCCGTTGGACGCGATGTCCTCGATCAACTCGATCAGGGTCCGGATCGGGACACCGGTGCCGCCCTTGCCGATGTACCCGTAGGGCGCGCTGGTGTTGTAGGACGGCCCGGCGATGTCGATGTGGGCCCACTCGACGCCCTCGCCGACGAACTCGCGCAGGAACGCACCGCCCTGGAGCATGTGCCCGCCGCGGTCGAAGCCGGCCACGATCTGCATGACGTCGGCGATCGCCGAGTCCATGCCCGCGCGCACCTCGTCCGGGATCGGCATGAGCCACATCGGCTCGCCGACCCGCTGCCCGGCGTCCTTGACCCGGCCGAGCAGCCCGTCCGAGGTGCCCATCACGCCGGAGATCCGGTGGCCGAGCGCGACGACCTGGCCGCCGGTCAGCGTGGCGGTGTCGATGAGGTAGTCGGGGGAGTCCTCGCAGGCCCTGGCGAGCGCGTCCCCGAGAATCATCCGGCCCTCGGCGTCGGTGTTGAGCACCTCGACCTTCTTGCCGCCGTACATCGTGACGACGTCGCCGGGCCGGTACGCGGATCCGCTGGGCATGTTCTCGGCCATCGGCACGTACGCGGAGACGGCCACCTTGGGCTTCAGTGCGGCGACGGCGAGCATCACGGAGATCACCGCGGCGGCCCCGGCCATGTCGCTCTTCATGTCGGCCATGCCCTGGGCGGGCTTGATCGAGATGCCGCCGGTGTCGAACGTGATCCCCTTGCCGACCAGCGCGATGTGCTTCTTCGCCCCGGCGGGCCGGTACCGGATCTGCACGAGGCGGGGCGCGGCGGCGGATCCGGTGCCGACAGCGAGGATCCCGCCGTAGCCGCCCTTGCGCAGCGCCTTCTCGTCGAGGATCTCGACCTCGAGCCCGGCCTTCGTGGCGGCGGTGCCGGCCTGGTCCGCGAACGCGGGCGGACGGAGATCGTTGGGCGGGGTGTTGACCCAGTCCCGGGTCTGCTGGACGGCCGCGATCAGGGCGGACGCCCGCTTGACCTCGGCCTTCGCGGCCTTGTCCTTGGCGTCGGGCACGATGAGCGTGATCGCGGCGACCGGCGCCTTGTAGCTCTTGCCGAGGTCGGACTTGTACGTCACGAACTGGTAGGTACCCAGCAGGGCACCCTCGGCGGCGGCCCGCAGCAGCCCATTGCCGGAGCCGGGCGAGCCGGATCCCAGGGAGAGCGCGACCTTGGCCGATCCGGCGAGCGCGCGCAGTGCGGCTCCGGCGGCCTGGCGGACGGCCTCGGGATCCGCGGCCTTCTCGGGCTTGCCCAGGCCGGCCGCCACGACGACGGGCGCCGTGGTCGCGCCGAGGGTGGCGATCTTGGTGATCTCGCCCGCGGATCCGGAGGCGCCGAGGGAGGCGAGGATCGCCGCGAGCTTGCCACCGAGTGCGGCGTCGACCTCCGCGGCGCCGGGGCCGGGCACCGCCCTGCCGTCGTCGGCGTGCACGCCGATCACGAGGGCGTCCACCGCAAGTGTGGTGGCCGGGCTGTCGGACAGGCTCAGCGTGGTCACGCGGGACTCCAGCTTCGTCGGTGGGTCGTGTTCGTCCGGATGCTACGTCCTCGCCCTTCGGCAGGACTGCTCAGTGGGTGGGACAGGGCTGCTCAGGGCAGCGGGCGGTAGGTTTCGGCCATGACCGGACTGCGCCGCTCACCGCTGCACGACCGTCACGTCGCGCTCGGTGCCAAGCTCGCCGATTTCGGCGGCTGGGAGATGCCGATCGAGTACCCCGGATCGACGGGAGGGGTGCTCAGGGAACACGCGGCCGTGCGGTCCGCGGTGGGGGTCTTCGACGTCTCCCACCTGGGCAAAGCCTCGATCGTGGGCCCTGGCGCGGCGGAGCTCGCGAACGGGATCCTGACCAATGACCTCGGCCGGATCGCGCCGGGGCGGGCCCAGTACACGCTGTGCTGTGACGTCTCCGGCGGGGTCGTGGACGACCTCATCGCCTACCTCGTGAGCCCCGGCGAGGTGTTCCTGGTCCCGAACGCCGCGAACACGGCCGAGGTGGTCCGCCGGATCGCCGAAGCCGCCCCCGAGTCGATCACCGTGACGGATCGGCACGAGGACTTCGGGGTGCTCGCCGTCCAGGGCCCGGAGTCGGACGCGCTGCTGGAGCGCCTCGGCCTGCCGTACGGCCACGACTACATGTCGTACGTGGACGCGGACTGGCGCGGGGTCCCGGTCCGGGTCTGCCGCACGGGGTACACCGGCGAGCGCGGCTACGAACTGCTGCCGCCCTGGGACGCCGCTGGTGACTTG
>JAOPVE010000424.1 GCA_025963185.1 Actinomycetes bacterium
GCGGTGGCCGGCGCGATCTACCTGGCCGGCGGATCCGCGGGCTCGACGATCACCACGACCTCGGCCAAGGCCGGTCCGACTCCGTCCCCCACGCTGGCCCGCGAGCCCACCACCGGGGACTGCGCCAGTCAGGACAGCGGTCATTACGTGCTCGCCCCGTGTGGCCCGGCGGCGATGAAGGTGCTGGTCGCGGCCGTCGCCGATGCGGATCCGGCTGAAGTGTGCCCCGATCCGACCGACCTGTTCGGCTACACCGCGTCGAGCGACATCCTGTGTCTGCAGCGGCCGTCGGGCGCCCACGAGGGCGATCCGGGTAAGGGTGGTGGGGTTCTCCGGCCCGGCGACTGCCTGGGCAACGTGATCACCGACGGATTCGCCGAGGTGGCCTGCGCCAGCCCGAAGGCGTTCCACCGCCTCACCGCCCTCGCGACGGACCCCGGCAAGTGCCCCAACGGATCCGTCCGGGCGATGGAACGGCCCACGAACGCCGGCGTGAAGAAGATCGCGTGCGCCGTGGACGCGGCCGGGATCGCGGGCCCCGGCGAGTGCGTGAGCTGGCCTGCCGGGGAGAAGGCGCCGACGGACGTGCCGGTGCCGTGCTCGGGCAGCGGCCCGACGGGCAAGCTGATGGCCCGCAAGGCGACCGAGGGCGGCTGTGCGCGCTTCCACTCGGCGAGCGGCCGCTACTACGTGGTCGAACGGCCCGACAACCTGCCCGTGGTGAAGTTCAACTGCTACATCAGGCTCCGCTGAGCTGCTGCGGGCTGCTCAGGCGCCCGCGCGGCGGCCCGTGATCGCGTCGAGCAGCTCGGTCGCGGTGTCGCAGCGGTCGAGCAGCGCCCCGACGTGGGCCTTCGTGCCGCGCTCCGGCTCGAGCATCGGCACTCGGACCAGCGAGTCGCGGCCCACGTCGAAGATCACCGAGTCCCAGCTCGCGGCGACGACCTCACGCGCGTACTTCTCCAGGCAGCGCCCCCGGAAGTAGGCGCGGGTGTCGACGGGTGGGCTGGCGACGGCGTGCATGATCTCGTCCTCGGTGACGAGGGTCTTGATCGCGCCGCGGGCCACCAGCCGGTGGTAGAGGCCCTTGTCCTGCCGGACATCGGAGTACTGCAGGTCGACGAGCTGGAGGCGCGGGGAGTCCCAGCCCAGACCGTCGCGGTCGCGGTACCCCTCGAGAATGCGCAGCTTGGCGACCCAGTCGAGCTCGTTCGCGCACAGCATCGGATCGCGCCGCAGCCGGTCCAGGATCGACGCCCAGCGCGCCAGCACGTCCTTGGTGGGCTCGTCGGCGTCGGATCCGTACTTGTCGTCGACGTACTTGTGCGCCCGCTCGCAGTAGACCTCCTGCATCTCGACGGCCGTCATCCGGCGCCCGTCACGCAGGGTCACCTTGTGCTGGAGCGCCCAGTCGTGGGACACCGCCCGCAGGTCGCCCACCGGGTCGGACAGCATCGTGTCGGGGCTCAGCGCGTGGTCCTCGATCATCGCCAGCACCAGGGCCGTCGTGCCCGCCTTGAGGTAGATCGAGATCTCGGACAGGTTCGCGTCGCCGATGATCACGTGCAGCCGGCGGTACTTCTCGGCGTCCGAGTGCGGCTCGTCGCGGGTGTTGATGATCGGCCGCTTGAGCGTGGTCTCCAGCCCGACCTCGACCTCGAAGAAGTCCGCGCGCTGGCTGATCTGGAACCCGGTGCCCGATCCGTCCTGGCCGATGCCGACCCGCCCGGCCCCCGTGACGACCTGCCGGGTCACGAAGAACGGCGTGAGGTGGGTGACGATGTCGTTGAAGGGGGTGTCCCGGCGCATGAGGTAGTTCTCGTGCGATCCGTAGGAGGCGCCCTTGTTGTCCGTATTGTTCTTGTAGAGGTTGATCGGCGAGGTGCCCGGCACGGTCGCGGCCCGGCGCGCCGCCTCGGCCATCACCCGCTCGCCGGCCTTGTCCCAGAGCACGATGTCGCGCGGATTGGTGACCTCGGGGGTCGAGTACTCGGGGTGGGCGTGGTCCACGTAGAGCCGCGCGCCGTTCGTGAGGATCACGTTCGCGAGACCGAGATCCTCGTCGGCGAGCGCCTCGGCCGGATCGTAGAGCGCGCCGCCGAAGCTGAAGCCGCGCGCGTCACGCAGCGGCGACTCCTCCTCGTAGTCCCACCGGGCCCGGCCGTTGCGGGTCAGCTCGGGACGCGCCCCGTACGCGTTCACGATCTGGGACGAGGTCACCATCGGGTTTGCGCCCGCCTGACCTGGAACCGAGATGCCGTACTCGACCTCGGTGCCCATGATCCGCCGCACGCTCATGCCCTGACCCCCTGCTCGGCCCGGCGTCTGCCGCCTTGCCCTCGCGGTCCACCCTACGGACCGCGGAGCCATACCGCTCCGCCGCCCGCGATTCGTTCGCCGCGGTTCGCCCCGAAACCACCCACCCGCCACGCCGCCCGACCCCATCCCGAAGTGCGGTAATTGCGGCCGGTCGGGGCCGGTCACGATTACCGCACTTCGGAATGTGGGGATCCGGGAAATGGGGCGCGGACGGCGGCGGGGCGGTGCGGGGTTGCCCCGCACCGCCCCGCCGTTGGCCGTTGTTAGAGGTACTGGCCCGTGTTGGTGACCGTGTCGATCGCCCGGCCGGCCTCGGGGCCCTTGCCGGAGACCAGCGTGCGGATGTAGACGATCCGCTCGCCCTTCTTGCCGGAGATGCGGGCCCAGTCGTCGGGGTTGGTGGTGTTGGGGAGGTCCTCGTTCTCCTTGAACTCGTCGAGGCACGCCTGCAGCATGTGCGAGACGCGGAGACCGCGCTGGGCGTGGTCGAGGAAGTCCTTGATCGCCATCTTCTTGGCCCGGTCGACGATGTTCTGGATCATCGCGCCGGAGTTGAAGTCCTTGAAGTAGAGGACCTCCTTGTCGCCGTTGGCGTAGGTCACCTCGAGGAAGCGGTTCTCCTCGGTCACGGTGTACATCCGCTCCACGGGGGCCCGGATCAGCCCGGCCACGCAGGCCGCCCGGTCCCCGCCGAACTCGGCGAGGTCGTCGGCGTGCAGCGGCAGGTTGGCGGTGAGGTACTTGGAGAAGATGTCGCGCGCCGACTCGGCGTCGGGCCGCTCGATC
>JAOPVE010000429.1 GCA_025963185.1 Actinomycetes bacterium
AAGCGCTACATCGTCCGCGAAATCCACACCGCCCTGATCGCCGACTTCACCGCCCTCAACCCCCTAGACAAGACATAGGAGCATCCGGCCTAGCGGCACACACTTCGCCGGGAGGGCCTCGCGCGGAGGGGGTGGCGGGCGGAGGGGGCGTGGGGTTTGCGTGGGAGGGGGCTGGGGTGGGGGGCGCGTGGAAGGCTGGTGGGGTGAGCGGATCGGGGCAGCGCAAGCGAGTCAGGCACGACCTTCCACGGCGGGTGCGGACGGCCGGGTCGCCGCCGCCGCAGCGGCCGGTCCCGGTGTCGCCTGCGGACGGTCCGGCGCCGGTGGCCGATCCACTCGCGACGGCCGCCGAGGAACAGCGGGTCAAGGCCACGTTCGGCCGGCTCGGTGCCACCGCGGCCGCGCTCGCCGCCGCCGCTGACGTCGCCCGCAGCGCGGCCACCCAGGAGTTCGCGGTCGCCGAGCGGGAGGCCGCGCGGGCCACCCATCGCAGCCTGACCGGCGCGGACGCCGAGGCCGGGGAGGCGTACGACGCGATCCGGGCGGTGCTGTCGGATCGGGCCGCGCGGCTCGCCCCCGGTCCGGCGTCGGCGGGCTGGGACGAGTGGCAGTCCAGCCCCGAGACCGGGATCGGCGAGGGGGACGCCCGGCACTTGCGGCTCGGCACCCTCGGCGACAGCGGGCTGCCCGCGCTGGTCCCGCTGCTCGGGCACGGCAACCTGGTGGTGACCGGCGAGGCCGCGTGGGCCACCGACGTGCTGGCCGGGCTGGTGCTGCGCGCGCTCGGGGCGCTGCCCGCCGGGGTGCTGGAACTGGTGGTGTACGACCCGCGGATCCGGGGGGTGTTCAGCGCGTTCGCGGCGCTGCGGCGGGCGTCCGCGCGGATCCTCGCGGAGCCGCTCGCCACCAGCGCGGAGTTCGCCGGGGTGCTCCCCGAGATCCGGGCGGCCGTGGCCAGGGTCGCGGAGTTGCTGGGCGCGCACGGGGTGCCGGATCTCGGCGCGCTGGGGGTGCAGCCCGAGCCGCACCGGATCGTCGTGGTGCTCGACTATCCGTACGGCATCGACCCGGCGGTCCACGAGGAGTTGCTGCGGCTCGCCGACGGGGGTCCGCGGCGGGGGGTGTCGTTGCTGGTTCACCACGATCCGGCGGTGGCGGCGGTGCACGGGGTCGATCCGGACCGGTTGCTCGCACACGCGGTGGCCGTGTCGGGGCGGGCCGGATCCGTGCAGGTCAGCGTGCTGCCCGGGGTGGAGGTGCGGCCCGATCCGGCACCCCCTCGCGAGCTGGTCACGGCCGTGGCGGCCAGGGTGGCCGAGCGCGCGCACACCGGCGCGGCCCCCTCGGTCGGCTTCGCGGACCTGCTGCCCCCGGACACCTGGACCCACAGCGCGGCCGAGGGCATGACCGCGGTGATCGGCACGGCGGGCTTCGAGCGGGTCGAACTGGACCTGCGGGGTGCCGATCCGGCGCTGCCGAACGCGCTGATCGGCGGGGCGTCCGGCCAGGGCAAGTCGAACCTGCTGCTGGTGCTGCTGCACAGCATCGCGGCCGCGTACTCGCCGGACGAGGTCGAGATGTACCTGCTCGACTACAAGGACGGCCTCGAATTCGATCGGCTCGGCCCCAAGCCGGGACGCCCGCACTGGTTGCCGCACGTCCGGGTGCTCGGCTTGGAGGGCGATCGGCTGTTCGGCCTGGCGGTCCTGCGCCACCTGGACGCCGAGTTCCGGCGCCGCGCCGAGCTGTTCCGGGAGGCCGGTCAGCAGCACCTGCCCGGGTTCCGGCGGGAGCGGCCGGGTGAGCGGATGCCGCGGCTGCTGCTGGTGATCGACGAGTTCCAGGTGCTCGTGGGGGTCGGCGACGAGGTCGGGCGCGAGGCGGTCGGGATCCTCGAAACGCTCGCCCGGCGCGGGCGGGCCGTCGGGATCCACCTCGTGCTGGCATCGCAGACCCTGTCCGGGATCGATGCGCTGGCCAGCAAGGAGCGCTCGATCTTCGGCCAGTTCCCGTGGCGGATCAGCCTCAAGACCGAGGCCTCGGAGTCGGAGTCGGTGCTGGGGCGGCACAACACCGAGGCCGCCCAGCTGCGGTTCCGGGGCGAGGCGATCGTGAACCGCGAGTACGGATCCGTCGAGCACAACCGCAGGGTCACCGTCGCCTACGCCGACGAGTCGCTGCTCGACGAGCTGCGGGGACAGTGGTGGACCCGGGTGGCGGATCCGCGGCCGCCCCGCGTCTTCTACGCATCCCGCCCGAGCGATCCGGCGGACCTGCCCGGCGCGCTCGCGCGGGTGCTGGCGCGCGGCGAGGACGGCGAGCACGCGCTGCTCGGACTGCCCGTCGACGTGGATCCGTACCCGGTGTCGTTCGCGTTCCGGCCGGATCCGGGCCGCGCGCTCGCGATCGTCGGGGAGGGCACCCAGGCCGCGCTGAGCACACTCTCGGCCGCGGTCTACTCCCTCGCCGAGCAGGCCCTGGACGCCGAGTTCCTGCTGGTCGACGGGCTCAACCCCGGCGGGATCCCGACCCCGGAGCTGGCCGTGATGGCCGCGCTCGCCCGGTCCCGCGGGCACACGGTCACCGAGTACTCCCGCGCCGAGGCCGGGCGCGCGCTCACCGAAGCGGCCGAGAAGCTGCGCGGACGGCTCGGGGGTCCGGCCGAACCACCTTGCTACCTCGTGGCGCCTGGCCTGCACCGGCTGTCCGGCCTCGACGAATGGGGTGAATCGGGCGAAACTCCCGGCGAGGCGCTGCGCCAGCTCGTCGCCGAGGGTCCGCTCGGCCGGGTCTACCTGCTCGGCTGGTGGAGCACCCTGGGCGTCCTGCAACAGCAGCTCCGGTACGAGACGTCCGCGCTGCTCGGGGGCTATCTGTTCCTGCGGGTGCCCGAGGCCGACGTGCAGCAGGTCGTGGGGCCCGGAGTGCGCTTCGACGCCGATCCGCATCGGGGTTTGCTCTGGGACCGTTCGGCGGGCGGCCCTGCCCGGCCACTCGTGCCCTTCGGTGTCCCCATGCCTGCTGACCTGCGAAAACTGGGGGTCAATCCGTGAGTGCTTGGGAAGACTACTTGGAATCGGTGCAGGCGCTCGCGAGCATGCCCGGGCGCGAGCAGGCCCGGCGGCGGCGGGTCGCGGGCGACGAGGCCACCGCCGTCGCGGGGGCCAAGGCCGAACTGGCCTCTCAGCTGCGGCGATGCCGGGAATGGGAGCAGCTCGCGGCGCGCACGCAGGCCAACGCCGAAGGACAGCTCGTGCACGGCAAAGTGCTGCTTCCGGATCCGGCGAGCGCCCCGGCACCGCCCGGCGGATCCCCGGAGGAGCTCGCCGAGGCCCTGCTCGCCGCCGAGCGGGACCTCGCGGCGGACCTCGACGGGCTCGCGGCGGCCCGGAAAGCGGCGGACAGACGGGCGAGGGACGAGGCGGCGAGCGCGGTGGCACGGGCGGCCCGGCGCCGGCAGCTCCTCACCTACGGCGGGATCGCGCTCGTGGCGCTGGTCCTGCTCATCGCCCTGCTCACCCGCTGAGCGACTGCACCTGGGCCGCAACCGTGGCCACCCGCACGCGCAACCGCTCCACCGCATTCTTGGGATCCCCACCTCGCCCCCGAAGGGATCCCCATGAGTATGCGAGTCCGCGTCCTGGCTCTGCTTCCGCTGCTCCTGGCGACCCTCGCGGGTATGTCCGCGTCCGCCGTCTCGAATCACGCCGAGGGCATCGCCCCGGCCGGCACCGTGCTGAACGAGGCCGGCCGTACCTGGTCGCCCGCACACCCCTGACCAGCGCGTCGCAGGGCCGGCCCGGTGCGGGCCGGCCGTTGCCCGAGCCGCCGAGCTGACAAGGGACGCCCGCCTCGCGTGTTACCCGCCCGGTATGGGGTATCTGTTCAGTCGAGACGGCGTGACCATCGGCCCGGCCGATGCGTGCGGGGGCGCCGACGGAGGTGATGTATGACAGGGAACGTGTACGACATGGGCGCCGGCACGGTGGCCGTGCAGTCCGAGGACGGCCGGATCGTCGTGCGAGCCAGCGGCGAGATCGACTACGAGGCGCACAGGGAACTCGACGCGGTCTACGAGGCGGTCGCCGAGCGCCAGCCGTGTGACGTGGTGGTGGACCTCGGCGCGACGACTTTCGTGGACTCGGTCGGGCTGGGTTTCCTCGTCCGGCTGCACAACGCCGTGCTCAAAGCCGGGCGGCGGATGACCGTGGTGGACGCGTCCCGGCAGGTCAGGCGCACGTTCGGGCTCACAGGGCTCGACCGTGTACTCACGCTCGCGCCTCCCCAGGCGACCCAGGCGAGCTAAAAACTCCGCGCGTCCGGCGGCCCGTTCCGGTATTCCTGGGCGGGTAGCCGGCGTGGGGAGCGGATTGTGGAGTGGATCCAGGGCCAGAGTGCGGTGATCGTCCCGGTGCCGGCGATGGATCCGGTGGTGGGGCGCTGGCGGGCGCGGTACGACCGGTCCGAGCCGCTCGGGGTGCCCGCGCACGTGACGATCTGCGTCCCGTTCGTGCCGTTGCCGCTGCTCGACCTGGGTGAGCTCGCCCGGCTCGCCGCTGACACCGGCTCGCTCCGGGTGCGGTTCGCCGCGCTTGCCGAGTTCCCGGGGGTGCTGTACGCCGAGCCGGATCCTGGCGATCCGTTCGCCGCGCTCACCCGGGCGCTGGCCCGGCGGTGGCCCAGCTACCCGCCCTACGGCGGACAGTTCGGCGACGACGTGATCCCGCATCTGACCATCGCCGAGAGCGCCGATCCGGGGGTGCTCGCCGAGGCCAGGGCGGACGTCCTCGCGCGGCTGCCCGTGGAGACGGTCCTGGCCGGGGCCTCGCTGAGGGTCTTCGACGGATCCCGCTGGAACGCCGTGTGCGAACTCCCGTTCGGGGCCTAACTCCACAGCGGACTGTCCACTCCGGTGAACTCCCGGGAGCGTGTGTCCGTGACTAAGTGGAGTATGCCCACACGCTGGGTGCACGCCCATATTCACGGAGTGTTCACAGGCCTGTCGGATCGCCGGGGTTGCGCGGGGATGACAGGCTAGGTCCTGCGAACGCGGTGGAACGGAGGATCTGGTGACGACGACCGAGGTGATCGCGCCTGCCGAGACCGTGACGGTCCGGGGCGGGCGGGTCAGGGCCGCGGTTCTGTGCGGACTCCAGGCTGTGATCGCCGGTAACTTTCTGCTCACCCCCGTTCTCGCTCCTCGCATGTCCGACGGTTACGCTCCGCTGTCGTTTCTGGCGGTCCTGACCGGGCCGCTCGCCGCTCTGCTGGCGATCCTCGGCGGGGCGCAGGTCGCGTCCTGGTGGCACGAGCGCCGATCCCGGCCGGTCCTGGCGCTGGCCGCCGGCACCGCGGTGTGCGCCCTCGTCTTCGTCGTCACGCTCACCCCGATGGGCCGCGAACTCACCACCGCCGCCGCGCTGACGTAACGCGAAGTGCGGTAATCGCGGCCGGTCCGGGCCGGTCGGTGTTACCGCACGTCCGGGTCGGGGGCGGTATTTGCGCTGGTCCGCGGCTGCTCTGTTCGCTCGACGGGCCGGATCGGCCCGGGCGGCGAGAGGGGGCGGTCCGTGTTCGGCTGGCTGCGCCGGGATCTGCCGCTGGGTGTGGCCGTCGCCGCGTGCGGGGTGCTCGTCACGGGGATCCTCGCGGGGGTGGGCAGCCCGTTCGCCCGCGCGATCGCCTGCTGGGTGACCGCGGCGATCCTGCAGGTCGCGATGTGCGGGTACGCCGCCGCGGCCGCCCGGCGCCTGCATCGCCGCAGCGCGGCCCGCCGGTTCTGGATCGGGTACGCCGCAGCCGGCCTCGTCTACGCCGTCGGGAGCGCCGCCCAGCTCACGGTCGCGCTCGCGGATCCGGCGGGTGCGGCCACCGAGAACCCCGTCAAGGTCAGCTGCGTCGCCGCGGGGACGGCGATCGTGCTCGTGGTGATCCTCGGCTACCCCCTCGGACTCGGTTCGGCCGGCGAGCGGATCCGCCTCTGGCTCGACTTCGGGGCCGTCGCCGCCGCCGCAGCCGCCCTCGGCGTGTTCTGGGCCGGATCCGTGGGCGCCGGATCGCTCGGCACCGGATCCGTCCTCACGATCGCCGCCGGGCCGATCCCGGTCCTCATCACGGTGTTCGCGGTGGCGAAACTGCTGCTCACGGGCCGTCCGCCGTTCAGCTGGCAGACCGCGGCGCTCGGAGCCGCGGCCGGGCTCGTCGACGGCGTGGCCCGCGCGATCATGCCCCTGCGGGGGGTGATCGAGGATCCGCGCTGGCTGCTCGCCGCCACCCTGGTCGCGCACTTGCTGCTCATGGTGTCCGCCCGGGTACAGCACCGGCAGCTCGCGGCGAGCCCGTCGTCGATCCGGGAGAGCGGGCGGCACCAGTCCTACAGCGCCCTGCCGTACTGCGCTATCGCGGTGACCTGCGCGCTGCTCGGGATCGCCATCGCCACCGGCGGCAACGGTCCGCGGACGTGGGCGCTGTTCGGCTTGACGATCCTCAGCGTGCTTTTCGTGGTGTTCCGGCAGCTCAGTGCCCTCGCCGGGAACGCTCACCAGCTCGCCGAGCTCGACCTGCGGCTGCGCGAGCTGACCAGGGTCGTCGCCGCCGGGGAGGGCTTCCACCCCGCCCCCGCGGACCGGCTGACCGGCCTCGCGAGCCGCGCCGAGTTCGCCGTCCGGCTCCAGGAGGCGTGGGACGGGGCGTGCGAAACCCGGTCGCGGATCGGCATCATGCTCGTCGACCTCGACCGGTTCACGGCGCTGACCAGCCAGGTCGGCGACCGGACCGGCGACGTGATCCTCCAGCAGGCGAGCACCCGGCTCGCGGACTGCCTGCGCACCGGCGACCTCGCCGCCCGCCTCGGCGCGGACCGCTTCGCGGTGCTGCTCAGCGGTCCCACGCTCGGCCACCTCCAGCACGTGGCCCGCCGGGTCGTCGCCGCGCTGGCCGAGCCGTACGCGATCGGCACCGAGCCGGTACGGATCACGGCCAGCGTCGGGATCGCGGTCGAGCGCGGCGACCGGACCGACCCCGGCCGCCTGCTCCGCGACGCCGACGAGGCCGTGTACGCGGCGAAGTCGCGGTACTCCACCCGATCCGGCGGCGCGGAGATCTACGCCTGAGCCGTCTGGTGCGCGGGCGGAAACCGGCGTGCCGGCGCTGCTAGCTGTAGAGCTTGAGGGCGCTGCCAAAGCCCGTGCCCGCCGGGTCCTGGGCGAGCATGTGCACGTACCCCATCGCCTCCAGCTCGCGTGCCCGGCGCAGCGGGCCGATCTCGATCGGGCGCATCCCGGCCTGCTCGACCAGGCTCGCGATCGCCTTGGCCGCCTCGGGGCTGTCGGTCGCGATGAAGACGTCCAGCGGCTGCCCGTTGACCTCCCCGCTGGTCAGGGTGCCCGCGAACGTCGTGTTGAACGCCTTGACGACCGTTGCACCGGGCAGCAGCTTCGCCAGTTCCTGGGCGGCCGAACTGTCGGGGGGCACGACCAGGCCGTCGAACGTCGCGAAGTTCACCGGGTTGGTGATGTCGACGACGATCCGGTTGGCGAGCTGGTCGGCGAGCCGCTTCGCGACCTCGACCGCGGCGTCGTAGGGAAGGGCGAGCACGACGACGTCCCCGGCGACGGGATCCGCATCGAGCTGGCCCGCGGTGACCTGCCCGGCGGCGGCCTTGCCACTCAGCTCATTCGCGAGCGTTCGCGCCTCGTCGGCGTTCCGCCCGAGGATCTGCAGCCGCGCGCCCGCAGTGGCCAGCCTCGTTCCGATCCCGCGGGCCATATTTCCGGTACCGATGATCGTGACGTCCATGACCGAGTCCTCCCGGATCGATTGCGCCGTCAACCTCCCGTACCCAGTTCAGCGGCGCCTAGTCGAACGCCCCAGGCCGGTTACGGCTCGGCGGTGGGGAGGGTGACGAGCGGGCGGGTTGCCCGCTCGCCGAGCACCTTGGTCAACTCGGTGAGCGAGACGAAACCGCCTGTTGCGGATCGTTCCGCGACGATCCATCGGGCACCGTCGGGGCCGATCGACGGGACTGCGGCGAGCACCGCCTCGGGGGCCGAGTTGGCGTCGACCAGCCCGCCGGTGTCGAGTCCGCCGGGCTGGTCCGGGCGTCCGATGCCCAGCTCGCGGGCGATCGCCGGATACCGCTCGGCGATCTGCCGGGCCAGCTCGCGGCGGGCTCGTTCGGCCGGGTCGGTGTCGTCCCGGCGGGACCCAGTGAACGGGACGAATGCGCCGTACACCGATCCGCCGATAAGTGAGGCCGCGAGGCACGTCGTCCCGACCATGTCGAGGGGTGTGCCGCTGGTGGTGCTGCCGTTACTCGCGCCCAGGGCCACGAAGGTGATGACCGCCAGCGTCGCGAAGACTCCGGCTGCGGCGGCCTGCGGCCAGGTGCGGCGGCGTAGTGCGTGGTAGAGCGCGACCGCGCAGGCCAGGAACCCGAGGCTGCCGGCGGCGACGAGTACCCCGAGCCAGGCTTCGACGATCCGGGTGGTGGGCCGTCGCCGCGCGATCCGGAGTCGGGCTTGTTCGGCAGCGCCCCTGTTTGCTGGGGGGACTGCGTGCGGCACTGCGCTGGTCACCGGGACGAGCGCGGTGGAGAGCGCCGGGTTCGGCTGGGGCTGGTAGTGGCCCAGGGACGGATCCGAATTGAGGATCTGGGTGTGGAGTCGTTGGAGGGCCGCGCCGGGCTCGACGCCGAACTCCGCGGACAGGTAGGCCCTGGCGTCCCGGAACGCGGCGAGGGCCTCGGCCTGGCGTCCGCACCGGTAGAGCGCGAGCATCTGGGCGTACCGCAGGCGCTCGCGGACCGGGTACTCGTCCACCAGGCGCATGACCTCGGGCAACAGGCGCGCGTGCTGACCGAGGTCCAGCTCGATCTCGGCCCAGGATTCCAGCGCGGCGCCCCTGGTCTCGGCGAGGCGCTCGCGGGCGGCGTCGAAGTATGGCCCCGGGATCCCCGCCAGCGGATCGCCGCGCCACAGCCCCAGCGCCCGCCGCAGCTCGGCCGCGGATCCGTCGGTGTCTCCGGCCGTACGCGCGGCCCCCGCCGCCCGGATCGCCCGCCGAAAGTCACCCGCGTCCAGGCAGCCCTGAGCGACCCGGAGCTGGTACCCGGCCCCGGTCAGGGTGAGCAACTCGCTCGGGGTACGCGGCGAGCGGTGTGGTTCGAGGATCCGGCGCAGGCCCGCCACATGCTTCTGCACGACGTTCGCGCCGTTGGCCGGCGGATCCTCGCCCCAGACCGCGTCGACGATCTGCGCGCTCGGCACCGGACGGTTCGCGCCGAGCAACAGCACGGCCAGGACCGCGCGCTGCTTGCCGGATCCGAGGTCGAGCTCGCGCCCGTCTTGGAGAACGCGTAAGGCCCCGAGGATCTCGAACCGGGGCGGGACGCCACTCGCAGGCCCGCCGACCACGGACAACCCCCTCGACCCGGCGCCAGAACCGGATCAGCGTGCCACGCGGCAGCAAGTCGGCAGTGGACGGCAGCCGTTCGGCAGTGCTTCGGCAGTGGCCCTGACCAGGCTCGATGACGTCACCAACGGAAGGAGTTCCTTGTTCAGCAGCATGCCGACGACGTCCGGCCGCGCCGGTGCCCGGTGGAGTTTCGCGGGTCCAACGCACCCGACACGGCTGTCCTGTCGCGAGCATCGCGGGCGACCAGGACGGCCAGCGGAGTGATAGGAACCAGCCATGACCGACGCACTACCCCCGCAGCGGATCGCGGTCGCGGCCGACATCCCGGCGATCCGCGAGCTGATGCACGCCTCGGCCAGCGCGCTGTTTCCCGCGTTCTACGACCGCACTCAGGCCGTGAGCGGGGCGGTCCACCTCGCGCACCTGGACACCCTGCTCGTGGACGACGGCACGTACTTCGTCCACGAGCAGGACGGCGAACTGGTGGCCTGCGGGGGCTGGAGCCGCCGGGCCAAGCTGTACGCGGGCGGGGCCGCGGGTGCGGACGACGACCGGCTGCTCGATCCGGCGGCGGAGCCGGCCAGGGTCCGGGCGATGTTCGTCCGCGCCGACTGGACCAGGCGCGGTCTCGGGCGCGCGCTGTTGCGATCCTCGGAGCGGGCCGCGGTGGCCGAGGGCTTCGGCGAGCTGGTGCTGGTCGCGGCGCTGCCCGGCGTCCCGCTGTACCGCGCCTACGGATTCACCGAGGTGGAGCGCCTGACCATCACGATGCCCGACGGCGTACCGATCGCGGGAGTGGAGATGCGGAGGCGAATCGAGGAGCGCTAGCCGCGGGGTGCCTCCGGTGGCTGGGGACGGTCCGCGGCGAAGTCCGCCTCCCACCACGCGCGCTCGTCATCGTCCAGCTTGCCGAAGTCGCAGCGCGACAGGAACCACGGCACCGGGCACTCGCCGGGATGGTTCTCGTCCGGACACAGCGCCCGCTCGATCGCCTCCATCGCCAGGCCCGCGTCCGCCTCGGTGGCCTCCATCAGCACCCGGACCGCCCAGACCCGCCGCCCGCTCACGCGTGGTCCCGGTTGCGGCGGGCCGCCTTCTCGTGAGCCTGGACCAGCAGGTCACGAGCCTGGGCGTCGGTCGCTGGCCCCGGGTTCACGATCGAGGCCCACCCCTGGACCGCGTACACCGGGTGCGGGAAGAGCTGGTCCTCGGCGGTGAAGTCGTACTCGGATCGGTGTGCCGCGTGATCGGCGGGCGGGTGCCCGAAGAGGTCCTCGAAGATCCGCCGGCCCACGGCGATGTTGAGGCGGAAGAAGCCGGGCCGGTCCAGCTTCGACTCGGTGTCGAAGCCCGGGTAGTCCTTGGTGACGAGCGTGGCGAACGGGAACCGCCGATCGGGGGGCACATCCCCTTGCGGATCCGCAAAAAAGAACGTGTCACCCCACGCCACCTCGGGCGCCCCGCTCTCCGCGGTCGCCGTCTCGGCGGCCGCCCGGGGTAGCCCGCGCACGAAACTGATCACCTCGTCCTGGGTCATCCGACCATCCTGACACGCCCGCGGCAGCGGTTTTAGAACCGCACGCGCTGATGCCGCACACCGCGAAGTGCGGAACCCTCAGCCGGTTATAGCCGGTCGAGAGTTCCGCACTTCGGGACGTGGGGCAGCGCCAGGTTCAGAGCAGCCAGGCGGTGGTGCGGGTGCCGCTGGACCAGCTCAGGCCCTGCCAGGAGGCGCCGCACCAGCCCGGGTTCGCGTCGCCGCTGGCGCTGGACCAGGTGCGGCCGCTCCAAGTACGCCCGGACCAGTCCAGGCTGGACCAGGTGCGCCCCGACCACGTCCGCCCCGACCAGGTGCGGCCGGTCCACGAGGACATGCCGTCCGCGGCGGTCGTGAAGCCGGTTCCGGTCCACGACCGGCCCATCCAGGTGCCGCCCGACCACGAGGTGCCGGCCGTACTGGCGGCGGCCCACGCGGCGGTGTTGAACGGCAACCCGAAGATGTCGATCTCGCCGGTCAGCTTCGCGGTGTCCGACCCGAAGGTCATCACCCCGGTGCCGCGGGCACCCTGCAGGGTGCCGTTGCCTGCGCTCGGCGTCCAGACCGGAGTGGTGGCCTGGACCAGGCTCGATCCGAGCACCTTGGCGAGGTCCAGCTGGCCGCCGTACCCGAGATCGAGCGACGTGGCGTGCGGCAGGTAGATGCTGTGGCTCTGGAACATGGCCTTGAAATCCTGCGGACGGGCCGAGGGCCAGCGCTGGAACAGCAACGCGGCGGCTCCCGAGACCACGGCGGCGGCCTCGGAGCTGCCGCTGCCCTTGAAGTAGCGGTCCCCGACCCGGGCGGCGGGGAAGTTGGTGTCGATGTACGAGCCGGGGGCGCGCAGCGAGACGATCGACCGGCCGGGGGCGAGCAGGTCCACCATCCGGTTGCTGTCGCCGCGGCTGCTGAACGAGGACACCGTGTCGTCCATCGGGTTGGTGGTGCCCTGGTGGTCGGTGGCACCGACGACCAGGGCGTACCTGTCGATGGCCGGATTCGACACCTTCGCGGTCGCGCCGCTGTTGCCCGCGGCGACGACGACCAGGAGGCCGGCCTTGCGCGCCGTCTGGGCGGCATGTACCAGCGGATCGATGTCACGGTCCTGCACGCCATCGGTCCCGTAGGAGAGGTTGAGCACCCGGATCGGGTTGCGCGGGTCGTCGTTACGGTGCGCGACCACCCAGTCGACCGCGGCGAGCATCTGCGAGACATCGACAGCGCCGTTGGCAGCGCCGACCTTGATCGAGGTGAGCTTGGCATCGGGGGCGATGCCACGGAAGCCGGTGCCGTTGGTGTTGTCGCGGCCGGCGATGATCCCGGCCATGTGGGTGCCGTGGCCGTAGCCGTCCTTCTGGTAGAGCGACGGGATCTGGCTCTCGATCGACAGGTCCGGCCCGTTGACGATGTTCCCCGAGGTCAGCCCCTGTACCGGCACGACTCCCGTGTCGATCAGTGCCACTCCCACGCCCTTGCCGGTGTAGCCCTGGGCGTACGCGGTGTCGGCGTGGATGATCCGGGCCACGTCGGTCATCGCTGCCTGATCCGCCGGGAATGACCAGTCCGTGGTCGTCGTCGTGGCCGCCGCCGAGGGGGCGGCGGTCGCGAGCAGGGCCCCGACGGTCACGGCGCTGAGCAGCCCAATGGCCGCCCCTGCCTTCCTGCGGGATGAAGACATGGTCAAGACGCACCTTCCATGGCGTTGACGCTCCGTGCTGGGCAGAGTCCGTCGGTGGGGTGACGGTTGGTAATCTTGTGAACACGAGCCGTGATAACTGTGCAGCGCGCACACCAGCGGGGGGAAGAGCCGCGGACACATCCCGCCCGCTCGGCCCGCCGGCACCGTCCGAAGGGCCAGGCGCTCTGTCCCGTGAGGTGCGGACCGCGGTGACCGGGTGGCCCGTGCTGCCGGACTGGCGGTCCTCAGGACCGGCGTTGTGGTGCCGATGATCACCGGGTGACTGTCGAATGGCGCCGGTGGCTGCCGGTACTCGCGCTCGTGGGCGGACTCGGCTGCGTCGCGCCCGTCGCGCTGATCACTTTCGGGTTCAGCTCCATGGCCACCGACGCCTGCCCGTCGGACGGTCCCTGCCCGGCCTGGGACGCCATCCTCAAGACATTTGCGATTGCCATCTCCATGACGCTGGCGCTCTCGTGCCTTCTCGTCGTGCTCACCGCGGTCCGCCGTGCTCCGCGCTCGCGCTGGCCGCTGGCTGGGCTCACCCTCGCCGTCGCCGCGTGGCCGGTGTTCTGGATCTGGATCCTTGGCGGCCCCGCCCTCGCCTGACGTGCGCCTGTGCCACCCGTTGGCGTCGCAGCCGGCACATGCTCACGTGCCACCGGTCATTTCGTGGCAGAGGATCGCGTAAAGGTCGGAGTCACGCCAGCCGTCGCGGATGCGGATCGTTTCTCGCATTCGGCCCTCGTACGCCATTCCGATCTTCTCCAGAACGCGGCGAGACGCATTGTTTCGGGGATCGCAGGTCGCGAAAATGCGATGCAGAGAGTGGCCCACGAAGCCAGCCACGAGTAGTTGTCTAGCCGCGGCGGTGGCAAGGCCGCGCCCCCAATAATCCGGGTGGACGAGGTAGGCGATTTCCCCTTGGTCGTTACCACGCAACCTCAACTCGGCAGTACCGACCACCCGCGAATCGGCGACCACCGCGTAGACGAAGCGGTGTTGCGGCCGCGACTTCCACGAATGCACCGCGTCGCGGACGAACTCCCGTGTCTGTTCCAGCGTGTTGGGCCCCCACGGCTGGTACCGACAGGCGTCCTCCCGCTGCGCCCACTCGTGGACCGCGTCCACATCGCCAATCGCCAGCGGACGCAAGCGCACAGGCACGGACGGCCAATCTGGACGGCCCGACATCAGGTAGCGACCATGGAACCCACGAGTCCGATCCCCCGCTATATCTCCGTGCCCACGTCGTACACCCCTCGCACCTGCGGCGAAACGCGGTATCGGCGGATCTCACACCGCGTCGCGCACAGCGAAGAAAAAGGCAAAGGCAAGCAGGGCGACCACTGTTAACGTACCGGCCGCCGGGGGGCTTGTGGCAAGTCCCGGGTCGTACCGAAGAATCGTGGAAGCACGGGCGCCTCTACAAGCTGATGGACGGCGGCCGCAGGCTGCTGCTCGACCAGACAGGCCGGCTATCGGTGACGGGCTGGGCGGATCGCGTCGACCACGTCGTAGACGTCTCCGCGGAACTGGACGTCCCCGCCGCCCGGATCCGGCCGGACGGCCACGTGGCGTGCGTGGGGAAGATCAGCAGGAGCTGCTCAGCAATCTGCCCAAGTGGTTTGGCACCGCCGCGGGCTGAGCGGCCGCCTCGTCGCCAAGCCTCGTCCGCAAAAACCCACCACATCCGCCGGACCGGGCGACTCACGTGTCGTACGTGCCCTCGTCCCACAGCGCGCAGAACGCCACGTAGTTGCCCGGTTGCGCCTCGACAATCCAATCGGCTGCCCGGCGGCGCACAGCCATTGCACGTGAACGGATGAGGCCATGTGTGACCCCGAAGATCAGTGCGTTGCTTGGCCGATCGCTCGCCAGGCCCTTCTGCGCGGTTGCGCAGTACCTTGCGCCTGCAGGTGAGGTGACGGCTCCGGCCGAAGTGTGGAGCTACCGGGTCATCCTGCGGAACCCGCCGCTAAGCGGAGTTACGGCCGGCCCGAAGGTCTCCCTGAGTTTCTGCTCCAAGTCTGGTCTGTTGGCTATGGTCACATGGAATGTCGAGTCTCGCGGGTCCAGGCCGATTGAGTAACTCGGGTGGTCCTGAGCCGACTTCCAGCTTCCGGAAAGAAGGGCGGCTTGGACGTCGAGTAGGTGTTTCGCTGAGTAGCAGGATGGTTTGACAGTGACGGAAAGTTTCGGTGCGCCAGCATTCGCGAGGGCGGCCTTCGACACTACTGATTCGAGGCGGTCACGCACAGCGTCGAGGCTAACGACGAGTGGATCGACAACCACTACGACAGACTTTGACCTGTTGTCAAGCGTCATGCCGATATAGCCATGTGCCAGAGCAATGCCGGAATCCTCTTTGGTGTCCCTGCCGAATGCCTTGTCGTTACTCGCGGCAATTGCGCCCATTGCCCCCTGTGATTGAGGATTCGCAATCCATTCCTCAAACTCAGCGTATCCAGACGGGGTCTTCTTCATGGATGCGCCTGCGGGCGGCCCATCATCGGTCTTGCATGCAGCAGATACATCAGCGTCGGAAGGGTGAGCTGCGCTGGAGGCCTTACCTGTGCCACTCGCCGGACTCCCAGCCGCATTCATCAACATGAATGCGGACCCTAGTACGGCTGCCAGCAGAAGATGGCGTTTGACCATGAATGGCACCTTTCGACCATGTGAGCTTCCCGCATAGGAACAGAGTCCCGGCCTTGAAGCAGATACTTTGCCGCGCCAAACGTGGCCGGGTGACTGACGCGGCGCAACGCCCCGGTCCACAGGGCGGCCTGATCGGCCTATGTACGCGGCGGCCGGCATCTCACCGATATGCAGGCCGCGCGCAGCGGGCATCCGCTGCATCGGCTACGCGAGCAAGCCCCAGAAGCTCGCGGCACTCTCCGACGCCGGAGCCGACGGGATGACCGAGCGGGTGTATCCGGGTGGCCATGAGCGTGACGACCGTGAGTGGCGCAAGTATCAGGATTGCAATGGTCCACGGATCTCGTGTGTCTGTTAACACATGCACGGCCGACAGGCATCGGCGTGGGTTCGGGTGCGTGATCGGCACATCGGAGGTTGCCTGACGGCTGCCTTGCTTTTCGTCCCGAGCTTTCGTGCTCAGCTCACGTGACGAGCGGCTGGCTGCTCTGGGCGCCTGAGCACAGGTCCTCCATGCGGCCAAAGTCAGCTCCGCTCCCGGTGGCCGGAGCGTACATCTCGATCTTCAGGTCAACGACCGCGAGATCCGCCTGCAACTGATCGAGGCGGCTGAGCACCTGCTCGCGGTGCTCGATCAGCAGCGCGCGGCGCTCGGCCTCGTTGCCTGGGCCTTGCCGGCAGAGCGCTGCATAGCGGCGCATGCCCTCGATCGGCATCCCGGTCGCGCGCAGCTTCGTCAGGATCGTGATCATTCCCAGGTCGCCCTCGGTGTAGCGGCGGTGCCCGTTCCACTCCCGCGCCGGGGGCTCGATCAACCCGGCTCGCTCGTAGTAGCGCAGCGTGTGAGCGGTGAGCCCGGTGCGGGCCGCCACTTCGGCGATTACGTAGCTCCCGGTCATGGCCGAACCCTAGCTTGACTTAGAGCGCGCTCGAAGCTGAAGGCTTGTCCGCATGGAACAACGAAACCTCGGACAGGGACTGACCACCTCCGCACTCGGCCTCGGTTGCATGGGGATGAGCGACTTCTACGGTCCGCGCGACGACGCCGACTCCATCGCCACCATCCGCCGCGCCCTCGACCTCGGCGTCACCATGCTCGACACCGCCGACATGTACGGGCCGTTCCACAACGAACAGCTCATCGGCACCGCGATCGCCGGGCGCCGCGATGACGTCATCGTCGCCACCAAGTTCGGTAACGAGCGCAGACCGGACGGCAGCTTCGTCGGTGTCAACGGCCGCCCCGAGTACGTCCGCGCTGCCTGCGACGCATCGCTCGGCCGGCTCGGCGTCGACCACATCGACCTCTACTACCAGCACCGTGTCGACCCGGACGTGCCCGTCGAGGAAACCTGGGGCGCCATGGCCGAGCTGGTGACAGCCGGAAAGGTACGCCATCTCGGGATCTCCGAGGCGGCGCCGTCGACCGTACGGCGGGCGCACGCCGTACACCCCGTCACCGCCGGGCAGTACGAGTACTCACTGTGGACCCGCGAGCTCGAGGGCGAGCTGTTCGGCACGCTACGCGAGCTCGGCATCGGGTTCGTGGCGTACAGCCCGCTCGGGCGCGGCTTCCTCACCGGCGCGATCACCCGCCCGGACGAGCTCGCCGACGACGACTGGCGCCGCCAGAACCCGCGCTTCCAGGGCGACAACCTCGAGGCCAACCTCCGGCTCGTCGAGACGGTGAGCAAGCTGGCCGCGGAGAAGAGCGTCACGCCCGCGCAGCTCGCCCTCGCCTGGGTGCTCAGCCAGGGCGACGACATCGTGCCGATCCCCGGCACCCGGCGGATCGGCTACCTCGAGCAGAACCTCGCTGCCCTCGGGGTGCAGCTCACCCCGGACGACCGGGCGGCCCTCGACCACATCGGTGCCGACGTGGCGGGCACCCGCTACCCGGCGGACTCCATGACGGGGCTCAACCTCTGACGCCGCCCGGGGCGGATCGGAACCGGATCGAACGTCAAGGGCGACGGGCACTGAGGCGCTGACGCCGCTGGCGCGGGGTGAACTGCCGACCTTCGCTTTCAAGGATCGTTATCTTTTTCGCAGGTCAGCAGGGATGCG
>JAOPVE010000444.1 GCA_025963185.1 Actinomycetes bacterium
GGCGCCGGGCTTGCCGAAGTCGGAGTCGATCGCGTCGTTGCTGCCCTGGTCCTGCTTGGTCAGGGTCCACACCGGCTTGATGTCGGCCTTGCCGCCGACGATGACGACCGGGCCGAGGCCCAGGTAGCCGAAGTATTTGCCGGGGCGGAGCCCGTCGGTGCACAGCTCGCCGTCGGCATTGGTCACCGGGACGTCGGCGGCGGGCTTCTGCGACGGCGACCGGCGCACCAGGCTCTTGAGTGCCGTGCCGGTGCCGGACGCCGCGCTCGCGCTCGGCGCGGGCGCCACCGGGGCGGGCAGGACGAAGGCGGGCAGGCCGGCGATCGGGTTCTCGCCGCCGCCGCGGATCCCGTCCCTGTTCGTGTCGTTCCAGGCGCGGATGCAGGCGACGCCGCTCTCCCGCGGGATGGCGACGAGCCCGGCGTCGAGTTCGGCGCTCTTGTCCGCGCCCACGATGACGCCCGTGCGGACGCCGTAGTAGCGCGGCGAGCCGTCGGACGTGACGGCCTTTCCGGTGAAGTCCGAGTTGCCGTCGGCGGGCGTGCTGACCTGCTTGGTCAGGCGCAGCCGGCTCGCGGCCTCCGGCACGGCGTACACGGTGACCTTCGGGCCCTTGAGGTGTGCCAGGCCGTAGATGCCGTTGTCCTGGCTCGTCGTCTCGACAGCCCCGGGGATCGCCTTGCCGGCGAGCAGCGCGTCGATGCTGACCGGGCCGGGCACCGCGACGATCCGCACCCCGGCGACCGGCGCCTCGCCCTTGTCGGCGACGCCGTTGGCGTTGGTGTCCAGCCAGATCCGGCCCTCGAGCAGCCCGGGCGTCGGCTCCGGCGACGGGAGCGGCGCCGGCGAGGCCGAGGCGGACGGCATCATCGTGAACTGCGGGTGGGGGATCGGCGCGGCCGTGGCGGCGACGGGCAGTACGGCGGCGGCGGCGAGCGCGCCACCTGCCACGGCGAACAGCGCACGGGAGAGGACTGACACAGTTACTCCTGCTCGAACAGTGGTCACGGACTTCTGGTGGGGCGGCGGCCCGTGCGCAGTTCACGGGCCTGACAGGGGCGTGACAAGGCGCGTGTCCGGGTTCGTCCCGGTCCTTTGCACCATCTGCTGCACCAACGGGTAGGGGGCCGGGGTGGAGGTATCACGGGGGCTGACCCGGCGGGCGATAGATTGAGGCATTCCACCTGCTGGCTAGCGAGACGGAGCTGACGTGCGCATCGCACGATTCGTCCACCCCGGCGGCGCCGCGTTCGGCGTAGTCGAGGGCGGATCCCCGGAGGCGGGCCTTGACTCGCTCACGGTCGCCGAAATCGAGGGACATCCGTTCGGCCCGATCCAGTTCACGGGGCAGCGCTGGGCGCTCCCGGACGTGCGGCTGCTCTCGCCGATCCTCCCGAGCAAGGTGGTGGGCGTCGGCCGCAACCACGCCGCGCACGCCGCCGAACTCGGCAACGACGTCCCCGCCGCCCCGCTGATCTTCCTCAAGCCCTCGACGGCGGTGATCGGCCCTGCGGACGCGATCCGGCTGCCCCCGGACTCCCACCAGGTCGAGCACGAGGCCGAACTGGCCGTCGTGATCGGCGCGACCGGTGCGCGTGACCTGCCGGCCGACCGGGCGCTGTCCGCGGTCCTGGGGTACACCTGCGCGAACGACGTGACCGCCCGCGACCAGCAGAAGGCGGACGTGCAGTTCACCCGCGCCAAGGGCCACGACTCGTTCTGCCCGATCGGCCCGTGGATCGAGACGGACTTCGACCCGTCCGACGTGGCCGTCCGCTGCGAGGTCGACGGCGAGGTCCGCCAGGACGGCCGCACCCGCGACATGGTCTTCGACGTCGCCACCCTGATCTCGTACGTCTCGCACGTCATGACCCTGCTGCCGGGGGACGTGATCCTCACCGGTACCCCGGCCGGGGTCGGGCCGCTGGTCGCCGGGCAGCGCGTGGCGGTGTCCGTCGAGGGCATCGGCACGCTCACCAACCCCGTCATCGCCCGATCCTGAAGCTGTGGAGTCCATCGTGGAGCGAGACCCGTCGATCCGGGTTCGGTTCTGTCCGTCGCCGACCGGAAACCCGCACGTCGGGCTGATCCGGACGGCCCTGTTCAATCGCGCGTTCGCCCGCCACCACGGCGGCACGTTCGTGTTCCGGATCGAGGACACCGACGCGGCGCGCGACTCCCAGGAGTCCTACGACCAGTTGCTGGACTCGCTGCGCTGGCTCGGCCTGGACTGGGACGAGGGGCCCGACCTCGGCGGCCCGTTCGCCCCGTACCGGCAGTCCGAGCGGCGGGCGATCTACGACGACGTGATCCGGCGGCTCGTCGAGGGCGGGTACGCGTACGAGTCGTTCTCCTCGGGCGAGGAGATCGAGGCCAGGCACCGGGCGGCCGGCCGGGATCCGAAGCTGGGCTACGACAACCTCGACCGCGGCCTCACCGACGAGCAGAAGGCGGCGTTCCGGGCCGACGGCAGGGTGCCGGTGCTGCGGCTGCGGATGCCCGACGAGGACCTGACCTGGACCGACCTGGTGCGCGGCGAGGTCACGTTCAGGGCGGGCTCGGTGCCGGACTACGTGATCGCGCGCGGCAACGGCGATCCGCTCTACCCGCTGGTCAACCCGGTGGACGACGCGATGATGCAGATCACCCACGTGCTCCGCGGCGAGGATCTGCTGCCCTCGACGCCCCGCCAGATCGCGCTGTACCGGGCCCTGGTCGAACTCGGGGTCGCCAAGGACGTGCCCTCGTTCGGCCACCTGCCGCTGGTGGTGGGGGAGGGGAGCAAGAAGCTCTCGAAGCGCGATCCGACGTCGAGCCTGCTGCTCTACCGCGAGCGCGGCTTCCTGCCCGAGGGCCTGCTGAACTACCTCGCGCTGCTCGGCTGGGCGATCGCCGAGGACCGGGACATCTTCTCGATGGACGAGATGGCCGAGGCCTTCGACGTCGGCCGGGTCAGCCCGAACCCGGCCCGGTTCGACCTGAAGAAGGCCGAGGCGATCAACGCCGCACACGTCCGCCTGCTGGACCCGGCCGACTTCGCCCAGCGCATCGAGCCGTTCCTCGCGGCCGAGGGACTGCTGGAGGGCGATCCGGAGTACCGGCGCCGGGTGCTCGCCGAGATCGGGCCGCTGGTCCAGGAGCGGGTGGTGGTGCTCTCCGACGCGGTCCCGATGCTGCGGTTCCTGCTGGCCCCCGACGGCGCGTTCACGGTCGAGGAGGACGCCGCCGCGAAGAACCTGGGTCCGGACGCGGAGCCCGCGCTCACGGCGGCCATCGGCGCGCTGGAGGCCCTGACGGTCTGGGAGACGGCCGCGATCGAAGAGGCGCTCAAGTCCGCGCTGGTGGACGGGCTGGGCCTGAAGCCGCGCAAGGCGTTCACGCCGCTGCGGGTCGCGCTGACCGGCCGCACGGTGTCCCCGCCGCTGTACGAGTCGATGGAGGTGCTCGGCCGCGAGCGCTCCCTGGCCCGGCTGCGCGCCGCGCTGGCCTGATCTCGTTTGCTCGCTTGATCGGGCTGGGTGGGGCGGTCGCGCGGCCGTCCCACCCGGTGAACATGCCGGTAGAGGATCCGATTTGGGACCGCGGAGGGCTCTCCGGTACAGTTAGCCGCGGTGCAGCGAGGGAACAAGCCAGCACCAATGGGGTATGGGGTAATTGGCAGCCCGGCTGATTCTGGTTCAGCTAGTCTAGGTTCGAGTCCTGGTACCCCAGC
>JAOPVE010000453.1 GCA_025963185.1 Actinomycetes bacterium
CCCGGTCCCGCCCGGCCGCGTTTCCCCCACTTCCGTGGGGGTGGGGGTGAGTGCGGCCGCCAGCTCCGCCGGGACGTCGACCGTGGTGTGGTGGCCGTCGCGGACGATCGTGCGCCCGCTGGCGACCACCGTCCGCACGTCGGCGGCGGTCGCGGCGAAGACCACGGCGCCGGCCGCGTCGCCGGGGCGGGTGCCCGCGAGCCGGACGCTGTCGAGGCCGACCGTGACGAGGTCCGCGATGGCGCCAGGGACGATCCGGCCCGCGTCCGGCCAGCCGATCGCGCCGTGCGCGGTCGCCGCGCCGAGCAGCTCGCCGGCCCAGAAGTGGCCGCGTTGCTCGGTGCGGACCCGCTCGCCCAGCTCGACCGCTCGCGCCTCCTCGAACAGGTCGATCACTGCGTGCCCGTCGCTGCCGAGCGAGAGCGGCGAGCCGGACGAGGCCAGTTCGCGCGCGGGGCCGATCCCGTCGGCGAGGTCGCGCTCGGTCGTGGGGCACAGGCACACGCCGGTTCCGGACGATCCGAGCAGCCCGACATCGGCACTGGTCAGGTGGGTGGCGTGCACGGCGACCGCGCGTGGGCCGAGCGCCCCGGCGGCGGCGAGCACCCCGGTGGGCGTGTGCCCGTACGCGGCGAGGCTGGCCTCGTTCTCGGCCCGCTGCTCGGACAGGTGGACGTGCAGAGGCGCGTCCCGATCCGCGGCCCAGCCGACCACATCCCGGAGCTGGCCCGCCGGGACCGCCCGCACCGAGTGGATCGCGGCGCCGACCCGCGCGTGGGATCCGTCCGGCCGGAACGCCCCGGCCCTGGCCGCCCACCCCGCCGCGTCCCCGTCGGAGAACCGCAGCTGGACCCCGGCCACCGGCTCGCCGACCCCGCCCGCGAGGTAACAGGTGTCGAGCAGCGTGATCCGGATCCCGGCCTCGGCCGCCGCGGCCACCAGCGCCGCGCTCATCACGTTCGCGTCGCCGTAGGGACGGCCGTCCGGCCCGTGGTGGAGGTAGTGGAACTCGCCGACCGCGGTGATCCCGGCGAGCGCCATCTCGCCGTACACCGCCCTGGCCAGCGCGTGATAGCTGTCGGGGTCGAGGCCCGCGGCGAACTCGTACATGTGCTCGCGCCAGGTCCAGAAGCTGCCGCGGGCCGCGTGGGTGCGCCCGCGCAGGGCCCGGTGGAACGCGTGCGAGTGGACGTTGGCCAGTCCGGGGATCGTCAGTCCGGGCAGCCGTTCCCCGTCCGGCTCGGCGCCGGGCGTCACGGACGTGAACCGGCCCCCCTCAGCCTCGATGAGCACCCCGGCGACGGGCGGCACCGCCGGATCCCCGAGCCACGCCAGCTCCGCCCACCACCGGCTCACGGGTCCGGGCGAGCTCACGGGTCCGGGCGAGCTCATGGGTCCACCAGCCCGGCGAGGACCCGCGCGAGCGCCCGGACCCCGGCCGCGCAGTCGCCGTCCCCGGCGGACTCGGCGGGCGAGTGGGACACCCCGGTCGGGTTCCGGACGAACAGCATCGCGGTCGGGACTACAGCGGCCAGCACCCCCGCATCGTGCCCCGCGCCGGTCGGCAGGACCGGGACAGACCCGCCGAGGATCGCCGAGAGGCGCCCGCGCAGCGGCCCGTCGAAGTCGACCGCGGGGGACAGCGACTCGGCGCTGACGTCGAGCCCGGTGCGGTGGGCGCGGCTCGCGGTCGCGGTGTCGGCCTCGATCGCCCTGGTCACGGCCGTGAGCGTGGCCTCGTCGGGGGCGCGGGCGTCGAGCCAGGCCGTGATCCGGGCCGGGATCGCGTTGGTGCCGTTCGGCTCGCACAGGACCCGTCCGACCGTCGCGAGCGCGCCGGTCTCGATCGCCCGGGCCCGCGCGGCGATGACCATGCGCGCGAACGTGAGCATCGGGTCGCGCCGGTCGGCGATGCGGGTGGTGCCGGCGTGGTCCGCGGATCCGCTGAAATCGTATTTCCAGCGCCCGTGCGGCCAGATGGCGCTCGCCAGCCCGACCGGCTCGGTGAGCGCCCTGCCCTGTTCGATGTGCAGTTCGACGTAGCAGCCGATGCGGTTCGCGGTCTCGGGATCGGGGCCGATCGCGTCCGGATCCGCCCCGGCGGCGCGCATGGCCTCGGCGAGGGTCACCCCGTGCGGATCGGTCAGCGCGCGCGCCCTGGCCGGATCGAGAGCGCCGGTGAGCAGCCGCGATCCGAGGCAGGCGACGCCGAACCGGGCCCCCTCCTCCTCGCAGAAGACGGCGACGGCGACCGGGCGCCGCGGCGTGATGCCCTCGGCGCGCAACTGGTCGATCGCGAGGAACGCCGAGACGACCCCGAGCGGACCGTCGAACGCGCCCCCGCTGGGCACCGAGTCCAGATGGCTGCCGGTGACGACGGCGCCCGGCCCTGGCTCGCCCCACCACGCCCACAGGTTGCCGTTGCGGTCGGTCTCGGTCGCCAGCCCGCGCTCGGCGGCGCGCTCGGCGAACCAGGCACGGCAGGCCAGCTCGGCGTCGTTCCAGCCGTGCCGGGCATAACCCCCGCCGGGTGCGCGGCCTATTTCCGCCAGCGGCCGCCACATATCCCGGAAAAGCGATTCCACGGGATCGGGCATTCGCCGAATCTAACAGCCGATCGGGACAATTCACTGTCCCCATTGTCCACTCCGCGTGGCGGTCCCTTGCTGTGGCGGATCCCACGGTCTCCGGGCGCAACCGCAGGCCAGCCATGTCGGGGGGCCGGCGAGGGAGGCGACTGTCGGCGGTGCCCAATAAGGTGAGGTACATGCAGCAGTACTTCAACGCGCGCCAGCTGACCAACGTGACGTCCCTGCTGCTGTGCGGATTGCTCGCCGGCATCGTCGTGGCGGCGGCGGCGTTCCCCCTCGTCGGCAGCGTCGGGCTCACGGCGAAGGCCGCGTCCGACTCGTTCGAGGACCTGCCGAGCGATCTCAAGGCGGGCCCGCCCCCGCTGACGTCGAACCTGTACGCGGCGAACGGCGCCCGGATCACCTCGTTCTACGACGAGAACCGGGTCACGGTGCCGATCACGCAGATGTCGGCGACGATGCAGAACGCGATCGTCGCCGCCGAGGACATCCGTTTCTACACGCACAAGGGCACCGATCCGCAGGGCATCATGCGCGCGGCGTTCGTGAACTTCGTGTCGAACGGCGGCACCCAGCAGGGCGGCTCGACGCTGACCCAGCAGTACGTCAAGCAGGCGCTGTACTACTCGGCGAAGACCGACGCCGAGCGCACGGCCGCGATCGCCCCGAACGGCGGGCGCAAGCTGCAGGAGATGCGGTACGCGATCTCGCTGGAGCAGAAGCTCACCAAGAAGCAGATCCTCGAGCGCTACCTGAACATCGCGAACTTCGGCAACCGGAGCTACGGGGTGGCCGCCGCCGCGCAGGGTTACTTCTCCAAGCCGGCCACCCAGCTGAGCTTGAGCGAGGCCGCGCTGCTGGCGAGCATCGTGAAGAACCCGGAGAAGTTCAACCCGATCGACGGGGACAAGGCCGCCGCGAAGCAGCGCCGCAACTACGTCATCAACTCGATGCTCACGCAGAAGATGATCACGCAGAAGCAGGCCGACGACGCGAAGAAGACCCAGATCGTCCTCAAGCCGAAGAAGTCGCCGCGGCTGTGCGAGAACGGCGATCCGAAGTACGGCTTCTACTGCTCCTGGTTCGTCGAGTGGTGGAAGTCGAATCCGAAGTTCGGCAACACTCGCAAGGAGCGCGAGGACAACCTGTTCAAGGGCGGCTACAACATCTACACCGCGCTCGATCCGGACATCCAGGCGGCGGCGCAGGCGGCGGCCGACAACGCCCTCGACTCCGGCAGCCGGTTCGCGGATGGCGTCGTCGTGGTCGAGCCGGGCAGCGGCCGGGTCAAGGCGATGGCGACGAGCCGGCCGTACGGGCTCAAGGCCCCGGCGACCACGGCACCCCTGCTCGGCGGGAGCACGGCGATCCCCGGGTACCAGGCCGGATCGACGTTCAAGATGTTCACGATGGTCGCCGCGCTGGAACAGGGATCGCCGCTCAATACCCATATCCAGTCCGACTACCAGTACATCTCGCATCAGTTCACCGGCGGTAGCTGCGGAGACCAGCACTACTTCTGCCCGCACAACGCCGACCAGCGGATGAGCGGCGACCACACGATGTGGTCCGCGTTCGGCGAGTCGGTGAACACCTACTTCGTGCAGCTTGAGGAGCGCGTCGGGGTGAAGGCGGCGATCCAGGCGGCGGAGCAGCTCGGCCTGCGGCTGACGACCAGCACCGACAAGGAACAGAAGGCCGCGGCGCTCAAGAGCCCGAGCGCGTGGGGATCCTTCACCCTCGGCGTCGCCAACACCACTCCGCTGATGATGGCGAACGCGTACGCGACGCTGGCCGCGCGGGGCAAGTACTGTGATCCGCTGCCGCTGCAGAGGATCACGGACGCCAGCGGCAAGCCTCTGCCGTTCGCCAATCCGACCTGCAAGCAGACCGTTCCGCGGGAGGTCGCCGACGCGGCCAACGACGCGGCCCGGTGCCCGGTCGGCGACCAGGCGCACGGCAGCTGCACCCACCCCGGCGGCGGCGTGACGGTGGCCAGCGTCGGGCGCGCGTTCGACCGCGAGATCGCCGGCAAGTCGGGCACCACCGACTCCGGGACCAAGGAGCCGAGCGCCTGGTTCGTCGGGTACACGCCCAATCTGGCGGCCGCGTCGTTCGTGGCGAACCCGGTCAAGATCGACGACGACGTGAGTGGCGTGCACAACGTCCCGCAGAAGATCTTCAACAAGACGATGGCCGTGGCGCTGGACAAGTACAAGCCACAGGACTTCGTCCCGCCGACCGACGCGATGATGTACGGGGTTGAGGCCAGCGTCCCGGACGTGGACGGTCAGTCTCTCTCCAGCGCCGAGCGTGACCTGGGCGACGCCGGGTTCTCCTACCGGCTGACCCCTCGCCAGGACGGATCCCTGCCGACCGACGGCACGGTTCGCCGCACGTCGCCGTCGGGTGGAAGCCACGCGACCAAGGGCACGCTGATCACGATCATCCTCGAAGGCCAGGACAACGGCTCCTGGAACGGCGACAACGGGACCAACGGAAACAACGGGAACGGCAACGGGAACGGCAACGGGAACGGCAACGGGAACGGCAACGGCAACGGCAACGGCAACGGCAACGGCAACGGCAACGGCAACGGGAACGGGAACGGCAACGGCAACGGCAACGGCAACGGCAACGGCAACGGCAACGGCAACGGCAACGGCAACGGCAACGGGAACGGTTTCACCGGCGGAGCCGGCAGGTCTGCTGGGCGTCCAGGCGTCCGCGTAGCGCTCGGCCAGCTGTTCGCTCTGACCCTGGCCGGCGAGCGGGTTCCGCCCGACCATGGCTCCCCTCAGTGTCAAGCGGCTGACGCCCTGCTTCCCTGAGGGCCCTCAGACCAGGAGGCTGCGCGCGGCACTCGTGCGGCCAGTCTGATCACGCCCCGCCCGGTGCCGCGCTACTCTTTCAGGACTTGGTCGTCCCGGTCCTCGACGGCGTATCGCTCAGATCGCTGGAGGGCGTGTGACCGAACGGCTTCTCGCAGCTCCGCCCGGTGCCGCGGCGAGAGCCGCGAGCTCCTACACCGAGCTGGCGCGACTCGTGCGCGAGAGCGGACTCCTGAACCGCCGCTACGCGTACTACTGGGGTCAGTTCGGTGCCGGTGCACTCGCGCTGGCCGGGCTCACGGTCGCCGCAGTCCTCCTCGGCAACTCGTGGTACCAGCTGATCATCGCCGGCTTGGTGGGTTGCGTGCTGACCCAGTTCGGCTTCCTGGGTCACGACGCGGCGCACCGACAGATCTTCCGGAGCGCGGCGTGGAACGAGTGGACCGCACGGCTGGTGTCCGGTGCGGTGCTCGGTCTCAGCTACGGCTGGTGGCGGGGCAAGCACAACAGTCACCACGCGGCCCCCAACCAGATCGGCCGGGACCCCGACATCGCGTCCGGCCTGATGGCGTTCACGGCGGATCTCGCAGTCGAGCGGACCGGTGTGGCCGGCTGGCTGACCCGCCGGCAGGGCTGGATGCTCTTCCCGTTGCTGACTCTCGAGGGGCTGAGCCTGCACATCGGGGCGGTGCGGCACATGG
>JAOPVE010000521.1 GCA_025963185.1 Actinomycetes bacterium
CCGGCACCCCGGCGCCCGGCGCACCCCCGGCCGGTGGCGGCCAGGGCCAGCCCGCACCCGGCGACGGATCCTGCGGCACGTTCGCCACGAACCGGGACACCGACATCCCCAACCCCGGGATCACGACCAGCCCGATCTCGGTGACCGGCTGTGCCGGAAACGCCCTGCCCCGGACCCGCGTGGACGTCCACATCAAGCACCCCTACCGCGGTGACCTCACGGTCGAGCTCGTCGCCCCGGACGGCACGGTCTACCGGCTCAAGCGGCTGAACTCCCGCGACGGCGCCGCCAACGTCGACGGCTTCGGGATCGTCAACGCCGCCCGCGAGGTCCGCAACGGCACCTGGCAGCTTCGGGTGACCGACAGCTTCCGCGGCGACGCCGGGTACATCGACTCCTGGTCGCTCACCGTCTGACCCCCTTTCCGATACCGGCTGAACGGCTGGGCCGGACCACCGGCGCGGAGGACGGCCGCGCGCTCAGGAACATCCGCCCGGAACCGATGCGAGTGATGGAGTCCCCACCCCACCATCGCAGGGAGTCACGCGTGCGCCGCCTTCTTCTCCTCCCGTTGACCGCCGGAGTGATCCTGAGCAGCGTCGCGGGCGCCTCCGCCTCGGTCGCCGCCGCGCCGCACGCCTCGTACCCGCCGCCGCGCACGCCGGTGACGCTGACGAGCGGCTTCTTCGCGGATCCGGACTCCGTGCCCGCCACCTGGGTCCGCGCCAACAGGACCAACCCGAGCGCGACCCGGATCCAGTCGGCCATCGGCAGCAAGCCCATCGCCAAGTGGTTCGGCGCGTGGTCGGGCACCATCGGCACCGCCGTCGGATCCTTCGTCGGGCGCGCGGACAACGCGGACAAGCTCCCGGTCCTCGTCGCCTACAACCTCCCCGGCCGGGACGCCTGCGGGGGCCACTCCGCCGGCGGCGCGGACACCGCCGCGGCCTACGACACCTGGATCTCGGCGTTCGCCAGCGCGATCGGCACCCGCCCGGCGATCGTCGTCATCGAGCCCGACTCCCTCGGCGACTTCGGCTGCATGACCCCCGACCAGATCGCCGCCCGCAACGGCATGCTCAACTTCGCCGCCCGCCAGTTCCACGACCGGGCCCCGAACACCTGGGCCTACCTCGACGCGGGCAACGCGGGCTGGATCGACGCCGCCACCATGGCGGACCGGCTCAACCAGGCCGGAGTCGCGAACGTCCGCGGCTTCTCGCTCAACGTGTCGAACTACTACACGACCGCGCAGTCCACGGCGTACGCCGCCGCGGTGAACTCGGCCCTGTCGGCCAAGTACGGCTACACCAAGCAGTTCGTGGCCGACACCAGCCGCAACGGCAACGGCAGCAACGGCGAGTGGTGCAACCCGGCCGGGCGCAAGCTCGGGACCCCCGCGCAGGTCGGCACCGGATCCAACGACATGCTGCTCTGGATCAAGACCCCCGGCGCCTCGGACGGCCTCTGCGGGATCGCGCCCACCACCCCGGCCGGCACCTTCACGGCCGACATCGCGAACCACCTGATCAGCGGCGTGTGATCGTCGCGCGGCCCGGCCCGGACGCCCCGGGCCGGGCCGCGCGAACAACCGGGTGACCGCTTCGGCGCGTCGGAGCCGACCGGGCCGGCGTGCCGCACCAGCGCCTCGCCGGGCCACCTTGGCCGGGCCGATCGAGGGGACAACACGCAGGTCAGGGCGCTGCTAGGGTCCCGCAGCATGGATCGGGGCACGACTGTTCTGTCACGGCAAGACACCACCCTCAACGCACTCACCGCGGCCTACGACCTGTACTCCGTGGGCCTGTACGACTACTGCTCCTGGGCGCTCGGCGACAACCGGCTCGCCGAGGACGCCGTCTGCCACGCACTGCTCGCCGCCGCCGCGCGCGGGCTCCTCCCACGGGATCCGTCGGCGGCCGACCCCGTGCAGGCCGAGACCCTGCGCGCCTGGATCTTCGCCGCCGGCCGCAACGAGACCCTCCGCGGCCGGGCCGACGCCATCCGGATCCGCTCGATGTTCGCCGGCAGCGGCGCCGAGTGGCGGGCGCTGGTCCAGCACCGGCCCTCCCGCGACGAGCTGATCCGCCTGACCCGGCTGCGCCAGACCCTCAACTCCCTCCCCACCGACGAGCAGGAACTCGCCGAGCTGGCGTTCCGGCACGGCTTCTCCCCGCGGGCTCTCGCCGAGTTGCTCGGGCGGCCGCTCGCGCTCGTCCGGCGATCCGTGGCGGGCGTGTACGCACAGCTCTCGGACGTGTGCGACGACCGGGTCGCGGCCACGTTCGCGGTCGCGCCGTTCCAGGGTCCGCCGATCCAGTTGCGTGGGCGGGTGCTCGACGCGGCCACGATCCCCGCTGTGCTCGCCGACGCAGCGGATCGCCAGGCGCCCTACGACCGGCACGGTTTCCCCCGGCCGGGCGACCGGCGGCGGAACCGCAGCACGGTGTTCGTCGCCAGCGCGACCGCGGCCGCGGCACTGCTCGCCGCCGCCTTCGTCGCGGACACCGTTCTGGACCAGCCCGTCCACCGCTCGGACGCCCTGCTTCTCAACCCCGCCGTCACCGAACCCGGCCCGCTGGCACCCGCGCTCGTCCTCCCGGATCCGCCCGCGCCCTCCCCGTCACCCGCGCCGCCGCCTCGCCGCTCACCGGTAACCGTGGTGCCGGTCAGGCCCCCCGCCAGACCGGATCCGGCGCCCGCCGCCGCACCGCCAGTCATTCCGCCCGCACCGGCCCCGTCGGTACACGCCGAGATCGCGTTCGCGGTGGACCTGTCGAATCGCACCTGGATCGCCACCGTGCGCGCCACGGTCCAGGGCGCGACGGCCACCAGCGCCCGGATCACCGTCCGCTGGACCGACCGCGACGGCACCCACCGCCGGACGGTCCGCGCCACCCAGACGGGCGACAACACCTACCAGGCCAGGATCCGCGGCCTGAAGTACGGGCCAGTCGCCTGCGCCCGCGCCGCGGTCCTCACCACGGACGGCACCACCATCTCCAGCCCCCTCGCCAGCTCCGGCGGCTACGGCTACTGCGGCAGCCCCGCCCTAGGCCGCCCCTAGCCCCACCGGGAAGTGCGACCCACCAACGGGAAGTGTGTGCCGCTGCGCCGGTCATAGCCGGTCTAGCGGCACACACTTCCGGGTGAAGCCGGGCGGGCTAAAGGTTGGGGTAGAGGGGGTACTTGTCGACCAGGGTGGCTACCCGGGCGCGGAGGGATTCCGTTGTCGCGTCGCCCGTGCCGTAGGACGGCTGGAGTGCCTTCGCGATCACGTCGGCGACCTCGGTGAAGTCGTCCGCCGTGAAGCCGCGGGTGGCGAGCGCCGGCGTACCGATGCGCAGGCCGGACGTGACCATCGGCGGACGCGGGTCGAACGGCACCGAGTTCCGGTTCACCGTGATGCCCAGCTCGTGGAGGCGGTCCTCGGCCTGCTGGCCGTCGAGTTCCGAGTCGCGCAGGTCGACTAGGACCAGGTGCACGTCCGTGCCGCCGGTCAGGACCTTGACGCCGGCCTTCTCGCAGTCCGGCGCGAGCAGCCGCTCGGCCAGGATCTTGGCGCCCTCGATCGTGCGGCGCTGCCGATCCGCGAACTCCTCGCTGGCCGCGAGCTTGAACGCGACCGCCTTCGCCGCGATCACGTGCTCCAGCGGACCGCCCTGCTGGCCCGGGAACACCGCGGAGTTGATCTTCTTCGCCAGGTCCTCACGGTTGGTGAGGATCACGCCGCCGCGCGGTCCACCGAGCGTCTTGTGGGTGGTCGTGGTGGTGACGTCCGCGAAGGGCACCGGCGAGGGGTGCAGCCCGACGGCCACGAGCCCGGCGAAGTGCGCCATGTCGACCATGAGGTACGCGCCGACCTCGTCGGCGATCTCGCGGAACTTCGCGAAGTCGAGCTGGCGGGGGTAGGCGGACCAGCCCGCGATGATCAGCTGCGGCCGGTGCTCGCGGGCCAGCTCGGCGACCTCGTCCATGTCGACGAGGTGGTCCTCGGCGCCCACGTGGTAGGCCGCGACCTTGTAGAGCTTGCCGGAGAAGTTGATCTTCATGCCGTGGGTCAGGTGACCGCCGTGCGCGAGGTCCAGCCCGAGGATCGTGTCGCCGGGCTTGAGCAGCGCGACCATCGCGGCCGCGTTGGCCTGTGCCCCCGAGTGCGGCTGGACGTTCGCGAACCCGGCCCCGAACAGGGACTTCACCCGCTCGATGGCCAGCTTCTCGGCGACGTCGACGTACTCGCAGCCGCCGTAGTAGCGCCGTCCGGGGTACCCCTCGGCGTACTTGTTGGTCAGCGTCGAGCCTTGCGCCTCCATCACGGCGACGGGCGCGAAGTTCTCGGACGCGATCATCTCTAGCGTCGACTGCTGGCGGCGCAGTTCGGCGCGGACGGTCTCGTAGATCTCGGGGTCGAGATCGGCGAGCGGGGCGTTCAGCTGATCAGTCATGTCACTCCTCCGGCCCCAAGCTTGCCGTACCCGCGCACCCCAGGTGATCCCGGGACCGGCCATTCCGCCCAGGCCGGAGCCACCGGGGCGATAGATGGGTGCTGATCACCCATGTACGTAAGGGCAACGGCCGGGAGGCTGAGCGGCACACGGGCAGTAGCCCCGCGCCGAGGAGGAACGTTGCCGTCACACCCGACCTGCCAGCTCGCCGCCATGCCGCGCTGGGGCTGGGGCTACCGGCCGTGCCGCTGCTCGGGCCGCCGGCCTCGCTGACCCGCACCTCCGCGACTTCTCACAGGTCCAGCCACCCGTCGCCCCAGCAGTACTGGCAGGTCTCGGGGACCACGGCGGTCCCGCCCAGCAGGTGTTCGGAGAACAGCACGGCCGCCCTCCGGATCCGGCGCTCGCCCGATCCGTAGCAGATCCGGCACAGCGCGCGGGCCTCGGCGGGTGGGGCGTCAAGCGCGGGATCCCCGGACGGGTCGATGTCGTCACTCATCGACCGTCACCCATGGTGAGCAGGGTTGGCACGGCAGTACCTCCCCCCACGGCGAGCGTGCGCCCATCATGCAACGGCGCCCGAGCGGCTCAGCTCGGCCACGCCGGCACGGGTCGCGCCGGCGCGCGTGAGGTCTCCCGTCGTGGGTACGCCAGTCGTGTCCGTGACCGAACGTATCTGGAGGTCATCGTGCGTCTGACGATCCTCGAACACCTCTATCGGCAGCCGGGTCCGTACACCTCCGTCTACTTGGATACGAGCCGCGACAGCGAGCTTGCCCAGCGTAAGGTCGCGCTGCGCTGGCGGGAGGCCGCCACAGCGCTCGCGGACCAGGGCGCGCCCGAGGCCGACATCACCGCGATCCGCGATCTGGTCGAAGTGCTCCGGCCCGAGGGGCCGTCCGGCCACGCGATCTTCGCCGCGGGCGGTGTGGTCCGGCTCGCCGCCGAGCTGGAGGGGCCGCCCCGGCGGGAGATCCACCGGTACGCGCCGCTCCCGCACGCCATGCCGCTGATCGCGCAGCACCGGGAGACGATCCCGCACGTCCTCGTCGTCACGGATCGGGTCGGCGCCGATGTCACCGCGGTCGGGTACGACGGCGACGCGTTGCGCCGGGAGATCGAGGGCAGGACGTGGCCGATCCGCAAGGTGCAGGCGGGTGGCTGGTCGCATCGCCGCTACCAGCAGGCGGCCGAGGAAACCTGGGAGCGCAACGCGGCGGCGGTCGCGCGGGCCACCACCGAGGCGGCGCACGCGATCGGGGCCAAGGTCGTCCTCGTGGCGGGCGAGGAACGGGCCAGGTCCGAACTGCTGCACGCGCTCGGTCCGGACCTGCAGGCCGAGGTGATCGAGGTGCCGGGCGGCGGACGGGCGGCCGGGATCGACCAGGAGGCGTTCCAGGCCGAGGTCGCCAAGCTGCTCGCGGACCGCGCCGCGGCCGAGGTCAGCGCGGTGGAGGACAGGTTCCGCGAGGAGCTCGGTCAGCACGACAAGGCGGCCGCGGGGTTCGAGGGTACGGTCCGGGCGCTTCAGCTCGCGCAGGCCGAGGTGGTGCTGGTCAACGACGATCCGGCGGCGAACGGGACGCTGTTCGCCGGTCCGGAGCCGGGTGAACTGGGCCTGACCCGCGACGAGCTGCCCGGCGAGGCCGTCGAGGACCGCGCCGACGCGGTGCTCGTGCGCGCGGCGGCGGCCACGGATGCGCAGGTCACGATGGTGCCGCCCGAGGAGCTGACGCTTCCGGACGGCCTGGCCGCGCTGCTCCGCTACCGGCTCTGACTCCGGTCGCGTCAGGGAAGCACCGCGATCGGTAAGTCAGGCAGTTGGATCTTCGGCGGGTGCGTCTTCTTGCAGTTGCCGTTCTTCTTCGTCGGGCACGGCGAGGGGCTGGGCGACGGGTCCGGCTGGTCCTCGGTGGGTGGGGGCGACGGCAGCGGCGACGGCAGTCCGACTGCGGGCACCCCGGTCGGCCCGACGGGCGCGGGCGAGGCGGACTGTCCAGCCGCGCCTGACGGCTGCCCAGCGGCCCCGCCAGGCATGTTGACCTGCACGTTCTCGGGCCCGGTCGCGGTGCTGCCGGTGCTGGAGCTGCCGGTGGAGCCGGGCGCGGGCTTGCGAGCGGCGGCCCCCGGCGAGACCCCCGGGTCGGGCGTCGTCACGGTGTAGGGCTGGGTCCGCGGGAAGTGGGTGTCCTTCTCGGGCGAGGTGGCCAGGACGATCGTCAGCACGAGGCAGCCCGCCGCCGCCCACGGCCAGCTGCGGCGGAGCAGCGTGCGGGTCATCGACCGCTGCGGGGCCCCGGCCGGAGCGGGCGCCGGCGACTCGGTGATTACCGCGGCCGGCTTGCGCGGCCGTGGCTTGGGCGTGGGAGCGCCGATCGGCACCACGCGCGGCTCGGTCGCGGCCGGCTCGGCACGGCGGCCGGGCTCACCGCCGTGGTCCGCCGAAAGCGGTTGCGGATCGGCGTTCAGCTCTTCGCCGTTCCGCGGACCCTCGGTTGCCTTCGCCGGGCCGGGGCGCGCACCGGGCGGCGGCGGAACATCGTGGACTGCGTTCTCGGGCACCGGGGCCGGGGCCGGACCGGCGGGGGTGACCACGGCGGATCCGGCGGGGGTGAGCCCGCGCATCGGCACGACGACGCGCGGCCGCGGACTCGGCTTCGGCCGCGCGTCGGGAACCGCCACCTCGGCGGGCTTGGGCGCAGGCTTGGCCGCAGGGGTGCCGTCCGGGTTGGCGGCTGGCTTGGCGTCTGGCTTGGCGTACTGCGGGCGGGGCTTCGCGGGCTCGTCGGCGGGTACCGGCGGGAGGCCGGACTGATCCGACGGCAGCAGGAAGCTCGTGGTCAGCTCGCCGTAGCCGCTCCCCCCGGCACCGAGCATGGCCGCGCACTGCTCGGCGGTCAGCCGCAGGCCCGGCTCGGCGAACGTGAGCGCCCCGAGGACCCAGCGCAGCGGCTCGGGAAGCCCGTCGGGCACGACCGGCGGACGGCTCAGCCGGGCGACGGCGGCCTCGGCGTTCCCGCCGGTGTACTCGGTGCGGCCGGTCAGGCATTCGAGCAGCACCAGGCCGAGCGCGTACATGTCGGCGGGCGGACCGACGACAGCCCCTCTGACCTGCTCGGGAGCCATGTAGGCGACGGTGCCGACGACGAGTCCGGTCGCGGTGAGGTGGATCGTGTCGACGAGCCGGGAGATGCCGAAGTCCGCGAGGTAGACGGCGCTTCCGGGTAGGCGGCCGTTCCCGGCGAGCAGGACGTTGGACGGCTTGATGTCCCGGTGGACGATGCCCTTGCCGTGCACGTACGCCAGCACCGTGGCGAGCCGGGCGCCGAGGTCGGTCACCTCGTCGGGGGTGAGCCGCCCGCGCGAGAGCCGCTGCCGCAGGGTCACGCCCTCGATGAGCTGGAGGACGAGGTAGGCGCGATCGTCCTCGACCCCCGCGTCGTGAATCGTGACCAGACCGGGATGGTCGAGCGGGGCGATCAGGCGGGCCTCGCGCTCGAACCGCTGCTCGTCGGTCAGCCCCGAGCCGGGCCGGAAGATCTTGATCGCCACCGGACGGTCGAGCAGCGTGTCGACGGCGCGGAAGACGTCCGCCGTACCGCCCCCGCCCAGCCTCGCGCTGAGCACATAGCGACCGTTGGCCAGCTGTCGCCCGCCCGCGCTCTCGATCCCCTCGCGCACACACGCTCCCGCTCGTGATTCCGGCTCCCGAAAGCCGGGTCAGCTACTGTGCCGCTCCGGCCGACCTCGTAACGGGTCAATCACGGCGTGTCGCCACGCCAGCCGGGGCTGCCGCGGCCCACGCTAGCAACCGCTAGGCGAATCTAGTGGCTACCAAGAGAAGAATTTGCGTTTACGCCTCTACCGGCCGTGAGCTATTCGGCCGGGCAGGAACGAACCGGAAGGAATCGGAAGCGACCCTTGCCCTTGGCCCTCCGTACCCCCTGGGGGTGCCGGGCTGGCCGATGCCTCCGGCGACGTCTGCGCGCTCGGCGGCGGCGAGTACGGCGGGCTGAACGAGGGCGACGGCTTCGACGGGCTGGGCGGGGCGTAGGTCGGCGGGGGCGCCTGGGTCGGGGCCAGCGAGCGCTCCGGCGAGGGGGTCACGTCCGGCGGGGACTGGTCCGCTGTCACGGGCGGGATGCTGGCGCCCTGGGTCGGGCTGGTGCTCGGCGAGTCCCCGGGTCCGGCCCCGAACGACGTCGCGAGCTTGTAGCCGCCGAAGGCCACCGCGGCGAGGGCCACGATTACGGCGAGCGCCTTCAGCCACGACGATCCACCCGATCCGCCGGATCCACCGGACCCACCTGGACCACCGGCGCCCGACGGCGGACGGCCGCCACCGGCGGGGCGCATCGGCATGGTCCCGCCGGGCGTGCCCCGGCCGGCACCGGCCGCGGCGGCGACACCACCCATGGCCGCGCCGGGCATGATCTGGGTGCTCGACATCGAGCCCTGGGGCTGCTGCGCGCCCGGCATCATCGCCGTGCCGCCCATCGGAGGCTGGGCCGCGTACCCGTACGGGACCGTGGCCGTGCCGGTCGCCGGGCCACCGCCCATCATCCCGCCGGCCGCCATGCCGCCGGTCGCCGTGCCCGAGAGCCTCGCGGCGACCGTGGCCGCGGACGGCCGGTGAGCCGGATCCATCGCCGTCATCTCGGCGAGCACCGAGCGCAGTGGCTCGGGAGTGTGCGGAGGGATGACCGGCGAGCGGCCGAGCCTGGCGACGGCCGCCTCGGCGCTGGCGCCCGAGTACTCCTGCTGGCCGGTGAGGCATTCGAGCAGGACCAGGCCCAGCGAGTACACGTCCGCGGCCGGTCCGACCGTGCGGCCCATCACCTGCTCGGGCGCCATGTAGGCGGCCGTGCCGACGACCATGCCGGTCGCCGTGAGGTGACTCGTGTCGACGAGCCGCGAGATGCCGAAGTCGGCGAGGTAGACGTTCGAGGCGTCCGGCGCGAGCTGGTTGCCCGTGAGCAGCACGTTGGACGGCTTCATGTCCCGGTGCACGATGCCCTGCGCGTGCACGTACGCGAGCACCGACGCCAGCCGCGCGCCGAGTACCGCCACCTGCGCCGCGGGCACGGTCCCTGCCGCCATCAGCTGCCGGACCGTCACGCCGTCGATCAACTGGAGGACCAGGAAGACGCTGCCGCCCTCGACCCCGGCGTCGTAGATCATCACCAGGCCGGGGTGGCTCAGCGGGGCCAGCAGCCGGGCCTCCCGCTCGAAGCGCTGCTCGTTCGCGACCTCGGTGCCGGACCGGAACAGCTTGATCGCCACCGGCCGGCCGAGGACCGTGTCCGTGGCCCGGAAAACGTCCGCGGTACCGCCGCCGCCGAGCAGGTCACCTAGCAGGTAGCGACCGGATGCCAGCCGCCGGCCGGATCCGCCTTCCGTCATACGGACTTCCTCCACGAACTGGGTTTCCGGGCAGGTGCCGGGAAGCGGTCGCTTAACCGTACGGCCCCCGATCAACCCCCTGCTGCCCGTCCTCCACAAAACCCCGAAGTGTGTGCCGTTCTGCCGCCTATGACCGGCGCAGTGGCACACACTTCGGGGTTGGGGTCCCGCCCGGCTCCCCACGAACCGGGAGGAACCGAGCTCAGACCGCCCTGGCGAGTAGCGGGGGCGATCCGGCGAGTGCGGTGGCGAACGCGTCCACGATCGGGACCAGCGCAGCCCACGCCGCCGGATCCAGAGCCGGGTCGTCACCACCCACGGCGGACACGAGCTTGTCCAGCACGAAGTAGCCCTGGACCACGTGGTGAGCGCCCATCGACGTGAGTACCGGGCGCAGCGCGTAGTCGATGGCGAGCACGTGCGCGGTGGATCCGCCGGTGGCCAGCGGGAGGACCGTCTTCCCGGCGAGCGCGAACTGCGGGAGCAGGTCCAGCAGCGACTTGAGCAGCCCCGTGTAGGACGCCTTGTAGACCGGGGTGGCCACGACGAGCCCGTCGGCCCGGGCTACCGCGGCGGTGGCGGCCTGGATCGCCGGGTCGCCGAAGTCCGCCCCGAGGAGGGCCGCGGGAGGCAGGTCGCGGACCGCGATCCGCTCGATGGTGTGGCCGCGGGCGGCGATGTGGTCCTCGACGGTCCGCAGCAGCCGCCCGGTGCGGGAGGCCGCCGACGGGCTGCCGGACAGAGTCAGGACGTGGGCCATCTTCTTCAGCTCCCCACTGTGGCGGGTGTCGGCTGGGCGAACTGGCTGGCCGGACGCGGCAGCCCGTAGTGCTCGCGCAGGGTGGTGCCGGTGTACTCCGTGCGGAAGAGCTTGCGGTCCTGCAGGATCGGCACGACCTGGTCGACGAAGTCGTCGAGTCCGCCGGGCAGGTACGGGGGCATGACGTTGAAGCCGTCCGCGGCGCCGCCGGTGAACCACTCTTCGAGCTGGTCCGCCACGTACTCGGCGGTCCCGGCGATCACCCGGTGGCCGCGCCCGCCGGCGAGGCGGACCAGCAGCTGGCGGATCGTCAGGTTCTCCCGCCGGGCCAGCTCGACCACGAGGGTGAACCGGCTCTTGTTGCCGTTGATGTCGTCCTCGACGGGCAGCCGGTCGGGCAGCGGGCCCTCGAGGTCGCGGTCGAAGAGGTCGAGTCCGACCATCTTGGACAGCTGGGCCAGCCCGTACTCGGGGACGATCAGGCTGTTCAGCTCGTCTTCGAGCTGCTTGGCCTCGGCCGTGGTGGATCCGATGATCGGCGAGATCCCGGGCAGGATCTTGAGCGCGTCCCCGGTGCGGCCGTATTTCGCGAGCCGGCTCTTCAGGTCCGCATAGAAGGCTTTTCCGTCGGCGAGCGTCTGCTGTGCGGTGAACACCGCCTCGGCGTAGCGGGCGGCGAACTCCTTGCCGTCCTGGGACGACCCTGCCTGGACCAGCAGCGGGTGGCCCTGCGGCGAGCGCGGCACGTTGAGCGGGCCGGCGACGCTGAAGAACTCGCCGCGGTGCTCGATCGCGTGGATCCGCTCGCTCTCGGTGTAGAGGCCAGAGGCCTTGTCGCGCACCAGGACGCCGTCCTCCCACGAGTCCCAGAGCTTGGTCGCGACCTCGACGAACTCAGCGGCGCGGCGGTAGCGGTCGGCGTGCTGAGGGTGCTCGGCGAGGCCGAAGTTGCGGGCCTCGGCCTCGGTGCCGGACGTGACGATGTTCCAGCCCGCGCGGCCGCCCGAGATGTGGTCGAGGGAGGCGAACTTGCGGGCCAGGTGGAACGGCTCGTAGTAGGTGGTGGAGGCGGTGGCGATGAGGCCGATCCGCTCGGTGGCCACCGCGATCGCGGCCAGCAGGGTGAGCGGTTCGAGTCCGCTGGCGTGGTTGTAGCGGACGTTGCCCATCAGGCCGAGCCCGTCGGCGAAGAAGATCGAGTCGAGCTTTCCGCGCTCGGCGGTCTGCGCGATCTCGATGTAGTGCTTGGCCGTACCGGCGTTCTCGGGGGTGGTCCGCGGGTGCCGCCAGGCCGCCTCGTGGTGGCCTACGTGCATGAGGAAGGCGTTGAGGTGCAGCTGCCGGGTCATCGATCTCTCCTTATTCGGGGCGCCAGGTCGAGAACCGGCGTTCGAGCGCGAGCAGGGCCTGGTTAACGGTCACGCCGAGCAGCGAAGTCGTGAGGATCGCCGCATACATCTCGGGGATCGCGAAGTTGGCCTGCGAGTTCATGATCAGGAACCCGAGGCCCTCCTTCGCCCCCACTAGTTCGGCGGCGATCAGGACGAGGATCGAGAACGCGCCGGCCAGCCGGATCCCCGTGAAGATCGTCGGGACGGCAGACGGCAGGATCACCTTCTGGAACAGCCGCAACGGCCCGAGCCCCATCGACTTCGCCGACTTCACCAGCAGCGGATCGACGCCCTTCACCCCGGCGATCGTGTTGAGCAGGATCGGCCAG
>JAOPVE010000008.1 GCA_025963185.1 Actinomycetes bacterium
GCCGGCCCGCCGATCCGGAGAGCGTGCCCCGGACGGTCGACGTGCCGCTGATCGGCGGAGCCGTCATCGACACCCCCGGCGACGCCGAACCCGCCGCCTGATCCGGTGACCCGGCTCGGCGGCCGTGGGCGCCGGCGATCATGCACTGGATCCGCTGGCGAGTTCTGCCGGATCTCGCGGCCGGGCTCAGCAGCCTGCCGTGGCCGCAGGATCGTGCCCGGCGCCTCTACGTGCCGGTGGTGAGGGCCACGGCCGTGACGGATCCCTCATCGACCATCGCGAGATCGATCGCGGTCGCCGACGGCTCACCGGACGTCTTCGCCCACAGCACGTACTGGCCCACCGGCAGGTCCGCCAGGGTAAGCGTGCCGGTCGTGGTGCAGTCGGTCGCGGCGTAACGGTCGCCGACGGCGTCGGCGCAGAACCCGCTGATCGGCGCACCCGAGGAATCGCTGACTCTCACTGACAGCGAGCCGGTGGGGAACGTCACCTCGTCCACTGTGGTCGTCGCCCCGGCTTTGACCTGGACCCACGCCGCCGCGGACCACTCGGTGGCCCGATGGGCCCACTGCGTGAATTCGGTCTCCATCTGGCCGGACTGCCTGAAGGTGAACGCGACCTTGTACCGCCCGGGCGCCAGATCGGCGATCGTGTACTCACCCGCCGCGCCGGTGACCGCGAACGGCGAGAAGCCGGTGACCTCGGACGTCTGGCGCGCCTCGACGATGACGTCCGCCACCGGCGCCCCGGCGGGCGTCGTCAGGGTGCCACTGATGGATCCGGTCGCGGTGATCGGTGCGTGCGCTTGGGCGGGAGCGGCGGCGAGTCCGGCAGCGGCCACCGAGGCGGCGGCGACCGAGACAAGCAGACGGCGGAGCAGGATCACGGCAGGCCCTTCGACGTTGCGGACCGGCGCCACGGTATCGAGCGGCGCAACCGTCGAGTCCGGTCAAGGCCCGTGATGTGCTGGCCGGCGGGCTTGTGCGGGTGGATATCGTGGCGTCGCCCGCGAACGCGGCCACGTGCCGGCCGCACCACTGGGCAGGCGTTCGCCCGCGGTACGCCGATCCGGTCACCCCCCGAGATGCCGTGCTCGGTGACGTGTCCACCGGCCGGGTAACACGAGTGCTACGAGGCCCCTGGAGGTCTGTTCAGCATGCCGATCCGCCGGCTTGGTGTCCCGGATGTTCTTGCCCGGCGCGGTTCTGCGGCGGTCAGCCGAACGCGACGGCGGACTCTCGTGGTCCTGCTCGCCGGGACGATCGCGATCGTGGGCTTACACGCCGCCACGAGCACGCCCGCGGTTGCCGGCCAGCCCGTTCCCGGCCACAACGGGCTGGTGCCGATTACGCCTCGCACCGACCTTCCCCGGATCACCAACGGCGAGGTCGCCGACCTCGACGTGATCGGGAACCGGGTGTTCGTCGCCGGTTCGTTCACCTCGATCGCGAACGCCGGGGAGCCGGCCATCGCCCAGAAGGGCTTGGCCTCGTACAACATCGACACCGGCAAGGTCGACGAGGGCTTCCGGCCGGTCTTCGACGGCGATGTCCTCGCCGTCGAGGCCTCGCCGGACGGGTCGTCGCTCTACGTCGCGGGATCGTTCAACACGGTCGGTGGCATCACGAAGCGCAAGATCGTCCGCCTCGACCCGGCCACGGGTGCGCCGATCGCCGCGTTCACGGCGAACGCGAGCGCGCAGGCCACTGCCATCGCGGTCAGCGCCACGGCCGTGTACGTGGGCGGCCAGTTCAAGACCGTGAACGGAGTCGCGCGCGAAAGCCTGGTCGCGCTGAATCCGGCTACGGGCGCGGTGGACACCGGCTTCACCCTGCCGATCTCGGGCGGGATCGGCCTCAACGGCATGCTTACCGTCCAGCAATTGAAGCTCACGCACGACGACAGCACCCTGATGGTCGTCCACACCGGACGGCAGATCGGTGGCCAGGACCGGTACGGCGTCGGCATGATCGACACCGCCACCAAGGCGCTGCTGCCGTGGCGCACCCGCCTGTGGCAGGACAACATCGCGTTCGTCGGTGGCGTCCAGCGGGTCGTGGCCGGCGACATCGCACCGGACGACTCGTACTTCGTCGTCACCAGCGGATCCGGTGGGGACGGCCCGCCGATCAACGACACGACGATGGCGTTCCCGCTGGCCGGCCAGGACAACGTCCAGCCGCGATGGATCTCCCGGAACTTCGACAGCGTGTACTCGGTCGCGGTCACCGAGCGGGCCGTCTATATCGGCGGCCACTTCAGCTGGAACGAGTCGCCGACGTCGAACGTCCCGTGGCCGGGGCTCGACACCGTCAGCTACGGCACCGGCAACGGCCTCGGCGCCTACGCCCTCGGCGACCAGGTGGTGCGCCGTGACCACCTCGGCGCACTCGATCCGGCCACCGGGACGGCGCTCGAGTGGAACCCCGGCTCCAACTCGTTCCTGGGCGAGAAGGCCATGAAGGCGACCTCACGCGGCCTGTTCGTCGGCGGCGACGGCTCCATCAAGGGCGGCAAGACCACGGGACGGGTCGCCTTCTTCGACCTCGCCCAGTCGCCGGCGGACTCGCCGGTCGGCACGACGATCGACACCCCGATCGAAGGATCTGTGAAGGCGTCCGGCACGCCGTTCAGCCTCACCGGGCACGCGACCGCGCCGGCCGGCGTGAGCAAGGTCCAGGTGGAGGTGACGAACCGGGCCAACGGCCAGTACCTGCAGGACGACCTCACCTCGTGGGGAGCGGCCAACAGCATCCTGGCGAACCTGGGAACGGCCGGCGCGACCGCGGCCACCTGGTCGTTGTCGCTGTCGCTGCCCGTCGCCGAATATCAGGTTCAGGCGAAGGCCTTCGCTGCGGACGGCGCCAGCGATCCGTCGAAGGCAGTGAAGAAGATCGAGACCTTCAGCGTCGAGGACCAGACGCCCTTGACGACCATCAGCGCACCAGCCGCCGGCCTGCTCGCCACCACGGCGTTCACCGTCACGGGCACCGCGACGGACGACAAGGGCGTGACCGCCATGTCGTACTGGTTCCGGAACAAGGACAACCTGTACCTGCAGGACGACGGGTCCGTCAGCCCGACTTACCACACGTTCAAGGGCGAGCCTGACGTCGTCGGCGCGACCTCGACCACCTGGCAGTACGAGGTGGAGCTGCCGTCCGAGGGCGACTGGAAGATGAGCGCGACCGCCATCGACACCGCGCGCCAGTCCGACATCGGGGGCGCCACCCGCAGCTGGACGGTCTCGGCATCTGGCGTGCCGCCGACAGTGACGATCACCGCGCCGGCCGTGGCGAACCCACCCGGGCCCACCCCCAAGCTCACAGTGGCGCCGGGATCGCCGATCACGTTCTCCGGCACGGCGGCCGACGAGGACAGGCTCAGCGCGGTCGAGGTATACCTGCGCAACACCAGCACGCACGAGTCGCTGGCCGCCGACGGCACCTGGGGCGCGGACTCCGTCACCTCGTTCCACCGGATCACCCCGGTCAACTTCAGCGACCCGTCCTATAACTGGACCTTCACGTCGGTCCCGCTCAGCCCAGGCGTCTACGACTTCCGGGTGCGGGCCCTCGACAACCTCGGCCTGCAGACCCCGCCCCTCAACGTGGCCAGGCTGAACCTCACCGTGCAGGTCCCCGGCGACGCGTTCCCCAACGGGCTGCTCAGTGTCACCGGCGTCAGGCAGGACATCGACAAACTGCACCTCGACCTCTCCGGGACCGCGAAGGACGACAACGGCGTGCAGGCCGTCCGAGTCTCACTGCGGGATCTCGACACCGGCCGGTACGTGCAGCCGGACGGCACGATGTCGTCCCCGTTCGCCACCGTGAACGCGGCGCTCGCCTCGTCCGGCGCGAAGAACACCACGTTCACGCTGCCGATCGACCTGCCGACCAAGGGTGAGTTCGCCGTCGAGGCGTGGGCCGTCGACACGGCCGGCCAGCCGGACTCCAACACGACGGGCGCCACCACGACCTACCTCGTCTACCCGGGCGACCTGGACCCGTGGCTGGCCGAAGGCGGCACACCAGGCGACGACACGGTCTATACCGACTCGAAGATCTCCGTCTCCGGACGGGCGTTCGACGACGTGGGCATGGGCCGGGTCGAGCTCCAGATCTCCAACAGCGCCGGGCAGGGCATGAGCACCACCGGCATCTTCAGCACCCCCGCAACGGCGGGTGACTACCCGTGGATCGGGGCATTCCTGACCAGCCCAGGCACGCCCGGGTCCAACTATGTCTACGCCTCGCCGGTCGTGCCTCCCGGGACCTACCAGGTCGTCGTCCGGGGCGTCGACAACTACGACAAGGTCCAACAGGCCCCGCGGACCTCAACGGTGACGGTCCGCTGACCCGTGCCCGCGGACCGATCGGGTAGTCCGGCTTGCACGCCCTGGACTGCTCCCGGCGCGGACGGCCGGCGCCCGAACCCGCCGTGCCGCGAAGTGTCTCGGCGGGCAACCCGCCTGGGTCGATCAGCCAGATCCGCCAGATCCGCTGGACCTCCTGGCACAGCCGTTCAGCGAAGCGCGTTCTCGCTGCCGGCTCCGTCGACGTTGACCGCGCGTCCCCACATGCTTCACCAGGCGCTCAGAATCCGGCGCCCCGGCAGCTCCGAAAAGCAGCGCCACCACGGCGAGCGATGCCGCGCGTGAGCGCGGCAGGTCCCTCCGTTTCAGCAGCCAGGCAACACCGAGGCTGCCGATGGGGCGATCGCCATCCAGCCCACAACAACGCGTGCCACCAGCCGGCCTGACAAGGAACGGCCCGGCAGACCACGTCTGCTGGGCGGCCGCCCGAGCCCTAACCGCTCAGGCGCCGGTCGCCCTTGGCTCGCCATCGCGTTGGCGGTGAGGTGAGCAACGCGCTGCCTGGGTGAGCACGCTCAGGCCGGGCCATTACCGGCCAAGGACGCCGCGTAGCGGAGACCCTGGCGCAGCGGCAAACACCTCCTGCGGACCGCACGTCCGGCACCGCCGAACCCGCCACCACGCCGTGCCCCAAGCCTTCCGCCACATCTCCCCCGGAAGTGCGGTAAGTCCGGCCGGTCCTGGCCGGTCACGGTTACCGCACTTCGGAGTGGGTGCTTGTTGCTGTCCACCGGCGTGGCACCCGCGGTTGGCCTGAGTTCCCGGGTGCGCGGGGGGGTCTGTGTCGCCTGCGCGCTGGTCCGGCTGACGTGGGTGGACTCGGCCGTGCGGTCACGTCTAGACGTTTCCTGGCATTCGTCCTGTCAGCGCCGCGAAGGTGACGGCCACTGCTACGACGGCGAGGAGGCCATACAGGGCAGCTGTGACGCGCAGCCCTCGCGTCGCGGCAGTAACGGCGATGACCACGGGGCCGGCGACGAACAAGCCAGCGAAGGCAAGCAGGCCGATGTCGAGTAGGCCGAAGGGTTCATTGGGGTCGTCGCTGGCGAAGTTCATCAACACGCACGGGACAGCTAGCAGTACGAGCCACCCGGCAGTCATGACCGCGATGAGCCGCCGGCCGCCGCCGTGGCGCTTGCCTGACGCGATGCGGCTCACCCGACCACCGTAAGCACAACCCCAGCCAGCCCAACCCAACGCGCAGGCGTGGTTCTGTCCGAGCACGAACCCGGAGGCTGACCGTGAGCATGATGCGCCCGGATCCCCCGCGCGTCCTCGATGCCGAGCGGGAGTCGCTGGCGAGCAGGGAGAGTGGCGCGCCGCCGCAGCCTGCGCTGCCCGTCCAACCGGTCGGACACACTGCCGTCAGCGACGCCTGGATGCAAACGAACGAGAAACGGCCCGGCAGACTAGGTCTGCCGGGCCGTTTTCCCTGGTAGCGGGGGCAGGATTTGAACCTGCGACCTTTGGGTTATGAGCAGCCCTCCGGGCGTCTCAACAGCCTCCCGTGGTCCCGCTACACCCGCTTCGCGCCAGGTCACGGCCAGCGCCACGGACCACGGACCACGGGGTAGCAGTGCATCTCACCCCTTCCATCGTGTCCTGGTCACGCGGCTGGTCACCCTGTGGCCCGATCCGCGACCTCAGTTGGTACCCGCCACTGCCGGGCATCGGCCGCGCGCGGCGGCCTGCACCCACAGCGACGGCATCAACGGGATGCCTCCGGCGGAACGCTCACGCTTCGGCGACGCAGTAGGCAAGAAATGCGAGAGTCACTCGGCAGGTTCGGCCTGGGACGCACGTATCACCGGCGCCCGGCGCGGCAGCATGGAGGCCACCAGGAGTGGCGGGATCGCGGGCCAGTAGATGAACAACACGGCGATGGCGAGCCACACCCCGACAACAAGGTTCACGGCCATGACGATCCAGCAGGCAATGCGGAAGCTCCGCGGGCCACGAAACA